>JAFZTG010000107.1 GCA_017618935.1 Bacteroidales bacterium | reverse complement strand
TTTCTGGAGCGCACATAGTCACGGCTGAGCAAATCGAAGTAAAACTTTCTCCGAACGAAATAGCCGAATGGCTGCACGAACCACTGACGAAGATAGAAAATGCCGTGTCAAACGTACTGGAACGTGTCCCCCCTGAATTGTTCAACGACTTTGCTGTTGACGGAATTTGGCTGTCGGGTGGAGGAGCAATGCTATATGGTTTAGCTGAACGTTTGAGCAGAAAGACTAAAATTAAAGTCAAACTCGTTGACGATACATTTTATTCCGTTGCACAAGGCGTTGAAATGGCACTGAAGAATTTAGAGGAAAATCAGTTTATTATAAAATTGTAAAAGAAATGAACGAGAATAACGTTTTACTGCTTGCCGTTGGCGACGGGGCAATCAACATAGTGGAACAAAACATGGAAAAACTTTCGGAACATTTTTCCGTGGCTACAATCCGCAAAGATGTTTATTTTGATTCCGCCGATGCTCAATGGCAATCAATGCTGAAGTTGGTTGTTCCCCAAAACGTGAAATATGTATGTTTGCTGAATTGTCTTGGTGGCGACGATGACTTGACAGTACTGTCAATCATGAACGCTTGCGTTTCAAGAGATATTTTGGTGATTGGTGCATTGGTGTTCCCATTTTCGTTTGAAGGAAGTTCACGTTTTCAGTTGGCTGACAGTAAATTGTCGATTATGGAAAAAGGGATTCCTCAATTTGATTCAGTTGAATTTGACGAAACACGTACAAAGTACAACAGTTGTCATTGTATAATAAAATTTTTCAACGACGATATGTTTATACATTTCCCGAATGATTTGTTTTATAAGGCATTGCGGCACTTTAACGAGGAAATCTGCGATGGAATCATTGCTCACATGAAAGAACTTTCTTACATAATTCCATTCGATTGATGAGGATATGAACGTTGGCTTGTTCCATAGGAACATTAAGTCGGTAATTTTTTTTTTGCGAGAATCACTTCTCCTTCCAATCTCCATTATCTTTTATCAACTGAATCAGTGCCTGTACTGCTTCGGTCTCGGGGATATTGCGACAAACAAGCGTTTGTTTTTTATACAAATTAACCGTGCCTTTCCCTGCTCCCATGTAGCCATAATCGGCATCGCTCATTTCGCCGGGACCATTGACAATGCAGCCCATCACGGCTATTTTCAATCCTTTCAGATGCGACGTTTTCGCCTTCACCTCAGCTAAGGCTTTCTCTATGTCGTACAATGTTCTTCCACACGAAGGACACGAGATATATTCCGTTTTTTCGAATCGGGAACGAGAAGCCTGCAATATGGCAAACGAAAGATCAACTAATTGATTTTCTGTAAAATGCGAAGATTGAATCATTACGCCGTTCAAGAAACCGTCAAGCAACAACGAGCCAAAGTCCATAGCGGCACGAATTTGCAACGTGGCAAAATCAGCATAGTCGTACGAACGTGCCAACACGACGGGATTTTTTCTTCCTGCAAGCATTGCGTATAGTTTTCAGGTAAAATACGTAACGTGAATGTCTTTGCAGTCAAACAAGATAATTGTATTATCTCCCAATTCCATCGTTTTCAATGTGTCGAGTTCCGTGTCCGAAATCTGCAACACACAAGTTTCTGCTTTGTTATATTCATGCAACGAAACAACAGGAATCTTTAGAGCATCTTTTTGAATGTAATTTCCCTTCCAAATCCAATCTGCCTTTGTGTTTTCGGGACCAAAGACCATTGGGACGGAATCGCCTCCAATACCAGAAACTGCCGTTGTATGATATGGCGAATACGTGTCAATCGCCTTACGAACATCTTCTATCGGCTCAAATTGCAACGGTGTGGCAAATACTTCATTTCTATAATCGACAATGAGCTTACACACCGGAATCTCACTTTCGGGGGCTTCGGTAAGCGATACACGAATAGTATCACCAATGCCGTCGAGCAACAATGAACCACTTCCCACTGCCGATTTTATTCTTCCGTCCTCGCCTGCCCCTGCCTCGGTAACGCCCAAATGTATGGGGAAACGACAGTTTTCCTCTATCATTCGTTGCGCAAGCAAACGAGTCGCTTGAACCATTATGCGAGTATTGCTTGCCTTAATAGAACACGCAACATTCTTAAAATCAGCATCTTTGCAAATATGAAGAAACTCCATCATGCTCACCACCATGCCTTGGGGTGTGTCGCCATAACGAGAAACAATGCGTTGCGACAGCGAGCCATGATTCACTCCGATACGAATGGCAGTATTGTTTTGTTTGCACACGGCAAGCAAAGGCAATATATTCTCGCGAATTTTCTCCAATTCTGCCGTATATTCCTCGTCGGTATAATCAGTTTTTCGCAAAGAACCGATATAAACGTAATTTCCGGGGTTGATTCTCACCTTCTCCACATATTTTGCAGCAACCAATGCCGCTTGCGGATTAAAGTGAATGTCGGCAACCAACGGTTGCGTATAGCCACGAGCAACCAATTGTTGCTTGATATTTTTCAGATTTTCGGCTTCCTTTATGCCTTGCGCCGTCAGACGGACATAATCGCCACCAGCGTTGAAAACACGTATGCATTGCTCAACACTCGCCTCGGTATCGTTCGTGTTGGTATTCGTCATTGATTGCAAGGCAATAGGGTTGTCACCACCTATTTTCACCGAACCAATCGTAATTTCGGGAATTTGCAAGCGCGTATATGCCGATTGTATCATTTGAGCCATGACAGGTTATTTTACCTTCTTGAACACAAGCACCGTGTGGTTTGGAATGTACATTTTCAGATAATGTTCTGCATACAGACCTTCTTCCACAGGAAGCGAGAAATACGTCAACGTTTGGTCCACACGATTCAAGCCACCATATGCGGGAGCGTCGTTTGTCAGCACAATCTTATATTCTCCTGCCGGCATGGCAATTCCATATCCCTCAAATGATTGCGTTGGATTGAACGAAAATACGAAATACAATCCGTCACGCTCAAATGCCAAAATTTGATCGTGATTGTTATCGTGAATAAATCGAGGTCGTTCCTTGAAGAAATTCGGATGTTCGTTAACCATGGCAATCATATCCTTGTCGAACAAGGCAAGGAACTTGTATCGAAGATTTTCATCGGTTCGTAAATGCCACTGACGACGAGCATAGTGATATGACCAACCGTTCCCTTCACGTGGAAAATCAATCCATTCGGGGTGACCGAACTCATTTCCCATAAAGTTGAGATAACCGTTTTGTGCCGTTGCAAGCGTCATCAGACGAATTTCCTTGTGCAACGCCATTCCTCGGTCTATTACCAGACTTGGAATCGCAACGTGCATACAAGTGTACATTTCCTTGTCCATCAAGCGGAATGCTATCGTTTTGTCGCCAACCAACGCTTGGTCGTGAGATTCGGCATAAGAAATAACTTTTTCGTCGGCACGAGCCTGAGTCAACTCGTAATACATATTTCCCACTTGCCAATCTTCGTCACGGAGTTCCTTCAACAATTTTATCCAATAATCGGGAACGCCCATCGACAAGCGATAATCAAAGCCATAACCACCATTCTTAATCGGCATGGCAAGTCCTGGTAAGCCGCTCATATCTTCGGCAATCGTGATTGCTGACGGCTTAACTTCGTGAATCAGCTTATTCGCCAAGCCTAAATATGTAAGGGCATCGTCGTCCTCGTTGCCGTCATAATAACGTTCGTAGCAGTCAAACGCACGTCCGAGTCCGTGATCCCAGTACATCATACTGGTAACACCGTCGAAACGGAATCCGTCAAAATTGTATTCTGTCAGCCAATATTTGCAGTTGGACAAAAGGAAGTGAATCACCTCGTTTTTGCCGTAATTGAAACATTTTGAATCCCATGCTCCGTGCGTACCCTTAGGACCTTTATGGAAAAACTGATAATCGGTGCCGTCGTATTTCCCTAATCCTTCCTCGGTATTCTTAACTGCATGAGAATGAATCAAATCCATAATGACACGCATACCCATTCCGTGAGCCGTATCAATCAATTCCTTCAATTCCTCGGGAGTACCGAAACGAGAGGAAGCGGCAAAGAAACTCGACACGTGATAACCAAACGAGCCGTAATACGGATGTTCCTGAATGGCCATCAACTGTACAGTATTGTAACCAGCCTCTTTTATGATAGGAAGTACATTCTTTGTAAATTCCGAATAGGTACCAACCTTATACTCTTCGGTTGCCATACCCACGTGTGCCTCGTAAATCAAAGGTGCCTGATTGATTTTAGGAAGAGGATTTTTCCAAACGTATGGCTCCTTGTCCCAAATTTGAGCAGAGAAAATTTTTGTCTGTTCGTCCTGAACAACTCTCGTTGCCCACGCAGGGATACGAAATCCGTGTCCGCCTTTCCAATACATTGACAATTTGTACAAATCGCCATGTTTAATCTTGTCTAAGGGCACTTCAAGTTCCCAGCAATGATCTTTTTCTTCAAAAACAAATTCAACGTGTTCCTCCCAATTGGAAAAAGTTCCGACAAGACAAATATTTGTCGCATTCGGAGCCCATTCACGAAAAATCCAGCTTTTTTCGGTCTTGTGACAACCGAAAAACAGATGCCCGTTAGCAAACGAATCAAGCGAAGAATTATTGAGAAGCAAATTCTTTTCTCTTTGCTCCCAATACTCTAAACGACCGACAATAGCAGGCGTGAAAGGTTTCAGCCACGGATCGTTTTCAACATACGAAGGTGCGTTCATACATTCGAAAAATTTCGTTTCAAAAGTACGTTTTTCAGTGGAAATAGAGTATAAATTGACTAAAAAAATGTGCCGTCAATGATTTTTATGAAAAATGGCAATATAAGACAGACGGTCAGAAGATGTTTCCAATAAAAATCTTGCCCATGATCGTTGATTTCGCTCACGGGTATTTTTTTCAGTTCGTTTTCGTGAAGAATGTATGGCTCATAACCTAATTCGGTCAAAATAGCGAAACATTCTTTGCGATTTTCTTCTCCACCAAGCTCCGACTGAATAAGCGGTTTATCTCGTTCAAGCAGTTTTTTCATATTTGCAAAAGCAACGTGTTCGTAACCCTCAATGTCGATTTTGATAAAATCAATTTTTGGAAGGTTTTGGAATAGTGTGTCTGGCACTTGCATTTGCACCTCAAATTTCTTTTCGCATTGCGAATTTGAATCAATAATTTTTGTCATTCCGTGATGAACGGTTCCGTCAATGACGGGCATTCCCATCGTGACCTTTTTTTCTTCCGCACCTAAGGCGTAAGGAAGCAATTCGATGTTGTTGAATCCAGTTCTTGCTACATTTTTCTTCCAAATTTCGCCAAAAAGTGGAATTGGCTCGATAGAATAAACTTTTCCTGACGCACCGGCATATTTACTCATAAAATAAGAGTAGTAGCCAAGATTCGCACCAATGTCGATGCAGTGCGAGCCTGGTTTTACAATTTGCTTCAAATAGTGTATTTCGGGATATTGTGATTTCCCTAACCCCATGGAAATGAGACGAATGTAGGTTCTGCTGACAATTTGAAGATAAGTTTTCAGTCCAAATATCTTGTATATCAAGTATTTAATGTATTTCATAGTTCAATTGCTTTTTCTTTGCGTAAAGGTTCTTCTATTGGATCAAGGAGCGATGACGAATCTTTCATTTCTTTCAGAATGAGAGCAAATGTAATCGTAAATAACTGGGACTGAGTTATTTTGCTAAAATCCCCGAATGTACCTTTATAATTTTGATTTAGAAAATCGTTGAAATAATAGGTTGCCTTTACATTTATGCCGATAGGCGTCTGAACACCGACGAAAACCGATGGAATCACGTTTGGCGTGGCCTTGCTCCACCATTCGCCTTTTTTGGTGATATGTTTCTTGTCGGTTTTTTCATATAATTTCTGACGATAGTGAAACGCCCAATCAACGCCACCACCGCCGTAAAGCCATAATCCTTTGTTGAACATCCCGATTTTTGCGGCTGCCGAGATCCCGGCAGTGAAAACTCTTCGGGTTACTTTATAATATGATACGGAATCGATTATCTCGTCTTTTGTTTTTATACCGATATTTTTGATTGACACCCCTGGCATAATTCCAAAATTGTTATTGAAATTTATGTTCATATAGTACGGTACATTCGTGAAATAGGAAGCCCGAATCCCATTTCGTGCCGTGTTGTCTTGAATGTTTATCTGAGAAAATTGCAGAATGAGTTCCGCAGGGTCGGTGAAATAGACCTTTTTGTTCGGTATCGTGTTCAGTGATGTTTCTTCTTGTGAAAAAGCAAGAATACCTATAAGTAAAAATAAATATGTCGTTATAAATTTCTTCATTTGATAAGATTCTCTATGATTTTACCATTTGCCATATTGGGGCGTGATATTTTAGTTATTTGGCACAAATTTACGATAATATCGGTGATTTCAACAGGTTGCGTGATTATTTTGGATTCAAATTTCCATCCGTACCAAAAAAGAGGTACGTGTGTGTCGTAATTGTAGGGCGAAATGTGCGAGCCGACTGTTTCAACCGATTGTTCTTCCCAATTCGGTTTCAAGGTGAGCAAAATGTCGCCAGAACGCTCGTAATTATATGCATTATCCAATAGTTTGAAGATTTCGTTCGTACAAAAATCGTGGTTCGATAATAGGGTAGAGCCGACGGCATTTTGTATTCCCGTCAGTTTTGTCAAAAAATCGCAACTGGCAGTTTCCACTTCTGCTAATGTAATGTTGTGTCTTTTTATCGCTTTCTTGCTTATGTAAATTTGCAGATTTTGATAGTGCTCTATCCATTCATCTTCGCCAAAAGTCACGTCAAGATATTTGTCCAACAAATACATAGACTCCGTTGGCTTGAAAATGCCCGAATTAGTTGATTTTTGCGTGTCGCTTTTTGCCGAAACCGACATGCCGTGGTTTGAGGTAAGAATGAAGACAAAATTTTCTTTCCCTATATGCGTTTCCAAATAGTTGAGCAAAAACATCAACTCGAAATCAAGGCGAATGTAAGTGTCTTCAATTTCTTTTGAAAGACAACCGAACTTGTTCCCGATTTCCTCTGTCGCAGTGATTGCTATCGTAAGAAAATCGGTGCAGTCACTTTTCCCAAGTCGTTCTTTCTCAATAAGTTCAATGGCAAAATCTTTTACATAGGTGTTGCCGAATGGCGTGGTTTTAAGTATTTTATATGGTTTGTATCTGTCTTTTAGTTTTTGTAATGAATACGGGAAAGTAGTCTGATTTCGTATTCCAATTTCATATTTAGCATTATCTGGTGCTGATTCGTTATATTTATTTATTGGTTGAAAGGTGTTCCACGTTCTATTGCTATATATTGTGGCAAGTCCTTTGGCGTTAAATTGTGATAACCATGCAGGAAGCACGGGGTTGTAGTACGAACTTGTCACCCAATTTCCGCTATATTCATCTAACCAAAATGTTCCGTTTGACTTGTGCCCTGAGCAAAGTACTGCAGATTGTGGCTCCAAACTGATGGTGAACGAGCGGGAACGTCCGAACGATTGTGTCATGAGTTCTTCGCCAAACGTGGAACCGATGAGTTTTTTTGCCGAAACTTGATATTCCTCGTGTTTGCCACCGACACAAAAATATGTCGCGTCGGCAACGCAATGTGTTTGGGTATGAGAATTTCTGTTGTACCACGTGTTTCCTATGATTCCGTGTCGTGCGGGCGTCGTTCCCGTTGCTATGCTGGCAAATGCGCTTGCACTATGTCCATAGGCAAAATTTGTGTGAGCGTCAATACATTGCGTTCCGTCGTACATCAATTTCTTGAATCCTCCGCTTACATAATGGCGATTGAAGCGTTCCAAGTATTCGTACCGCATCTGTTCCACAACGAATAGCACGACAAGTTTCGGCTTTTCGGGTGGCGTAACCGTGTTAAGTGCATATCCATTGACGAATATGCATGACAATAGAAATATGGCAAAAAATCTCTTGAACGGAACAGCGGTACGCATCAATTAAAATGCTTTGAGACTCAAATCAAGACTATTGATGTGATGTGTAAGTGCTCCTACCGAAATGTAATCTACGCCTGCTTCAGCGTATGCTCGAATTGATTCTTTGGTGATTCCTCCCGACGATTCTGTCTTGCATTTTCCATTGATTAATGCAACGGCAACTTTCGTTTCTTCGGGGGTGAAATTGTCAATCAAAATTCGTTCAACGTCAAATTTGAGTATTTCTTTTATTTCGTCTAACGTACGAGCTTCCACCTCAATTTTCAGGTCTTTCCCTTTTTCCTTAAGATACTCTTTCGTCTTGGTGATTGCTTTTGTCACGCCTCCGGCATAATCAATATGATTATCCTTTATCAAAATCATGTCGTACAACCCGATTCGGTGATTTTCGCCGCCACCAGTCTTTACTGCGTATTTTTCCAGCAAACGCAAACCTGGTGTAGTTTTACGGGTATCGAGGATTTTGGTGTTCGTGCCTTCCAGCAATTTCACGTATTCGTGTGTTTGTGTGGCAATTCCACTCAATCGTTGCATAAAGTTCAATA
>JAFZTG010000106.1 GCA_017618935.1 Bacteroidales bacterium | reverse complement strand
TTTGCAAACAAAAAATTAAGGTAAATTTAAAATATTTGAAAATGGAATTAGAAGAGAACGCGGTACTGAAAGAGTTACAGAATATCTTTCTATCTGATAATGAGGAAAATATACACGATGCAATATCGTATATCCACGAAAATTGTTCGATGAAAATGGTGCCATTATTATTTGATTTATTACGGTCAAATAAGAACAAAACGATACAAAACGACGTTTTTAATTGCCTAATGGACGCAAAAGACGCGCAAGCAGTGCCACTTTTTATCGATGCATTGCACGATGAGCAACTAAAAAACGAGAAAAAACATCTCCTCTCCACTATTTGGCAGGCAAACCTTGACTTTTCGCAACACATTGATGTTTTTATGGAGATTTTACTGCACGACAGCTACGAAAACGCTCTCGAAGCATTCACTATAATAGAAGTATGCGCCGAGAAACTTTCCGACGAGGAAAAAATCCGTTGCAAAACCGCAATTTCCAACGCTATGCTAAACGAGCACTCGGAAAAACAGGCGTTGTTGCAAGCGGCGGAAGAAATACTACAATAATAATGTATAATGCACAATTCACAATGTTCAATGCGTAATGCGCAATGCTCAATGAATAATAAATAATGATTGAATTGTGGTTTTGGGATAATAAAAAAGCCTTGGGGAATTTCCTCAAGGCTTTTTTGTTTATTTCGTTGAATCAGAGAAGATTATTTCTTTTCTTTTTCAGCTTTTGTCATTTCTGATTTCAATTTTGCCAAATCAGTAACATCACCCAAAGTTGTTTTTTCCAAGTTGTCGCTTACTTTCTTCATTGCTTTCTTAGTAGAAGTAGCTTTTGCTTGTTTTTCGTTCTCTTCAGCAACTTTCTTTTCATCTTCGAATGTTCTTGTGTGTGAAACGAAGATTTTCTTAGCGTCTTTAGAGAATTCAATTACTTTGAAGTTCAGTTTTTCATCAACTTTCGCAGTTGTTCCGTCTTCTTTCACAATGTGGCTTACAACTGAAACGCCTTCTACTCCGTAAGGAAGAGAAACTGTAACGTTTTTGTCGTTGATTTCAACAATTGTACCTTCGTGAACAGAACCTACGTTGAAGATTGTTTCGAACACATCCCATGGATTTTCTTCCAATTGTTTGTGGCCCAAGCTCAAACGACGTTGTTCTTTATCGACTTCCAAAACAACCACTTCGATTTCTGCACCAAGTGTTGTGAATTCTTGTGGATGTTTGATTTTCTTTGTCCAAGAAAGGTCTGAAATGTGGATTAAGCCGTCAACACCTTCTTCGATTTCAACGAAGATACCGAAGTTTGTGAAATTCTTAACGATAGCTTTGTGTTTGCTACCAACAGCATATTTTTCGTCGATTTTTTCCCATGGATCTGGGTGAAGTTGTTTCATGCCCAACGACATTTTTCTTTCTTCACGGTCGAGTGTCAAAACAACTGCTTCAACTTCGTCACCAACTTTCAAGAATTCTTGTGCAGAACGCAAGTGTTGTGACCAAGACATTTCAGAAACGTGAATCAAACCTTCGATACCAGGAGCGATTTCAACGAATGCTCCGTAGTCAGCCATAACAACAACTTTACCTTTAACCTTGTCGCCAACTTTCAAGTTTGGATCCAAAGCATCCCAAGGATGAGGAGTCAATAGCTTCAAGCCGAGAGCGATACGTTTTTTGTCATCGTCGAAGTCAAGGATAACAACGTTGATTTTTTGATCCAATTGAACGATTTCTTCTGGATGAGTAATTCTACCCCAAGAAAGGTCAGTGATGTGGATAAGACCGTCAACACCGCCAAGGTCGATGAATACGCCATAAGAAGTGATGTTTTTAACAACACCTTCAAGTACTTGACCTTTTTCAAGTTTCGAAATGATTTCAGCTTTTTGTTGTTCAAGTTCAGCTTCGATAAGAGCTTTGTGAGAAACGACAACGTTTTTGTATTCGTTGTTGATTTTCACAACCTTGAATTCCATTGTTTTACCTACAAATACATCGTAATCGCGGATTGGTTTCACGTCGATTTGTGAACCTGGCAAGAATGCTTCGATACCGAATACATCCACAATCATACCGCCCTTCGTTCTACATTTAACAAAACCTTTAACGATTTCGCTTTCTTCAAGAGCTTTGTTAACACGGTCCCAAGATTTCAAATTACGTGCTTTCTTGTGAGAAAGAAGCAACTGACCGTTTTTATCTTCCAAGCTTTCAACAAATACTTCAACTTTGTCGCCGACTTTCAAGTCAGGATTGTAACGGAATTCGTTGGCAGAAACAACACCGTCTGATTTGTAGCCGATGTTGATTACAACTTCACGTTTTGAAATTGCAACCACAGTACCTTCTGTCACCTCATTTTCAGCGTTTGTTGAAAGAGTTTGTTCATACTTTTCAAGCAAAGAATTTCTTTCTGATTCAGTGTAGCCACCTTTTTCAGAATCGTACTTGTCCCAATCGAATTCGTTTTGTTGTGCTTTTGCAGCCGATACGATTGAATTGATTTCATCATCAGATGCGCTATCGTCTTCAGCGATTTCTTCTGCCTCGTTTACAGCAGGAGCATCCAATTCAGCGTCGTTGACAACGTTTTCGTTCTCAAACTCTTCGCTTTCTTTTTTTACTTTTTTTACCATTAAGTTTGGTTTTAATTAGGTTAGACATTATGTTAATTCGCAAAAAATTGCGTGCAAAAATAACATTTCTTTTGAATTATCAATCAAATCCAATAAAAAAATGATATACCCCCTTGACTTTTTTGAAAAGACAATATATATTTGCACGTTTTTTTAATCGAGGATATGCGACAGTTAAAAATCACAAAACAAGTAACCAACCGAGACACTCCATCGTTAGACAAGTATTTACACGAAATTGGCAAAGTTGATTTGATTTCAGCCGAAGAAGAGGTTGAATTGGCAAAAAGAATCAAGGAAGGCGACCAAAAAGCTTTGGATAAACTTATCAAAGCGAACTTGCGTTTCGTTGTTTCTGTATCAAAACAATATCAAAATCAAGGACTGAGCCTACCCGACTTAATCAACGAAGGTAATTTAGGTTTGATTAAGGCAGCTCAAAGATTTGATGAAACCCGTGGTTTCAAATTCATTTCGTACGCAGTGTGGTGGATTCGCCAGTCGATTCTTCAGGCTTTGGCGGAACAAGCTCGTATTGTACGACTTCCGTTGAATAAAATCGGCAACATCAATAAAATCAACAAAACGTTGTCGTCGCTCGAGCAAGAGTTTGAACGCGAACCGACAGCCGAGGAAATTGCTTCGGAAATGGATTGCAGTGCACGCGATGTAAAAGAGTCGATGAAAAACTCCGGCCGCCATATTTCTATGGATGCTCCCCTTTCGCAAAGCGAGGAAGGTACATTATATGATGTGTTGGATAACAAAGACACCCCATCGCCAGACCAAACGTTGATTCAGGAATCATTGCGCAAGGAAATCGACCGTGCAATCTCAACCCTCACAGAACGCGAAGCAAATATTGTGAGAATGTATTTCGGCATCGGACAAAAGAATCCTTCCACATTGGAGGAAATCGGCTCGGAACTTGGTTTGACACGCGAACGCGTTCGTCAGATTAAGGAAAAAGCAGTCCGCCGCTTGAAACAAACAGCACGAAGCAAAATCCTCAAATCATATTTGGGATAATTGTAAATTCATACATTATTATAAAGGAATGTTGGAAACAGCATTCCTTTTTTTGTGGATGAAATAGTCATTCCCTACAAAAGGAAAATTTATTCGAGGCAAATTTCTTCAGCGAGGTATTTGTCGCTCATGCAATGCATATCGGCAATTCCTTCACTTATTAAATCAAATGTTTTTGAGGTATAGAACATCTGCATTGCCTTTTCCAACGGAATATTTTTCATTTTCGAAATGTTCTCGATTATGCGAGCATATTTCATCTGTAATATGATAGGATTTGCTGTCATTATTCAATAATTTCGGATTCAATGAAACGCAATAATTGGATTGCCGCCTCCGTGTGAAAACATATCTGAACATTTGGATGCAAATATGCAAGTTTTTGCAATGCATCAGATTTTGACATTCTTCCTGCAAAATATAAATCTATAGTGTCGAACACCTTGTCATTTGCCACACCGCCTTCTATAATGTCATATTGTTCGACGATTTTGCCATCGCGGTTAGCAGCAACAAAATCAAGCCAATCCTCGTCGTATTGTTCAAAACGTTTGTATTTGAACAACTTATGGTCAATTTCCATCTCATACGTGTTCAAAATAGGTTGTTCACCTCGTATGCGAAAACGAGCGCCATATTTTACAGCTTGCTCTCGAAATGTTGTCACATAAAAACCTTTACCAAAATCAAGATACTCACGGGAATGCGTTGTATCTGGACAAGTAACAATAGTATTTGATGTATGATAAACTTTCATTATGCGACTCCTTTTTCTTTCATTAAATCAATAAT
>JAFZTG010000105.1 GCA_017618935.1 Bacteroidales bacterium | reverse complement strand
TGTATCTACAGCATTCCAAGGCCGTATTTATTCAGTAACGCAAAAAATCACCCGTTACTTTAATTTGGTTGAGGCGAACGAGCGTCTTGTCGAAGAAAACCGACGATTGTACGAGAATCAGATTTTCTCGCAATATGATCACACCATTCGGAGTAAAGTTGTGAGTGATGAGGTTTTGGCGCAACAATACGAGTACATTACGGCTGTGGTGCTCAACAATTCAACGAATAAGGTCAAGAATTACATTACCATAAACAAAGGTCGCAAACATGGCATACAAAAAAATATGTCGGTGATTTGCCCGTCGGGAATTGTGGGTGTTGTTGTCCGTTCTTCCGAAAATTTTTCGTTGGTAATGACGGTGCTTAATCCACAGTTCAAAGTCAGCACCAAGTTTAAGGATTCGGGATTTTACGGTTCCCTGATGTGGCATGGTGGTGATTATGAAACTGCCTCGCTGGAGGAAATTCCGTTGCACGCCATCATCAACATTGGCGACACGTTGGTGACGAATTCTTATTCGAATATGTTCCCTAGTGGAATTATGGTTGGAACGGTGGAGTCGTTTTATCAGAAAGACAATTTCTTTTCGGCCGATGTGTTGTTGTCAACCGACTTCAAACGCTTGGATTATGTGTATGTGGTAAAAGATTTGTTTAAGAAAGAACGGGAAAATTTAGAATCGGGCATATAAATGGAAAGAATCACTCGATATATTATAGTGTTCATTGTACTTGAATTGTTGCAAATTCTGGTATTCAACAATGTGTCGGCTATTGGTCAGATTGCTCCATATTTATATGTAGGTTTTATTTTAGTATTGCCAGTATCATTTCCCAAAACCTTATTGTTGCTTTTGGCGTTTCTTTCGGGATTTTTGATTGATTTGTCAATCAATTCCTTGGGTGTACACGCGAGTGCTACTGTTATGATGGCTTTTGCGCGACCTACAATTTTGACGTGGTTGTCTCCTCGTGTGGGATATGAATCGAACAATGTCCCCATTTTACGATATTTTGGACTTGCATGGGTGTTGAAATACACGTCGGTGTGCGTGGCGATTCACCACATAATGCTTTATTTTTGTTTTACATTCACGTTTGACGATATGGGATTTATGTTCATACGAATGTTGATTAACGTATTTCTCACCGTGCTTGTTATAATTGTCACCGAATACTTTGTAATAAAACGTTAGTATGAATGATTCTAACCGAAGATTACTGTTATCTGTTATGGTAGTGTTAGTTGCGCTGCTATATGTTTGTCGGTTATTTTACATTCAAGTGATTGACGATAGTTACAAATTGGATGCCACCAACAACAGCCGTCGTTACGAGGTACAACACCCTGCTCGCGGATTGATTTACGACAGAAACGGGAAATTGATTGTTGCCAACGAAGCAGCATACGATTTGATGGTGGTGACGGGACAAATCAAGAATTTGGACACCTTGGCATTGCTGTCAATTATAAATGTGAGCAAAGAAGTTTTTGTGGCAGAATTGCGTAAGGCACAAAAGAACAGGTATCGTCCGTATCCCATCATTCGGCAAATTAGTGCCGAGACATACGCACGTTTGCAGGAGCAACTTTTTAATTTCCCTGGATTTTATGTGCAAACTCGTACTGTGCGAAATTATCCCTATCATTGTGGTGCCTTGGCTTTGGGATATATCAGTGAGGTCGGGAAAGACGAGATAGCGGCAGATCCGTATTATGAGCAAGGCGACTATATCGGAAAAATCGGCATTGAAAAACGATATGAGTCATATTTAAGAGGTGTTAAGGGAGGCAAATATTATCAAGTGGATGTGAAAGGTCGTGTGAAGGGTTCTTTGGAAGATGGGAAATATGATAAGACTGTTACCTTGGGGAAAAACATCACAACTACGTTAGATATTGACTTACAGCAGTATGGTGAGAAATTGATGCAAAATAAAAAGGGTAGTATTGTTGCCATAGACCCGAAAACAGGTGAGATTTTAGCCATCGTTTCTTCTCCGACCTTTGACCCGAACACTATGGTTGGTCGTCTGGTAAGCGAGAATTACAACAAACTTGTTCGTGACCCGCTTAAACCACTTTATAACAGACCAATACAAGGCGTATATCCTCCTGGCTCAACGTTCAAGACGGTAAATGCACTGATTGGCTTGCAGGAAGGGATTGTGACACAAAATACCATCTATGGTTGCCAAGCAGGATATTATTCTGGCGGATTGCACGTTGGTTGCCACAACCACTATTCACCTATCAATTTGATAGAATCAATAAAAATGTCATGTAATGCATATTATTGTAATGAGTTTCGAGCAATTATCGATGCTTCAAAATATGGCTCTGCTCGTGCGGGATTTTTAACATGGCAGTCGTATATCAAATCGTTTGGCTTGGGTAAACCGTTGGGAATTGACTTGCCAAGCGAGAAAAGCGGCAATATTCCCCGTGCGGAATCGTATGACAAAACTTACGGAAAAAATCGTTGGAACTCGTTAACGATAGTGTCGTTGGCGATAGGTCAGGGAGAAATAACGGAAACACCGCTACAAATGGCTAATATCGCTGCAACTATTGCAAATAAAGGTTATTATTATACTCCACATCTTGTGAAAGAGATTGCCGATACCGTGTTTGACAATAGTTTTATTCAACGGCACGAGTTGCCTATAGCAAAGAAATATTTTGACATTGTTACCGAAGGAATGTATCAGGTTGTGAACGGTGGAGCGGGAGCAACGGCGTGGTGGTTGGCGATAAAGGGGTTGGATATTTGTGGAAAAACGGGTACGGCTCAGAACCCACACGGCGAGGACCACTCCATGTTTATGGCGTTTGCACCACGAAATAATCCTAAGATTGCAATAGCCGTTTGTGTTGAAAATGGCGGCTTCGGGGCTACTTTGGCGGCTCCTATGGCAACGTTGATGATAGAGAAATATTTGACAGATACGATTACTAATGCTTGGAGAGAACAACAAGTTCTTGAAAAGTCCATAACATATAAAAACTAATGGCACAACAGGAAGGAAGCATATTTCGTAAACTTGATTGGCAAATAGTCCTTATCTATTTGTTCCTTGTCCTTGCCGGTTGGGCAAATATATACTCTGCGGTATATGACGAATCAATGTCTTCTATTTTAGACACAAGTCAGAAATACGGGAAACAGTTTATCTGGATTTTAGCAGCATTCTTTATTGCCGTTTCCATTCTAATTATCGATAGTAAGGTTTATTCTTCTTTGTCATACTTTTTCTACGGAGTAGTTATTGTCTTGCTCGTCGCGGTTTATTTGTTCGCTCCTGAGATTAAAGGTGCTCGTTCGTGGGTTGACTTTGGATGGGTTAGATTTCAACCATCGGAGTTTGCAAAACTGACGACAAGTCTTGTCATCGCAAGGCTTCTGGGAGAATTTGGGGTAAAAATCACACGATTTTCTGACGCGTTACGTGTATTTATCATAATGATTCTTCCTATCGCGTTGATTGTGTTGCAAGGCGATGCGGGTTCGGCTCTCGTGTTTTTGTCGTTTTTCTTTGTGTTTTATCGTGAAGGAATGCCGTTGAGCATATTACTTATAGGATTTGGACTGATTCTGGTATTCTCGTTGTCAATTGTGTGGGGGAGTGATGCAATATCTATTGTTTCAATTTCTTTAAGTTTATTGTTTTTTTATGTGTATGGGTTACAAAAGAAGCAAAAGTTCCCTCTCTGGGTACATTTATTGGTTACTCTTGCTTTTGTTGTGCCTATTGGCGCCTATTATCTTTTAAAACTTGAGATACCAACAATCATAGTGTTCTTATTTTGTTTTGCAATATTGCTTGTGCCTACGTCTATTTATGTGTATAAAAAGCGGCGATATACATTGTTATTGCTATTTGGGCTTTGTTTGGGTGCCGTGCTTGTATCACAATCCGTAGGATATGTATTTACGAATGTTCTGGAAGAACACCAGCAAAAACGTATTAATGTGCTTTTCGGTCTCGAATCCGACCCACGAGGGAGCGAATTTAATGTGATTCAGTCAAAAATTGCCATTGGCTCTGGTGATTTGACAGGGAAGGGCTTTTTGGCAGGAACGCAGACGAAGAACGATTTTGTGCCAGAACAAAGTACTGACTTCATTTTCTGTACAATAGGGGAAGAATGGGGTTTTATGGGTGCTGTTTTCATAATTGGTTTGTTTGTGTGGTTGATAATTCGTATTATGTATGATGCGGAAAAGCAACGTTCTAATTTTAGTCGAATATATGGATATTGTGTTGCTTGTATATTGTTTTTTCATTTTACTATCAATATAGGAATGACTATTGGGCTTATGCCTGTAATTGGTATCCCTTTGCCGTTTTTTAGTTATGGTGGTTCATCGTTGTGGGGCTTTACTATCTTGTTGTTTATATTTGTTAAGTTAGACGCATGTAGAGATGAAAAGATACAGTAATTTTTTTCATTCAAAAGGAATAGAAATCTGACTTTCTTTGTTGCACATCTTAAAAAAAGACTATTTTTGCGATGAATTTTAACCAATAAATAATACATCATGATTAACAAAGTTATTTTAATCGGAAATGTTGGTGCTGATCCTGAAGTGCGATACATCAAGGAAGACCAACCAGTAGCTCACCTTAGTTTAGCAACCACGGAACGTGGTTTCAAACGTCAAGACGGAACGGAAGTTCCAGAACGTACCGACTGGCACAGATTGACGGTTTGGGGACGGACTGCTAAATTTTGCGAAAGCTATGTGAAAAAGGGCGACCAATTGTATGTGGAAGGCAAAATCCGTTATTCTCAGTATCAAGACAAGAATAATGAGACTCGCTATTCTACTGAAATTGTCGTAGATGAATTGCGTAAATTAGGTAGAAAATCTGACGGTGACGGATTATTGAACCAGCCAGAACAACAGACGGCTTCTGCCGAGACGGCGGCAAGCGTTGTGGCTGAGAGTCAGGAAACGTACTCGGCACAAGATATTCCAAATGATTTACCATTTTAAGTAATGTATAATCGCATATTCTTCGGAGTATGCGATTATTTTTAAATGAAGAGCGTGAAGAAACTATTTTTTTTCTTGGTGATTATTGGCTGTTTGCAGGCGTGTGAGGAACGAGAAATCAAGGTCCCCAAGCAACGGGGCTATTTCCGTATCGACTTGCCTGAACGAAATTATACACAGTTTAAGCAGTCGGATTTTCCGTATTCGTTTAACATTCCTTCGTATTCCAAAGTAGAAAAGGATACCGATGTGGGTGCTGAACCATATTGGATAAATGTGAATTTCCCGACGATGAAAGCAACCGTTCACCTGAGTTATCACAAATTGCATAATAATTTGGACGAAGTGGTTGAGGATGCTCATCATTTGGCGTTCAAGCACGAAGTTCGTGCCGATGCAATCAACACAAAGGAATTTCACTATGACGAGAAAAATGTTCACGGATTGCTATTCGATATAAAAGGCGATGCGGCTTCCGTCTTGCAGTTTTGCGTAACTGACAGCACAAAGAATTTTGTGCGTGGCGCGTTGTATTTCAACGTCCCTCCCAACAAGGATTCTCTTGCTCCAGTGGTTACGTTTATCCGTGAAGATATTATTGAAATGATTAGCTCGTTTGAGTGGCAAAAATAGACTGATACAAAGAATTATGGCAAAGATATTGGTTACTGGCGGTCTTGGATACATCGGTTCTCATACGGTTGTGGAACTGATACAATCTGGTTACGAAGTAGTGATTGTTGACAACCTTTCAAATTCGGAACAAACCGTGCTTGATGGCATAGAAGCAATTACAGGCGTTCGTCCTGTTTTTGAGCAACTTGATATTTGTGATGAGAATGCGTTTCAGGCATGCCTGACAAAACATCCTCATATAGATGTGGTGATTCATTTTGCCGCATATAAAGCCGTGGGCGAGTCAGTAGAAAAATCTCTTGACTATTATAGAAACAATGTTTTCGGACTGATTCAACTGCTTACATTGATGCGAAAAAATACTATTCCCAATATCATTTTTTCTTCATCATGCACGGTATATGGTCAACCCGATAAACTTCCCATTGACGAGTCCGCTCCTCGAAAACCTGCAACTTCGCCGTATGGTAACACTAAACAAATGTGCGAGGATATTATTCACGATGCGGTTGTTTCGTATCACGATATAAAGGCTATCTTGCTCCGTTATTTCAATCCTATTGGGGCTCATCCGTCTGCCAAAATTGGCGAATTGCCCAAAGGAGTGCCAAATAACTTAGTACCGTTTGTCACGCAGACAGCCGCTGGTATTCGTAAGGAATTGTCGGTGTTTGGTGACGATTATAACACACCCGATGGTTCCGCCATTCGCGACTATATTTATGTGGTAGATTTGGCTAAAGCACACGTAAAAGCGATGCAACGACTTCTTTCGGGTGAGAATAAAGCCGAGGTTGAGGTGTTCAATTTAGGAACGGGGAAAGGCGTTTCGGTGTTGGAGTTAGTAAAAACTTTTATGGAAGCCACTGGCGTAAATCTCCCTTACAAAATCGTTGGCCGTCGTTCTGGCGATACCGAACAAGTGTGGGCCGACAATACTCTTGCCGAAAAGGAACTTGGCTGGACGGCAAAGACACCCCTTGATGAAGTTCTTCGTTCTGCGTGGAATTGGGAAAAACAAGTAAGAGGATTATAAGTTAGGAGAAATTCAAATTCTTTTTATGACAATTTCAATGATTGTCGTTTTTAGTGTTCCTTTCTCACAACTTTTTGTATTGCGGTAATTCCGCTCACCTTCCCTACCGTCAATGCGCCAATTGAAACGCCGTCGCGGACAACCGACGAAATGAGCAGCGGATAGTCGCGGGTGATGGTTGAGATGGTAATCACATCGTTTTCTTTCAATTTCGCGTTGATTGATTCCAGCACCTTGCATTGCATATTTCCGAGATATTCAATCGTGACTTTTCTCATCGGTTCGTAGCAAAATTCATAGCAGTCACCAATACTTAAGGTATGGATGGCAAGTTCCTCAATATTGACAAATTCGCTACTTTCGCTCTTGTTGGTAAGCAAGTCGAGATATTCGTCCCAATTTTTATAGCCAAGGTAATGTGACAGCACGTCAAGCGTGTACATTCGAGGCTCGGTGTTGGGCACAAAACCGAAAAAACGTTTGAGCGTCGAGGCGCTTATCGTTTCGCCACATTGTTTAAAAATATCTATTGCCAACGCCTCGCAGTCGAGAGGATAACGAATTTCACGACCAAGTTTTTGTTCTATTTCCGCCTTTATGTGTTTTGAAACCATACAATTTTGATTTTTTTCACAAAGATAGAAATTTATTTTTCCACATTTTGAAATGAACGAAATGAACGGAATGAATGAATAGAGTGATTATCCCCAAAATTATCTGTATTCTTCTCAAAAAAACTAGTCTTATTTAAATATGCATTTCCCTTTTTTTGAGATTTCCATATTTGCTCCTGAAATAGAAGTTGTAACTGATTAGAATAAAACATTAAAGAATCCATGTACATTTGTCTTTCTGCCTCCATCAAAGAGTCAAATGTTTCAACTGTAATCTGTTTTGCATCTAAACTTTCTTGATTTATTTTCATATTTTCTTCATATTTTTTATTCAACCGTTCTTGATGTCTTTTATACGTTGCAGAAGCGTCAGCAATTACCAAGGAATCTTCATTCTCGTAATGTGTCTTTAATTCGTTTACTGACGAACCAGAAGGCGATTCTGAAGAACTTTTATTTTCGATTGTTGAGGGGAAATTTTTTGTGCCTGATTTTGCCGTAATTTGTTCGTTTGAGAAAGTTTTATTTGGTACGAAATTCCTATTGATTGAATCAGCAACTTGTTGTTTTTCAACAACAACTGTATCGTGAGCAATCTGCGGAATTTCGTTTTTTTCTTCTTTGCGAAGCATAACTAACACGAATCCGACAATGGCAAGCACGACAAAAAGAATCACGATAATCCAACCTTTTCGTTGTGGTTCCTGCAATAACGACAGTGCTTCGTCGGCAGTCATTCGTTGAACTGCATTTTCTTCGGAGGCGCATTTTATAATTTGACGTTGCCGTTTTGAGAGCGAAAGAGATTTTGCATTGGCAAATTCCTGCATCGTTTTGGCAAATGCATATATATCGGTTTTGCCAGTAATGTCGTCGGTTCGTTCCGAGAACTCGGGAGCCACATATTTTTTCGACGTTCCTAATGTTTTCTCGTTACTACTGGTGATAGCAAAACCAAAGTCAATCAGTTTTGCTATATGTTCCTTATGCGTTACAATAATATTTTCGGGCTTAATGTCGAGATGGTAGATTTGTCTTCGATGTAAGTATGCAAGAGCCGAAAGGATAGAAGAGAAAATTGAATCAAAATCCCGCTGTGTTACTGGAGTTTCGCCATCTATCACTTCACGCAAGGTAAAACCGTCAATGTACTCCATAACCAAGCGTGGAACGCCGTTTTCGTATTCTTTTTTGTCAATATAACGGACAATGTTCGGATGGTCGAGCTGATAACCGATTTCAAATTCCTGATTAATTGACTGGCGATGTTTGGCATCGAACGCAAATTCGGGGGCAATTTCCTTTGAAACCTGCCATTTCCCAAATGTTCTGAATTTCTTGACAATAGTGTTCTTCGAGGTATAGAGCACAATCTCGTCAGCCGCTGGCGACACTATTTTTTCGTTTTCAAACTCAGAACTGATTACCATAAAAAGAGAACATATTTCTTTTCACAAAAATAACACGATTTGCTATTCAAACAAATCCAAAAGATTCATTTGAAAGAACATTTCAAGCGGTATGCCGTTTGTTCCAACAATATATGCATGTTTGGGAGCAAATCTTTTTTCAAAGGTGTTCAATCCCGAATTGTAGCCTCTACGACCGCTTTTGACTT
>JAFZTG010000104.1 GCA_017618935.1 Bacteroidales bacterium | reverse complement strand
GACAAAGTGATTCAAGGTCCATTTTGTAATTGCAAAAACTACATCTTCTCTTTCAGGACATTTACGCTCAATTCGTGGACCACAATGAAATACAAGGCGTATATCAAAAATTCCTCAGGAACCATATTGGCTTCAAGCGACATAACCGTTGATGGTTCAGGAACACCGACGTGGCATACCTACAGCATTCCGTTTTCTGTTGATTTCAATTATTCAGGGACGATTCGACTTCAAATAGAATATCAAGGTAATGAATCTTGGGCGGTACCAGTGGCTTTCGATGACTTACAAGTCGTCGTTTGTCAAGAGAAAACGCCACAAGGAACTTTGTATATCGACAATTCCATTTCAAAAAGATATTTGAGCAATTTTGATTGTGGTGTGACCCCTCCTCACATCGTAAACTTAACCGACATTGCCGAATGGGCTTCTGCATATCCGAATTATGGATACGTGTGGCAATCTTCGGTTGACGGTGGAACTACGTGGCAGACCGTAACTGAAAATGGTGTTTCACATTACTGCGAGGATTTATCGGATGGAGAGACCTTATTCCGAGTCGTTATTGGCGAAACAAAAACAGTTGCTCAACAAGTTGCCCAAAACGGAAAACCGACAAGTCCGTGTTCGGTGTATTATATTACAAATCAGGTGGGATTTCATTGCAAAGGCGTGACGTGCGTTGCCCCCGACGACATCGTCATCACTTGTTCCGATGCCGACAAAGTGTTGTGTACTGGTGAATCGGCAACATTGACGCCGACAAAACAATCTTCTTCGACTCAATTTGCGCAAGAATGGTATTTGAACAACACCATCATTTCTGGTTATCCAAAAACCACCGATCAGGCAGTTTACACGGTAAATGGGGCGGGAACGTACAAAATCAAAGTATATGATGTGGAAAATCCGACGTTGCAAAAATGTACGAAGACTGCCGAAATAGAAATTTCCGAAGCCGAAAAACCAACGGTAACTATTTCAGGAACAAACGATTATTGTTACGGAAAAGAAACAGTTTCTCCTGCAAAATTTACGTTTACGGGAACTGCTCCTTATACGTTCTCGTATTCCGACGGAAACCAAACGTATAGCAATATTTCAAACTCAACAGGAACATTCAATCCAGCAACACCTTCTACACAAGGCACATACACGTATTCCGTCAGTGCTTTGTCAGACAAGTATTGTACTGCGTCGTCAACCAATGGCAATGCAGTCATCACAATCAAACCCGTTCCAACGGCGATTGCGTCGAACAATGGTCCAATGTGTGCTGGAAATGCTGTAAATCTAACTGGAAGTTCTGATCAATCAAATGCAAGATTTAGTTGGACTGGACCACAAAACTACACGGCAAACACGGCTTCGCCTGTTTTAACATCAACGACGACGACAATGTCGGGTACGTACACGTTAACAACCACGCTGAACGGCTGTTCAAGCACTGCCACAACCGCAGTCACCATAAATCCTGTTCCAACAATTAAAACGTTAACTGCTTCGGAAACAGAAGTTTGTAGCGGAACGGAAATTACATTCGCAGCGACTACCGACGACAATAGTGCTGGAACAGCGACGTGGACTACCGATGAATCTACACAAACGCTTACGTCGGCGGGATTGACGGCATCGTTAAAAAAGAACGTCACCACCAAAGAAACCATAAAAGTTACATTATCGTACAAAAATGCCGACGGATGCGAGGCTACAACGAAAACAATTACTGTTGTCATAAATCCAATTCCCGCCGCTCCAACTGTGAACGACCGCTCGTATTGCGTTGACGCTCCTTCTTCTGCATTGACGGCAACAGCCACGGGAACATTGAATTGGTACGGAACTTCGGCTACGGGCGGAACGGCGTCTGCAACAGCACCAATACCAAGCACCGCTTCTGCAGCGACAACGACATATTACGTCAGTCAGACACAAAACGAGTGCGAAAGCGAACGTGCCGCAATTACCGTTACGGTAAACGATAAATTAACTCCTTCAATTGTAATCTCAGATGGCGATTTATGCGTCGGAGAGTCGGCAACGGTTTCTCTCGGCGACCAAGTTTTTGAATCAATAACGTGGTCAGGGGACGCAAGCACATATTTTGACGGAACTACATTAGACAAGCCGAAATTCACGGCTCCGTCGGTCACATCAAAAACGACGTATAAAGTAAACGTTTCGGTTGTTGACGAAAATCAATGTGAAGGAAGCGGGGAAGCTTCTATTGTCGTATTCCCGTTACCTACGGCAACACTGACGGCTTCGCCAAATTCAATCTGTAACTTGACTTCTACTACAATTACCGCTACCCCGAGTCCTGCAGGTGGCACAGGTACGTGGACAAATGCAACGAAAATTGACGATGTGTCAGCAACATTTAACGCTACCGAAGTAAAAACGGAAACCATATCATATTCATACGTAAGTCTTGATGGTTGTACGATAGCGGTTCCTGCAACAACCACCGTGATTGTGAACGCCATTCCATCGGCACCGACGGTAAGCGATGTAAAATACTGTCTCGGGGCTACGACGTCGGCATTGACGGCAACGGCAACGGGAACATTGACATGGTACGACTCGGAGAAACAAAAAATACAGGGAACTCCCACTCCATCTTCATCATCAGCCACAACGACATCATATTTTGTAAGTCAAACGACAAACGGCTGCGAAAGTGAACTTGCTCAAATAAATGTGACGG
>JAFZTG010000103.1 GCA_017618935.1 Bacteroidales bacterium | reverse complement strand
CATCGTTCAGTTGCCGTTGCCAAAACACATTGATTCACAAAAAGTTATTGAATCCATCAACCCAAACAAGGACGTTGACGGTTTCCATCCTATGAACGTGGGCAAAATGATGATTGGTCTGCCGTGCTTTAAGTCGGCAACGCCTGCGGGTATCCTTGAATTGTTGAAATTCTACAATATAGAAACGGCAGGAAAGCATTGCGTCATCATAGGTCGAAGCAATATTGTGGGAAAACCTATGAGCGTGCTTTTGAGCCAGAAAGGTTGGGACTGCACAGTCACATTGTGTCATAGCCGCACAAAAAATCTTGAAGAAGTTTGTGCATCGGCCGACATTCTGATTGCCGCACTTGGTACGCCAGGCTTCGTAAAAGCGAATATGGTGAAAGAAGGTGCCGTGGTAATCGACGTGGGAACCACACGCGTTCCTGCTCCCGAAATTCCACGTGGCTGGCGCTTGAAAGGCGACGTTCTGTTCGACGAAGTTGCCCCGAAATGCAGCTACATCACTCCAGTTCCCGGCGGCGTGGGTCCAATGACCATCTGCTCGTTGATGATTAACACCTTGCAGGCGGCAAAAGGGAAGAAGGCGTAGAATTCCTATTTATCCATCCCTTGCCGTGCGAGCAAATATTCACGGAGTGAGTATGTGTCAACGTCTTTCCAGCGAAGTTCAAGTTCGTCGCAGAATTCTTTCTGATTGTTTTGCAATGCAGTCTGATAAATGCGCAGCACGATTCGCATATTATCAATCTTGTCATTGTAAACTTGATTGTAGAACTCTTGCTGGCCCTCCAACGAATTATACCACTCAATTTCGTCAATTAGATTTTCAGCATAAATGCGTAATTCGCGATTTCCTGCCTCGTAATCTTTTGCCAAATAATAAGCATAGGCCGTTGAAATGATTGATTCGTCACTATACGTAAACTGCCAATCAGGCATAATCTCACAAAGTTTGTTGAGAACTTGTTTTGCCGAGTCAACCTTGTGTTCTGCGATGAGTTCGAACGCAAGCGAGTTGAACATCTGGCGAATGCCAATCACTCGTGTTGTTCGTTCGTGGAAATGATCCATATACACGCCTTTCTCGCCCATGCTCTTCCATTGATATACGTTCATCAACTTGTCGTACAACACGTCGGTGTCGATGTACGGAACACGTGGATCGTCGTTCTTGATAGGTACGAATTTGAATGCGAAACCATCGTAGCGCAAATAATTCTCCAATCCTACGTCTTCGGCCGACGACTGGCTTGTGAAATACAACGGACGATCCCATTTCCAACCATCAAGGCAGTCGTAGATTACCAATTTGTTCTTGTAAATGTTGTTGTCCTTCAATGAGAAACGAATCTCGTCCTCAATCATGGCAGAATCTTGTGCCGAAACGGCATTGTTTTCAAGGGCAAGTTTCTTGTCAACATTGAATTTCAACATTTTTGACGGGAAGAAATTGTATTTGTCGCCGTAATAGTCAATTTTCATATTGTCATCGCGAACAACTTCCATTGCCTCGTGAATGTCCACATAGTTTTCTTTCACCTTGTCGAACACACGGACTGGAACCATATCACGGATTCCTTTGCCCACTTGTTCCTCGGTCAATTTCATTGGTAGCGGAGCCGATTCGTATGCACGATGCTTCATTTGCTGAGCATACCAGTCGGTTGCCAACAACGGGGTACAAAGCACACGCACGTCGGTACGCACGCCTTCAACCTCCTGAATGTACCAAAGCGGGAAGGTATCGTTGTCGCCTGCCGTTACTATCAGCGAATTCGGGTCGCAACTTTGCAGGTAGTTGTAGGCAAAGTCGTGTGTCGTCCATCGGCCAGAACGGTCATGGTCGTCCCAGTTCTGCGTAGCCAAAAGGACAGGAGCGGGGATAGTGAGCAAAAGTGCCACTAAAATTCCTGCCACCGTGCCAGCTTTGGCATATTTCTTCAGCGCTTCTTTCACCACGTCGAAAATTGCCAACACACTCAAGCCAATCCATATACAATATGCATAGAACGATCCTGCGTATGCGTAGTCACGCTCTCTCGGCTCGTATGGCTTCTGATTCAGATAAACGATGATTGCCAAACCGGTCATAAAGAACAACAGAATGATGACAAAGCAATCGGCGTTGCGTTTCGACATGTGATAAATGAATCCAATCAAGCCAAGGATGAACGGAAGCATATAGTAAACGTTTCTCGAAGGAGCATTTTTCGCCTTTTCGGAAATGTAAGTCTGGTCGCCCACCAAATGCTTGTCGATGGCGTTGATACCCGTTATCCAGTTACCATTCTGGATTCCTCCGTGTCCCTGAATGTCGTTCTGACGGCCACAGAAGTTCCACATAAAGTAACGCATATACATGTGACCAATCTGGTATGAGAAGAAATAACGGAGATTTTGCCCGAACGTAGGAACATTATATGTCTTGTTCTCTCTTTCGTAGCGAACCTTACGGGTGTTCACCCCGTCCTTTATTCCTGCCCAGTCCTTGTAACCACGAACGTGGTGGGCTTCTCTACTGTACATACGTGGGAATATCGTGCACATATCGGGATTCCATACGTATTCTATGCCGTTGCTCACTTTCTCGTATTTTCCGTTGCGAGGAGTGTATGTCCATTTTTCCTTTATTTCGGCACTACCGTCAGGATTCCATTTTGGCGAAGCGTTGTAGTATGGACCGTACAAAATCGGCGTAGAGCCATATTGCTCGCGGTTCAGATACGAAAGCAACGAGAATGCGTCTTTCGGAGCATTTTCGTTCATTGGCGTGTCGGCATTTGAACGAATGATAATCATAGCATACGACGAATATCCTATCATAATCACCATCAATACGTTAACTATGGTATTCATAACGTATTTGTTCTTGTCAACAATGTAATATAATCCGCCAATGATTCCTGCGTAGATAAGTATCCAAACGAAAACGCTGTCGGTTAGCGTAGGAATGCCCAGAAGCATTGCTATAAAGGTTACGATACCGATTTTCCACCATTTGTTGATGTTGTCGAGTTTGGTAATGATGATTCCAGCCACAAATGCCAGCGTGAGAACAATCAACCACGTAATCAATCCCGACTGATACGGCATACCAAGCGTGTTTACACAGAATAACTCAAACGACGACGCAACGTCCACCGAGCCGGCGATGATTCCCCACATCATGAATGCTATCAGTACAAACGAAAGCAGACCTGTAATGATGATGCCTTTTACCGTTGGTTTGTATTTCTTGAAATAATACACAAACACGATTGACGTGATGGTAAGCAAGTTCAGCAAGTGAACGCCGATGGAAAGTCCCATAATGTAAGCAATCAGGATTATCCAGCGATCGCTACCTGGTTCGTCGAAATGGTCTTCCCATTTCAAAATTGCCCAGAACACCACTGCCGTAAGCAACGACGACATTCCATATACTTCACCTTCAACAGCCGAGAACCAGAATGTGTCGGTGAATGTGTATGCTCCTGCACCAATAAGACCAGTGCTGATAATCACAATAATGTTGGAAAGTGACAATTCCGAACTTGCGAAGAATTTCCTTGCCAAGTGGGTGATTGTCCAGAACAAGAACATAATCGTAGCACCGCTACACAATGCAGTCATTGTGTTCACGCACGCCGCAACTTGTTCGGGAGTCGATGCGAATAGAGCGAAAAATCTACCTAAAAGCAAGAAGAACGGTGCCCCGGGCGGGTGACCGATTTCCAATTTTCCTGCCGTGGCAATAAACTCGCCACAATCCCAGAGACTTACCGTCGGCTCAATCGTCAACAAATACACTATTGACGCACCGATAAACGAGATAAACCCGAAGAGGTTATTGAAAAGACTATATTTTTTCTCCATATCAAATTTTTTGCAAAGATATAATTTTACAGCAAAACATCAGCAATTTTTAGGTCTTCTGGCGTCGTGATTTTTATGTTTTTCGTGTCGCCCTTGTAAAAATGCAACGTTCTTCCCGAAAGTTCCCACACTGTTGCCTCGTCGGTAAACTCAGGTCGGAAGTCAACCGACATGATTTCTTGTAACTGTGCCACATCGAAAATCTGGGGCGTTTGTATTCGCTTCACAGTGGCGCGATTTACCGGTTTCGTGCCCGTTTCGTCAATAATTCTGAGCGAATCTACGGAATCGATGTAGGGAATTGCCGAACCGAATTGTTCTGCCGTGGCAAATCCGTCACGAAGCATTTCGTGTGAAATAAGTGGGCGAACACCATCGTGAACTGCCACAAGTCCCTCTTCGCAAATCGTGCGAATGCCGTTGAATACTGAGTGAAAACGTTCTTTCCCGCCTGCCACGATTTTGTGTGGTATGGTGCAGCCGTATTTTGTGCATAATTGCTTCCAATACTCAATCTGACTTTCGGGCAACACAACAATGCATTCCATTGCGGAATCGAAGTTGTGGAAACATTCCAGACTTCTCATCAGTATTGGCTTGCCTTGCAGTTCCAAGAATTGCTTGGGAATGTCGTTTCCCATTCGCAACCCTTTGCCACCTGCCACTATGACCGCAAATCGTTTCACCTAAGAATTAAGAATTAAAAATTAAAAGTTGTTGCTTCTAAATGTTTTTTCCGAAAATGAAAAGAGAGTACCAATTGCTTGATACTCTCTTTGTGATTTCTTCATTACCAATTATTCTTCTTCACCTTTGTTTTTCTTCATAAATGCATACGAGATTGGCGATGCAACGAACAATGAAGAATAAGTACCGATGATGACACCGATTGCCATTGAGAATACGAATCCCTTGATTGAATCGGCACCGAAGAAGAACATAATCAACAACGTAAGGAATGTTGTCATAGACGTATTGATTGTACGGCTAATAGTACTGTTGATACCTTGGTTGAACAACATTTTCGTATTACGTTTTGGATATTCTCTCGTGAACTCACGGATACGGTCGAATACAACCACGGTATCGTTGATTGAGTAACCGATGATGGTCAAGATTGCTGCCACGAATGTCTGACCGATTTCCATTGAGAATGGCACGATTCCGTAAAGCAATGAATAAATACCGATTACTATGATTGTATCGTGGAACAATGCGGCAACGGCACCAAGACCATATTGCCATTTCGAGAATCGAACGAAGATGTACAAGAACATGAATATCAATGCGATGATGATAGCCACAATAGCACCGTAGATAATGTCGTTTGCGATTGTAGGACCAACCATGCTTGATTGTTTCAAGTTGTCTTGTTTGAATGTTTCAAGTGAAACGTTGTCGCCCAAGAATGATTTCATTCCTTCGTACAACTTGCCTTCAATTTCTTCGTCAATGTCGTGGTTCGTTTTTTCGTTGATTTTGTAGTTTGTCGTAACTTTTACTGAAGAAGCACCATACGTCTTAACCTCAGGTGCCGAACCTTCAAATTGTGTTGCCAACGAAGCGGCAATTTGCTCAACGTTACGTTCGCCCTGCATTTCAACAATGTATGTACGACCACCGGCAAAGTCAACACCAACGTCGAATCCTCTGATTCCGATTGAAGCAAGTGAGGCAACAATCATAATTGCAGAGATAACTGCTGTGATTTTACCCGATTTGATGAAGTCGATGTTCACGTTCTTGAATGCGCCACGAGTCAAATTGCTGTCGAATGAGATTTCTTTCTTCTTGTCCAAGAATCTTTCGAAAATCAAACGAGTGATGAAGATTCCGCAGAACAACGATGTCAAGATACCAATCAACAATGTAGTTGCGAAACCTTGGATAGGTCCTGTACCGAAGATGAACAAAATCAAACCTGTCAAGAATGTTGTAACCTGACCGTCGATGATAGCCGAATAAGCGTTTTTGAAACCGTCTGCAATTGCAAGTTTCGTACCCTTGCCGGCAGCAAGTTCCTCACGGATACGTTCGTAGATAATCACATTGGCATCGACTGCCATACCAAGCGTAAGTACGATACCGGCAATACCAGAAAGTGTCAATACAGCTCCAAGCGATGCAAGCACACCGAAGATAAGGAACAAGTTCAACAACAATGCAACGCTTGCCACAGCACCAGCCTTGCGATAGTAGAATATCATATAAATCAATACCAATATGAATGCGAAGATGAACGACAAGATACCTGTT
>JAFZTG010000102.1 GCA_017618935.1 Bacteroidales bacterium | reverse complement strand
TGGTGTGTTTTATTCTAACACAGATATCTTTCATATTAGCAAGATATCGAAATATTGTTATCCGATGTATTTAAATCACGCATTGGTTGTCGATTGTAGCCGAAGAATTTTATTGCGTTATTTGGATAGCGAATGGGTTGCATTGTGTTGTGTAGTGCTTGTCCTAATCTATTCTATACTAACTTATCATATAGTAAATTGGATGCAATATAAAATAATAGGATGAAACGGCAATTTGAAAATATTATCAACAAACTTCCTTGCAATATTGCTCAAGAATATACTGCATTATATACTGCTAAATCACAGTATAACAGTCCTATCTTACATGTGAGAGATTATTCAAATGTTTTTGTCTCACACGAAGGCTTATGTTTGCAACATTTCCGTATGTTGCCGTATTCAACATTCAATATTAATTCGTCATACGATGCAAAGCACGGATGGGAGTTTTACCGATTGGTTACAGAGCAGTATTTGGTAAGCACATTCGGAAAGAGTTTGAAAAAAATCACTTTGCCGAAAAATAAAACGTATGCGTTGATTCATACTAAATGGTTTAATTATTCGTTTTGGATGACTTCAAGTTTGGTACGTTTACGAATGCTCTATAAACAGACAAATGATTTCACCTTGATTTATCCTGAAGAATGGGATAACATAGCATATATTCAAGAAACATTACGGGCATTCCCAAATTTGAAAATAGAGAAAATACCCGCAGGAGTGCATGTACAGGTGCCTCATTTATTGTTGCCCGAAGTACGTCCGTTTACTGCATGCCTAAATGGCGATGACATAAAAGATGTTTCATCGTTTTTTCAGAACTTTTTTGAGAAAGACTTTTCTTCCATACCAGCAACTCCGAAAAAAATATTTGTCAATCGCAAAAAAGCATCATGTCGTAAAATAGTGAATTCAGATGCCGTTGAGCAGGTTATGAAAAAATATGGCTATGAAGAAGTCGATTTTGATGAAATGTCAGTTGTTCAGCAAATATCTTGTATGCGGAATGCAAAAAACGTTGTTATGCTTCATGGGGCGGGGATGACAAATATGATGTTCGCATCGCCTAAGTCAAAGGTGCTTGAATTGATGCATGAATACACAGAACCACGAACCTATCGTTTTATTTATTGGTTTTTGTCCGTTCAAATGGGGTGTGATTATTATGTGCAATTCTGCAAGACTATTGATACGCATTCTGACGAGTGGCGAAAGGACATTCTGGTTGATGTTGACAAACTGGAGAATAATCTTATTTTAATGGAACGATGTCTATGAATACTCCATTGGTGACTGTTTTGATGCCAGTTTATAACGGCGAAACTTTTTTGCGTGAGGCAATAGATAGTGTTTTGGCGCAAACATTCACTGATTTCGTTTTTTTGATAATAAACGATGGAAGTACCGATAATACGGAAAAAATAATTCTTTCTTATAATGATTCGCGAATACAATATGTAAGAAACGAAGAAAATCTCAAGTTAATCAAAACATTAAATAAAGGTTTGTCATTGGTGACTACCAAATATGTGGCACGGATGGATGCCGATGACATTTGTGTGCCAACACGGTTGGAGCGGCAAATAGGATATATGGAGACTCATCCGCAGGTTGGATTATTAGGAACATGGTGCAAAAATATTGGTAAAAATAATATTTCAGTAGTTCAGAATGTAGAAAGTTATGATCAAGAAATTGACCATGAACAAATTTGTTTTAAGCAATTGTATCAGATACAGATAGTTCATCCCTCTTGTATGATGAGAATGTCAGTGTTGCAAATGCTGGATGGTTGGTTTGACGAAACATATATGCATGCAGAGGATTACGAACTATTTACACGAATGTCGCATGTAACAAGATTGGCGAATATTCCGGAAGTCTTGCATTTATATAGGAAACACGACAACGCAGTGTCTGTTTTATATAATAAGGAGCAAAAACAAAACAGTCATAGAGTAATAGCACGCGAATTCAAAATGTTAGGTGTTGATGTAAATGATTTGCAAATAGATTCGTTTATCGCTTTGAATTATCAGGATTATGCAGGAATAAAATTACCAGCATCAGAAATGAAACTGTTGCTTGAAGGAATGATGCTTGCAAATAATACGTCAAAATATTTTAATGACAGTTTTCTGTTTGAAAAACTATCTGACTTATGGATGTCGTATTGTTATGAATCGCATTTGGCTATTTCGATGTATAAAAGTTCTTCTTTAGCAAAGCAGATTTCAATACTTCGCACAACAAAATGGGTTTTGAAAAATTGTATGAAAAAATAATCAGCAAGTGACATTCTCTGTTGTCACACCAATTGGTACTATAATTATGTTTATCCACTATTTACTTGCTTTTGTCAATTTTTTTTTGTTTCTTTGATATATTAATGCTTGTGCTTGTAATTATTTAAAAATGTAATTGACATATACAGGTTCTAATTTAGGAGTAAGTAAGTTTTGTATTATCAATCAATGGCAAAAAATGATAAAATATTAGTAGACTCTATACTAGAAGAAAGAAAGTTAATAAATTATCCTTCTAATGATATTGGAGAAGTAATGGAATTGTTTGCAAATGAGCAAATAATGAAAGATTATGACTTGAGTCAAACTGATTTCCAGCAATCAAATATTGACGGTAAGGATGATGGTGGTATTGATGCTTTCTATATTTTTGTTAATGGTATTTTAGTAAAAAAAGATGAATCATTTAAATATCCTAAAACTCAAATTGAAATAACAGTTGTAATTGTTCAATGTAAGCATGCGGATACATTTGAACAAGCACCCGTAAATTCTCTGTATACATCGGTGTCGGAATTGTTCGATTTGTCAAAGAGTAATAATCAGCTTGATGGAAACTATAATAATGATGTTATCTCTCAAAGGGATTTGTTCAGATCTACTTATCAGAATACGGCATGTAATTTGTCGAATCTGAATTTTAAATTTTATTATGCATCGCGTGGGGATACAGATTTATTAGGTCCGAATATATCTGCTCGCGCAGATCAAATCAAAACAAAGATGACAGAATTGTTTAGTCAATGTAAGTGCTCGTTTGATTTTTATGGGGCATCCGAATTATTAATACTTTATCGTAAGCGGAACTCGCGAGATTTATCCTTACCAATTACGAGTAGTGTATCAACGGTGAATGAATGTTATGTCGCGTTATGTAATATTTATGATTATTTTAAATTTATTACAGATGAAAATGGAGATTTGAAAAGATTTATATTCGATTCAAACGTTCGTGATTATATGGGACTTAACCATGTGAACGCTGATATATTGGATACATTGAAAAATCAAAAAAATATCGAATTTTGGTGGTTAAACAATGGGATAACGATATTGGCATCATCTGCGGTGAATGTAGGGAAAGAACTATCCATTAAAAATGTACAAATTGTTAATGGTCTTCAGACATCATACTCTATTTATGAATATTTTAGAAATATAAAAGATATTGATGAAAATAGAAATTTATTAATAAAAGTCGTCTCTTCAGAGGTTGATACTACGCGAGATAGGATCATTCAGGCAACAAATAATCAAACGCCAGTTGAATTAAAGTCGTTGTTTGCAACAGATAAAATCCAGCAAGATATAGAAGAGTCTTTAAAATTATACGGATTGTTCTATGAACGAAGGGTGAATTATTATCTTAACCAAGGTTGTGATAGAGATAAAATTTTTGATGTGATGTATCTTGCGGGGGGCAGTATTTGTCTTTTGCTAAAATCACCAGAGAAGGCATCGAAATTAAAGCAAAAGGTGTTCAAGGATCCTATCAAATATAATGCTATATTTAACCCTCAATATGATATTAAAGTTTGGCCGATTATGGCATTGCTACTGCGTAAAGTAGACACATCCTTGATCCATTCTGATAGTTTCCAACGAATGACGGGGAGCACTGATAAGCGTTTAAAGAAGGCAAGGTATCTTGTCGCATTGATTGCCATTGGAAGAATTTTAAATAATTATAATTTTGGGGCAACTACTTTAGCGTCGTTAGATTTGAATAAGATAGATGTGACTGTTATTATGGATGCATGGGAAATTTGTGCTACGGAGGTTAATAAGAAATCTAAACATTTAAGCCGTGATATGGTGCTAAGGACATTGCGAACTGCAGCAGACAAATGGAATATTCGGGGCATGGATTTTATGGAACAGGTTCAAAATCCGCTATTGTCTCGAAATAATAGAGATGAAGAAAATGAAGTCTCACAGTCTATATTAGATTCTGTGAAAGTGACTCTATCGCCACAACCATGGCAACGAAATGAACATAGAAGGGTTGCTAAGATATTAAATCTTTCTAATCAGCTTGTATATCGTGCAATAAAGAAATTAATTGAAATAGGGGAATTTCACCCGTAAAAGGACGGAACCCTGTATGATAATAGATGTATATTAAGGGGTGATGAAGAACGCATTAAAAATTATTGATAAAACATATATCAATAAAAATCAATACCCAAAAGTAAATAAAAATCTTTTGAAGTAATAACTGTAATTACAATTAAATTGCGGAATAAGCAATGTTCAGATATGAACGATTTGTGATTTTATCTGTAATAAAAACTGATTCATAATAAACAAATGCTTGCTGAATGAAATTCTCCATCGTCATACCAACCTACAATCGTGCCGCCTTTCTTCCAAAGGCGATTGAATCGGTATTGTCTCAAACATACACAGATTGGGAATTGATAATTGTTGATGATGGTAGCACCGACAACACCAAAGAAGTGGTTTCGGAGTACTGTGATAGCCGAATAACATACGTATATCAGGAAAATGCCGAACGAAGCTCCGCCCGAAACAACGGTATTATGCATGCTACGGGCGATTATGTCTGCTTTTTGGACAGTGATAATTATATGAAGCCAGATAGATTGGAAAACTTGTCTGCTTTTATTGCAAAAGAAAATAAAAGTGCTTGCTATTATACCGATATAGAATATAATGATGTTGCCCAAGGCAGTGTTAAAATAAAAAAAGGCAAAGAATATCCTTTTCCTATGGATGTTGATTTGCTGATACAGGACATAATTGCAACGCCGCAACTATGTTGTGCAACGGAAATTCTTAGGAAACACCAATTTAATCCTGCGTTATCAATAGGCGAGGATATGGAACTGCTGTTTAGGATTACTGCGGAATATCCTTTGGTTTATGTTCCAAATCAAGCAACTGTGGTTGAGGTTGAGCACGAAGGAAGGTCTGTGGCGGTACATTCCGCATCCAGTGAAAAGCAGTTGAAAACGTTGAAAATCATGTTTTCAAAAGAACATCCTGCAAATAAAGCATCGAAACAACAAAAAAAATGGTTGCTGTCTGCTGTCTTGTTTAATGCGTCTCGAGATTATTTGTTAGAACGAAACTGTAAGGGCGTGAAGTATTTGATACAATCTTTGTTTGCGAAACCAATTCAAAAAAATACAAAATATAAGTTGAATATTTTATTTTCGTATTTTTGTAGAAAACAAAAATTAAACGAATTGTTGCAGGATGAATAAGTATCGGTTATTGTTGTCCAAAATATATCGGTTCTTTTTCCCGATTGACGAGGTTACCAAATACCGCCGAATGGGGGTGAAAATTGGTGATGGCACTAAAATTCAAAACGAGGTTATTATTGATTACTCACATTATTGGCTTATTGAGATTGGACAAAACGTGACACTTGCACCTCGGGTACATATTTTGGCTCACGATGCAAGTACAAAAAGAATTTTGGGATATGCACGATTAGGGCGGACAATTATAGAAGATAATGTGTTTATCGGTGCAAATGCTGTTGTTTTGCCTGGGGTTACAATTTGCTCTGGGTCTATTATAGGCGCAGGAAGTATTGTAACGAAAGATGTTCCCGCAAATAGTGTTGTCGCAGGGAATCCGGCAAAATTTATTTGCTCAACAGATGAGTATTATGAGAAAGTCAAGCAGAAAATGAATAAGGAAAACTGTTTTGACGAATCATACACAATCCGAAAGAACATCTCGGAAGGTAAGAAATCGGCAATGATAAAGGCCATAGAAAAATATGGTTGTGGGTTTGTTGAATGAAAAAATGGAATAAATTACTGATAAACGAAAAGATATTATACTTTGGAGGCAGGTTACTATATTTGTAAGTTTTGCAGATTATAACTAAATATGTCTATTTATTCGTCAATAATAAAAAAAATATGGACTAAATCATGGGCATTAGGTTTAGTTGAAGGAGGTGTTTCAACTATCTTATCAGAAAACGATTATCCTGTTCGTTGGATAAAGATGCCAAAAGACAGATGGTTTGCAGATCCTTTTATTCTTGATGTTACTGAAGCCGAGATACAATTGTTAGTTGAGGATTTCGAATATGCAAAAGGGAAAGGTTGTATTTCATTATTGCATATTAGTCGAAAGAATTGGGAAATTAATAAACGGAAAGTACTTCTACAGTTGCCAACACACTTGAGTTTCCCAAGTATTTTACGTAGAAATGGTGAGGTTTATGTGTATCCTGAAAATTGTTTAGGTGGAAAACTTGATATGTATCGTTATGATGTAGAATCAGAAACCGTTTCGTTTTATAAAACGCTCTGTAATGAAGCGATTTGGGATGCCGTCATTACAACAGACTTTGAAGAACCGTTGTTGTTTACTGCTAAACAAGATGACTATCACCTTGATATTTTCAAGTGGAATACAGAAAAAGAGCAATTCCTTTTTTGGCAATCAGTAATCTCAGATTCTCCCAATTCACGTATGGGTGGGCTATTATTTCGATATAAAGATGCAATTTGTTATCCTGCTCAGGATTGTAGCAAGGGATATGGATGTGCAATTGATGTGAAAAAAATTGAATTTGATAGCAATGATAAAACATTCCGATTTTCATTGATAAAGAAATTATTGTCACCACATCCGAGAATGCGGTTAGGTATGCATACATTAAATGAATATAAAGGATTTGCCGTGATTGACGTTCAAGGATATAGGTACCCACGTATTGTTTCTATAATAGAATGTGTCTCACAATTAAAAAGATTATTTCAATGGAAGAAGTACTAAGGCATAAACATATAGTTATAACTGGTGATAATGGTAATGCCTTGGGCGTTGTTCGTTCTTTGGCAGAATATGGAATACTGCCAATTATAATTTATCTTCAAGAGAAAAGATTTCCATATCTATTAAACAGCAAATACTGTAAGGTTAAACATATTGTATATAGTTATGAAGAAGGGACGAACCTACTTATATCTCAATATGGCAATGAAGACAGTCTGCCATTTGTATACACTTGTGATGATTTCATAGAAAGTATTTTAGATGCTCGTTATGATGAGCTGCAAGGAAAATTTTATTTCTTTCAGGCAGGAGAGCGCGGAAGTATAAACTCAATGATGGATAAGAATACAATTTGCGAGATGGCTAAATCTTGTGGATTAAATATTCCTCGAAAGGAGATCGTAGAAACAGGCGATCTTCCTAAAACATTAACTTATCCTGTCATTACAAAGACTCTTATGTCTATTATGGGTGCATGGAAGAACGACGTGTATGTGTGTAATTCAGAAGATGAATTACAACAAGCATATACAAAAATAAAAAGTCCTCGCTTGCTTGTACAGGAGTATATAAAGAAAAAGAATGAATTGGCTATAATGGGGTTCTCTATAAATGGAGGAGAGCATGTGTATATGCCATATCAATTATCCTATTTTAGAACGCCAGAATCGGCATATGGTAGTTATATGTACTTTAAACCATTTGAAGATTCCGAGTTGGAAAAGAAAATTCAAAACCTTATGCAGTTGTGTAAATATTCGGGTTGCTTTGAAATTGAATTTTTGATAGATGAAAATGATAATCTTTGTTTCTTGGAGGTAAATTTCCGTTTCTCTTATTGGAACTATGCGTTAACATATGGTGGAGTCAATTACCCAATAGCGTGGGCATATGCGACTTTAACGGGGAATATTGATGATTCATTGTATCATTTGAAAAGCTATTTTACTGCAATGGATGAACCAGGTGATTATGGGCAGGTTGTTGCAACAAAGAAAATGTCTATAAAAAGTTGGATAAGGGAAATGACGCATGCAGATGTACTGTATATATACAATAAGAAAGATAAAAAGCCTGCAATAAAGTATTGGTCGAAAGTTTGTTTAGATATTCTTAAATATAAGTTTAAACATATTGTAGCGAGGAATACATATTAAAAGTTTTAAGGAAATGCTCCGAATCCTACACATAATCCCTCGATTGCGCAAAGGCGGAGCCGAACGGCTCTGCCTTGATATCTGCAACCAGTTGCAGAATCGCGAAGGTGTGCAAGTACGTTTGATAACTTTCTCTGATGATAATGCATATCCAACTCTCACACAAAATATTGATTGGCAAGTTATTCCCGCAACTGTTCAGTTGTCAGTAACGCATAAAAATGTTCTGAACGTTGCTGCCTTGCAAAAAGCAATCGAGGATTTTGCCCCCGATGTGATTCATACACATTTATTTGAAGCGGAGATAGTTTCCCGTTCGTGTTACTATCCAAAAGCAAGGTGGTTTTCGCATTGTCACGACAATATGAAGCAATTCCGCAATTTCAGTATTAAAATGCTGTTCTGTAAAGAGTTACTGACCAATTACTACGAAAAACGATATTTGCTTTCTCGATACAAGGCAAACGGTGGAACTACGTTTGTGGCAATATCCCATGACACAGAATCCTATTTTCGTAATACACAATCATATCTTGTTGAACTTTTGCCAAATGCCATTGATTATGAAAAGTTTTATAATTGTGAACCACGAGGCGAGCATACAAAACTGAAACTAATAAATGTCGGTTCTTTTACGGCTAATAAAAATCAGAAATTTTTGGTTGAGGTAGCAAAAGTATTACGAAATCGGAATGTTGATTTTGAAATGGATTTGTTGGGGGCGGGAGTGTGTTATAATGATGTGTCTTTTGCTGTCTCAGAAAACAATATGCCGTCGCAGGTTATTATGCATGGCAGTGTTGATGCGGTTGAGGAATATTTGCATAAATCGGATGTTTATATTCATTCCTCTTTTTCAGAAGCGCTGGGGTTGACTTTAATAGAAGCCATGGCTGCTGGTCTTCCCGTTGTTACGCTCGATGGTCGCGGAAACCGAGATTTGATTGCACAGGGGAAAAACGGCTATATGGTTTATGAGCAAGATGCTGAGCAGTTTGCAGACCGCATTCTTGAAATATGGAACGATAAACAGAAATACTGCGAGATGTCGGTTTTTGCGCAGGAATTTGCCAAACAGTACGACATTAAACCATACGTTGACAGACTCTTAGAACTTTACAAATGTGTATAGGTATGTATTTGGCAACAAATACGCCATTCAAGGGTATGTATTTGGCAAAACACATACCTTTTATGTTTGATTTTCAATAAAAAACGTGTCTTTGCAAACCATATTGTTTCAAACAATTTATGTAAGAATTTGACGGTTCGTTGTAAATGTATTTCATAAAAGTTGTAATTTTGCAACGTTTGTGGAATAAAACAAAGAATGACATACACGCAATTCTATTCACAATGGCATAAGTTTGCTTGCTTTTCGATAGAGCAAGTGAAGGCTATATACCCTGAATTCAACAGGTCGAACCTGCACCAATGGCAGAAAAACGGTTATATCACATTGTTGCGAAAGGGTTGGTACGCCTTTGGCGATTTAATTCACGAACCTGATTATGCTCGCTATTTTGCCGGCAAACTATGCAATCCCTCATATATCAGTCTGCACACAGCGTTGTCGTTCTACGGCATAATACCCGAGGCGGTGATGGAAATAACCAGTGTCACAACGCGCAAAACCTGTCGTTACGAAAACAACTTCGGACAATATAGTTATCAGACAATTCAACCTCATTTATATTGGGGCTTTGAGCCAAAGACGATGCGCGATGGGAAACAATATATGATGGCCACACCCGAAAAAGCCTTGATTGACCTGCTGTACCTCTATCCGCAATACAACACAGCTGACGAATTGAGGGAATTGCGACTGGACGAGGATTGGCTACAAGACGAATTAGATAAAAATCGATTGGAAGATTATGGCAAACGTATTGATAGTCACGCAGTAACAAATAGGTTGCAACTTTTATATAAAGCATACGGTTTATGATAGATATGACATACATACGCGGGTTTTATCCGCCGCACATAGCTGAAAACGCCACGTTTCAGAAACATATACTCAAAGAATATGTGGAACTGCTTGCACTGGAATGGATAATGCGTTCCGAGTACGCAAAAAAACTTGTGTTTATCGGCGGCACTTGCCTGCGTTTGGTGTTTGGCATTGACCGATTTTCCGAAAATTTGGATTTTGATTGCAAGGATTTGAACGAGGAAGATTTTAGGCAAATGACCGACAAACTGATAGTCTATCTGCGGCAACAAGGATTGCAAGCCGAATTGCGTTCAAAAGACAATGTCCGTTTGACCGCATATCGCAGTAATGTCTATTTCCCTGAATTACTATTCGATTTGCAATTAACAGGTCATCGAGAAGAACGGTTTTTGATGAAGATTGAAGTACAAAATCAAGGTATTGACTATAAACGCGAAATGGCAACCATACAGCGTAACGCCTTTATGTTTCCCGTTGCAATACCGCCTATGGACGTGCTGTTGGCAATGAAGATTTCGGCATTGCTGGCACGGCATAAAGGGCGGGATTTCTACGATGTAATGTTTCTATTGTCTCGTACAAAGCCAAATTATACTTTTTTGAAACAACGTTCTGGTATAGAAAACGAGGCGCAATTGAAAGAGAAGTTGCAAGAAATGATACAAAACGTGAATCTTAACGAAAAACGTCGCGATTTTGAACACTTGCTTTTTGATACTCGCAAAAGCGAACAAATATTATCTTTTGAAAAAATCATTAATGAGATGTAAAAATGCGTTCCCGTTCCCTCACATACAAAAAAACTCTCATACTTCTCTGCGACAATTATCCGCTTTCGGCTGGTGAGTTTTTCATCGATGACGAAATGCGTGTGATTGCCCCGCGGTTTGATAAGGTGATACTATATACGGCATCTGCCAAATCAGACATTCAACAGCAACAATATCGCCGAAATGCATATGATTTCTGGAAAGAAAATCTTGAGGCAGGGAAGAATTACGAGGTGCTTTCATGTTTAATGGTATCTTGTGATATAAATAATACTAACAATACGAGTTATAAAAATGTTATTTAATTCTATAGAATTCTTACTGTTCTTACCGATAGTATTTCTGTTCTATTGGTTTGTGTTCGACTGGTTTCTGAGCAAGTCGAAGCACCAATTGTTATTACAAAACGCTTTTGTTGTAGTTGTAAGTTATGTGTTTTATGGTTGGTGGGATTGGAGATTTCTGATTTTGATTGCCATAACGTCGCTATGTTCGTGGGGAAGCGGTGTGTTGATGCTCAAAGTGGGGCAGACAACCGATAGTCCAAAGCAAACAAAACAGAGAAAGATTATTACTACCATAAATATTGTACTGAATCTTGCCATTCTGGCTACATTTAAGTATTACGACTTTTTTGTGACTGAATTTGCAAAACTTTTCAACTTTTCTGCCGACGGGTTGTTGCTCAAGGTGATACTTCCTGTAGGTATTAGTTTCTATACATTTCAGGCATTAAGTTACTCAATTGATGTTTATAGGCATAAGATAGAACCGACTAAGGACATTTTCGCTTTTTTCGCTTTTCTTTCTTTTTTCCCACAATTAGTTGCGGGACCTATTGAACGGGCAACAAACCTTCTGCCCCAGTTTCTCAAAAAACGGGAGTTTGATTATGGGAAAGCTGTAGATGGCTGTCGGCAAATATTGTGGGGGCTATTTAAAAAGGTTGTCGTGGCAGATAATTGTGCCATAGTTGTGAATCAGATTTTTGATACATATCAAGATCAATCTGGTGGTGCGTTGTTGCTTGGGGCGTTATTTTTCGCATTTCAAATATATGGAGATTTTTCTGGCTATTCTGATATAGCCATAGGTACGGCTAGATTGTTTGGCATTAGACTGATGCAAAATTTCAAAACACCTTATTTCAGTCGTGACATTGCCGAGTTTTGGCGTCGATGGCACATATCTCTTACTACATGGTTTCGAGATTATGTTTATATCCCATTGGGAGGGAGTCGCTGTTCAAGGTTGAAAATTGTGAGAAATACATTTGTTATATTTCTTGTTAGCGGATTCTGGCATGGTGCAAATTGGACTTTCATTGTCTGGGGTGTATATCATGCTTTTTTATTTTTACCATTGATTTTGTTAGGAAAAAATCGGAAGAATACCAATATCGTGGCAGAAGGACGTGTTCTCCCAAGTCTTAAAGAATTCCTGCAGATATTGTTGACATTTGGGATTGTTGTGATTGGTTGGGTGATTTTTAGAGTGAAAAACATATCTGATGTTGTAGTTATTTTTAGTAAGATATTTAGTTTTAGCGTTTTTTCCGCTTTTGAACTTGATAGGAAAATGTATATGCGTATAGTTATATTATTGGTATTTATATTAATTGAATGGTTTACAAGAGAGAAAAAACATCCATTGGAATCATTAGAACGATTTTGTCGTTTTAAGATTTTTCGATGGGGACTCTATGTGAGTGTTGTTATTTTTATTTTCTTTAGTATGGGGACGCCTCAGCCATTTGTTTATTTTCAGTTCTAATATATGAAATTGTTAATACGGAATATTATTTTCTTTGTTTTGATATGCCTTCTGTTGCTAACTCTTTTATGCGTCGTTCCAAGTTGCATAATTAGAAAGAATGCTTCGTTTGCAATACAAGAAAATACTACTTCGGTTATTGTTGGTCATTCTCATTCGGAATGTTCACTCAATGATTCGTTATTAGTTAATTGTGAAAATTTCTCACGTTCGGGAGAGGCCTATTTGTACACCTTGTGTAAGGTTGAAAATATAATAAAACAGAATCCTAATGTGCAAACAGTGTTTGTTGAACTAACCAATAATCAATTTATGGATGTAATGAAAGTATGGCTATATTCAGAGAGTTACCTCCAGTATCATTATGCAACCTTTTTCCCATTTATATCGCTAAAAAATCATTTGTCATTATTGTGTAATGCTCCGAAATCATATTTGGCATCTTTGCCAATTGTTATAAAGAATATGATTTTGATAATTTTAGACCAAAATTATGAATATGCGTATCAATATGGTGGTTTTAAAGCTGGGAATAATTCTATGAATGAAAAATACGAACAGTCCGAAGGCAATGTCGATTTTTATGCAGGAAACTATGAGTTCCTAAAGCAAATAGTTGATGCTTGTAAGAAAAGAAATGTGCGAATCGCGTTCCTCAGATCTCCCCAAATGAGCACGTATAAAGGACATTATAATGAAAAACAATATAAATCAATAATAGAAAAAGATTATCCCGAAATTCCCTATTATGATTTTGATACACTATATAGTGACATGTCTTTATTTTCTGATTTTCAGCACCTGAATATTTTTGGTGCCAATGCATTCTCTAAGATGTTTAACGATTCTGTTTTATTAAAAAATAAATTTGACTCATATGAAAAATAACACCCTCATATTTCTCTGCGACAATTATCCGCTTTCGGCGCGTGAGTTTTTCATTGACGACGAAATGCGTGTGATTGCCCCGCGATTTGAGAAGGTGATACTATATACGGCATCTGCCAAATCGAACGAGAATCTGAACCGATATATTCCCGATAATGCCGAAGTGTTTCAGTTTTCAAAACAGAAATTGGAGGTTGGTAAGATAAAATCGTTCTTCCGTATGTTCAAACCAATGTTTTTACGAGAGTTGGCGTTTGCCATCCACAAACTGCCTGTGAAATATTGGATTAGCGCATTCAAGATAATGTATGTGGATATTCATCGGGCCACGAACTTAAAGAACGAATTACTACAATTCTGCGACCACTCGCACCTCAATGTGAGCGATTGCGTTTTCTATTCCTATTGGCATGATTATAAGGCTTTAGCCCTAGCGATGCTCCGGTGTGAGTATGGTTGTGCTTGCGTAGCTAGGGCACATGGTTGGGATAATTTTGCCGACAGACATAATCCTCCCTATTTGCCATTCAAAGAATATATGATTAGAAATTTGTCTCAAACCTTTACTATTTCTCAAAAGGGGAAAGAGAGTTTTGAAGATTATCTAAGTAAATCAATTGATGATAAGGTGACTGTTTCACGGTTGGGAAAATTCAATGAACGAATGCCGTTGTTTACAAAGCAAGACAAAAGCATTTTGATATGTTCTTGTAGCAATCTAATTCCTTTAAAGCAGATTGCTCGAATAATAGAAGTTATTTCACAATTAGAAATCAACAATTTACACTGGATTCACTTTGGTGATGGCCCGTTGCGTGCGGAACTTGAAGCTATGGCAAAAAAACTGTTGCCCAATATCAAATATGAATTTCGGGGGATTGTTCCGAATAACGAGATTCTTGATTTTTATGCAAGTCAATATGTGGATTTGTTCATAAATTTGAGTTCGTCAGAAGGAATTCCCGTAAGCATTATGGAGGCATTATCGGCTGGCATTCCTGTTGTTGCTACCAATGTAGGTGGTACTGGCGAAGCTGTAAACAACACAAACGGTTTTCTTGTTCCTGCCGAGTTCAATACAGATGATGTTGCGAAAACAATAAGCATTTATTTGAATTTAGATTCCGTTCAACAGCAACAATACCGCCGAAATGCATACCATTTCTGGAGAGAAAATTTTGAGGCAGGGAAGAATTACGAGGAGTTCTATAAGCTTATGATGATGTGAGTTAGAAATCTCGTTTGCAAATTGAAAATCTGATTTTCGATTTACAACGATAGTGTTTAGTCAGTACGACGTTCCGACTGAGCTGCGAAGCGTTAAGAAAATCTTTATCCTCCATCCGTCTTGAACTTTTGGTTACTTTTCTGTCAAGAGAAAAAGTAACAATGATTGTAAAATTCTATTTCTTTAGTACACTCTCGTCTGTAATGATGTTTGAGAAAAAAATAACAAACTAATTTGAAATAAGGTGAACAAAGAGTAACTTGTTCTTTATGCATACGGGTGGTCCGTTTTTAGAACAAAATATATTCGATTTTGCTCCGTTTTTGGAACAAAATTTCGTTGGTTTTGCTCCGTTTTTGGAACAAAAATTTGTATATGTCAGTAATAATCAATTATTTTGCGTTTGATATTTTTTTACTTATATGGAAGACTTTGAACGAGACATATTGCAAGAGCTGAATCATTGGGCAGAAAAAAAGCAGAGAAAACCCTTGGTTTTGCGAGGAGCGCGTCAAGTAGGAAAAACCTCGGTGGTTTCCGCTTTTGGGAAACAATTCGATAACTATTTGTATGTCAATTTAGAGAAAAGAGTCTTTCTGTCTTTATTTGAGCAGTCACAGAATGTTGACCAGATATTGATGCAGATATTTGCCATTTTAGAAAAACCGCAAAAAGAAGGACGGACATTGCTATTCTTGGACGAAATCCAAAATTCCGCAGCAGCTATTCAAATGCTTCGGTATTTTTATGAAGAACGGCCCGACATATATGTGATTGCAGCTGGTTCGCTATTGGAAACGCTTATTAATGTGCATGTTTCGTTTCCTGTCGGACGAGTGGAGTATATGGCTATGCGTCCTGTCTCGTTCCGTGAATTTTTGACGGCAAGTGGAAACGCAATGTTGCGGCAGTATATAGAGCAGCAGTCGCCCGAATTGACCGTTGCATTGCATGAGAAATTGATAACCGAATTTCGTAATTACTCTCTTGTGGGAGGGATGCCAGAAGTGGTGCAACATTTTGTGAATGAACACAATCTGCCATCGTTAAATACAATATACGAGACGTTGTTGCGCGGCTATAAGGACGATGTGGAAAAATATGCTTCAAATAAGACGCAAGCACAAGTTATACGCTTTTTGATTGACAGAGGATGGACTGAAATGTCGAAAATCATTTCGTTAGGTAATTTTGCAGGTTCCTCATACAAAGCACGCGAGGTTGGTGAAGCGTTTCGAGTGATGGAACGTGCCATGTTGCTCGAACTCGTTTATCCTAATTCTGACACCGAAATACCGCTCATTCCCCAATTATCGCGGGCGCCCAAACTATTATGGTTAGATATCGGGCTTGCCAATTATGCCGCCGGAGCACAAAAAGATGCACTTTTGGCGACCGACTTGTTGGATGTGTGGCGAGGTGCGGTTGCCGAACAACTTGTTGCACAGGAACTGCTGACGTTGAGTAATTCGGTTGACGGTCATCGTAACTTTTGGAGTCGTTTAAAATCAGATGCCGAAGTTGATTTTGAATATGTTTATGATGGAGAAGTGATTCCTGTGGAAGTGAAAGCCGGACACAATGCACATTTGCGTTCGTTGCATGAATTTATGGATGCCTCAAAAGGCAATCTGGCTGTAAGGGTTTGGTCGCATCCTTTTCAAATAGATAGTGTTAAAACAAATAAAGGAAAAATCTTTACACTTATCAATTTGCCGTTCTATTTGATAGGTTGTTTGCCAACCATCTTAAAATCAAAGCTATGATTTCTTATTTACAATAACTGCAAATAGGATTGTGCAAAAACAATACGCAAAAATCACATATCTTCAAGAGTAAGACATTTTGTTTCGATTGCATAATCAAAAAACAAGCGTGTCTGCAATTTTTCAACCTTTTTCAGAAACTTTTCTGGTTTAAAATTCTTTCTCTGTCGTTTTACCTCTGCAATCAAGACTTTCTTTTCATTGTAATAGGTAGCAACAATATCCACTTCATTTTGTTCGTTGTCCTTGTTTGCTTTACGCGAAGTATCCCACCACGAGCCAATTTTTTCCACTGGTTCTGTCAAAAATATCTTGTCTTTAAAATAATATTCAAGTTCTTTGCCCGAATATGTCTCATAATCATTTGCCACAATCTCCCGCAAACGTTCATAATGTCCCGATTGGACAAGACTCTGATTTTTGACAATATATCTGAACCAAAATCTTAGAAAATGGTCTTTTATCTCGTATCGAACCGTCTGTGAGCCTTCTTTTGCTCCGATTGGTCTTTTTTTCTCTATCACTGCATAATCCTCCTCCAATCTCACAAGCGTTCCACCTAACGTAGTTAATCCTGTCACCTGTAAAATCCTTGACGGTTCATTGATTCCAGAAGCTATCGCAGAAAGAATAGAAAAATATATTCCGTACTTCTTTCCGAATTCCTGTATAAGTATTATATTCCCTTCTTCTATAAACAGTGAGTTTTCTTCGGTTAACTGACGTATCATTTTACTGACCGAGACAGATTTTCTGTCCATCAGCAATTCCACATATTTCGGTACACCTCCCGTAAAAGCATATAATGCAAGTAAGTCGTCATTGCTATAATGTGGGTTATAATCCCGTAAAATTTGCTTCAACACATCTACGCAAAACGGTTTTATCCGCATAATGCAGTTCGCCCTCCCGTACAAAGGTTCCTTGCTGTCCTGAAAAATCTTGTGCATCATCGAATATACGGATCCACTGATAATGAGATTAACGCTGGTCGTATCCTTCATACTATCCCAAATATCCTGCATATAACTGAAAAATGAAGCATTTATATGGTGTAAGTCTTGGAATTCATCAATGACAAGATTGTATTTCTTGCTCCTGCCTATTTCCATACACATACGGAACACATCACGCAAAGAATACATGCCATCGGGGACAAACACGTCCAACGACTGCCTTATCGCCTCGACAAACTGTCTGCACAATTCCACCTCGTTTGTTCGCGACACAAACAGATATACAGTCGGCGTACTTTCGCAACTTTTGAGAATTAATTTTGTCTTTCCAATCCTACGCCTTCCTGTAACAACAGTCAATTGTGAATTGCCCTCAAATGCGATATCTCTCACATTATCAAGTGTTTCAAGTTCCTTTTGTCTGTCGTAAAATTTCATAAGTATCAAAATTTATTTCCCGTTAAAATAACGGCGGTTATTTTTTACAAAGATATAATTATTGATTTATCTTTTTACGAAACCCCGAAATATTTTTCCTTGCCAACTTCATTCTACCAACCTGTTGCCCCTAACGGGGCAGTGCTCATCTGCGAAATAGAAAGGTTATTTTTCCAAAGCTTCAATAATCCGTAATATCTCACTTAGGTTACACACATCAACATTATGAGCCATGGGATATGAAGATTCCACAGGTGCGACCACATAGGTGTGCGAAGGTTTCAAAAACTCTATAGCTTTCCAAAATCCCTCGGTAACCGACGGAGCCGACGATGACTTACATTCTATGGCAATGAGATTATTGGGATATTGCAGAACTATATCCATTTCGTCGCCCGTGGCACTTCTATAGAAGAAACATTGTGCATGTCGAGCCAAAGAACAAACATTTTCAACGACAAGACCTTCCCACGAATTGCCTACAATAGAATTACCTAATAATTCATTGAACGAAGGAATTTGAAGAATTTGATGTAAAATGCCGCTGTCACGAATGTAGATTTTAGGGGATTTGACCAATCGTTTCTTTGTATTTACATAATATGGTTGCAATGAGCGTATAATATACGTTTGCTCCATAACGTCAAGGTAATGACGGATGGTGGGAGCGGTTAAATCCATTGAAGATGCAAATTTTGACGCATTGAGCAGTTGCCCATGCTCGTGAGCTGTCATTGTCAACAACCTCATGAGTTGCGGGCTGGCAATCTGAAATCCCAATTGTGGGATATCACGTTCGATATATGTTCTGATAAAATTTTCGCGCCAAAGCGAGCTTGCCCTGTCGGAATCTGCACTATAACTATCGGGATACCCGCCACGAAACCAGTATTGAGTATAGTCGTAGTTCGGCTTCCCGTCAATTTCATTTGCAAGAAACGGAGTAAGGTCAACCAAGCCAACCCTTCCAGCCAACGATTCCGACGAATGTTGTATAAGATTACGCGATGCGGAGCCTAGCAAAATAAATCGTCCTGATCGGCGATTTCTATCAATTTCGCTTCGTAATACGGGGAAAATATCTGGCGAACGTTGGATTTCATCTAAACAGATTGTCTTTTCCGCATTATGCTGGAAGAACAAGCTTGGTTCGTTCAATTTTGCTAAATCATTACGATTCTGCAAATCAAGATACAGCATGTCATCCCGTAGTTCAGCCATTTTTTTTATTAACGTACTCTTTCCGCATTGTCTTGAACCCAGAATGATAACGGCAGGGAAAATCGATAAGTTTTCCTCTATATATGCCTCAATATGACGATTTACATATTCCATTTTTGTCAATTTGTATGCAAATATATAAAACTAACTAATAGAATACCAAATAATTACAAGGATTTTTGCAAATTGAAAATCGAATTTTCAATTTGCATTTTTTTACAACAGAGTTTTGTCAGCACGATCTTTCGACTGAGTAGGTCCGCCTTGACTTTTTTGCTTAAAATAAAAACTATGATTTTAAGCAAAAAAAATTTTCACAAAGAGTCATCGCATTATGACAACTCTTTGTGAAGATTATTCATAGAAACTATGCTAATTTCAACTTCTTTTGCATTTGATAGTCGTGCAATCTATTAGAGATTTGCATAACCACGTTGTTGCGAATGCCTTCGATGGTCGATGTCTTTTTAGGAATGACCGGCGTTAGAAAGTCAATCGAAATCTTCGCAAATGGGCGAGGAATGTAGATTTTGTTGAACACGGCACGTTCCGAACCGGAAATTGCGACAGGAACAACAGGAACGTTCAATTCTTTGCTCAAAATTGCAAAACTGTCCTTGAACGTTTTGAGTTTGTTGTCGTTTGAACGTGTGCCTTCTGGGAAAATAATCACATTCTTGCCGGCTTGTAGTACGGCAGCCATTTGTTGCAACGAATCACGTACGTTTTTATTGATGTCCATAAGGATTACATTGTTCTTGCGTGCCATAAAGTGAGCAAAACGAGAATGTAAATGTTTTTCTTTTGCAAAAAAGAACGTCTTTTTTACCACGTTCGGACGTAATTTTGACGTGATGAAATATCCGTCGAGGGCGCTACGGTGATTAGCAACGATGATGCATGGTTGCTTTGGCATCTCGAAATTGCCGTGTTTTCTGTAGTTAAACATATATACCGCGTGCATCAAGAAACGGACAAAGTGGCTGCAAATTGCTTGTATGATGCCTGCCTTCGGCACTTTTGTGCTATATTTCTTGGTAGAAAGAATTTCTTTCCACGAAATGTTCGTGTTAATGGTGCCTTCCGTCTGATTTTGTTCTACGTAGGCTGTCAGTTTGTTCAACGTGTTAAGTTCGTCTAACTGCATTTCGGTGATTGAAATCTTGAAAACTTGCTCAACGTAGGTGAGAAGAGCGATTTTTCCAAGCGAGTCGATTGCAAGGTCAATCTCAAAGTGGTCGTTCTCGTTTGCATTACAGCCAGTTTCGCTGTCGATGAATTTTTTCAGTCTAAGATAAACTTCGCTTCTCGGTGTTTCCGTTTCGGTTTTTGTCTCTTCGTTGTTTTGTTCGATGAGCGATTGCAATTTGAAACGTTGAATCTTCATCAGGCGAGTCTTTGGAAGTTCGCCAGAATAGATGTGAATGTTCTTTATTCGCTTGTATTGAGCCACAGATTGATTGTATTTCTCGATTTCCATACGCAAAACCTCGTTCATATTGTTGAGCGACTTGTCACGAAGTTCTACCATTTGTGGAACGATAATACATTGCAAAACGCCATTGTGAAGAAATACGCCAATTTCCTTGATGCACGGAGATTCCTTCATGATTTCCTGCTCAACTTCTTCGGGGTTGATATTCTTCCCGTTGGCAGTAACGATTATGTCCTTGATTCTTCCCGTGATTTTTATGTAATTGTTGTCTATTTCGCCCATGTCGCCCGTGTGAAGCCAGCCGTCCTTTATGACTTGTGCGGTTTCTTCCGGACGATTGTAGTAGCCTTGCATAACGTTGTCACCTTTGACGCACACTTCACCGTTTTCGTCAATTTTTACTTGAACGCCTTTCAGAGCCTCGCCAACGTAGCCGATACGAATGTTCCACGGTCTTGTGAAACAAATCATCGGAGCTGTTTCCGTCATGCCATATCCTTCCAATACGCTGAATCCCAATGTCTTGAAGATAGAACCGATTTCTTTCGGTAAACTTGCACCACCCGAAACAAGGTAGAGGAGATGACCACCAAATTTGTCATGAACTTTCTTGAAGACAACTTTTGAGATCTTCTGTGAGTTAAGCAATTGAACAGTTTTGTATAATAATTTTGTAACAATCGAGCTGTTGATTGTTTCCATAATTTTGCCTGACAAAATTTCGTACAGACGAGGAACACCGACGAAAATTGCAATTTTTCCCCGTTTCAAGGTTCCCAAAATACTTTCGGCAGACAAACTTTCTGCTATATATATTGTAGCACCAACCGAAAGAGGACCTATCATCGTTCCCATCAATGGGAAAGCGTGGTGGAGTGGTAACAGTACCATCACATTTCGTTCGGCGGTGAAGATTGGCACGTCAACCGAAACGCTGTTCACGTTAAATTCAATGTTTTTTACCGAAATCATTACACCCTTGGGCGAACCGGTTGTTCCCGACGTGTAAATCAGCAACATTGTTCGTTCCATTTCCTCAACAACAATGTCGGTTACGGGTGTATCGGGATTGCGTTTTATGTCATTTGCAGTAAGAACGGTGCTTGTAATGTTTGCAATTTCCATTGCCTTGTTCACCGTGTCTTTTTTTGCCTCGTCGGTAATAATGCATTCTGGAGTGCAGTCACGTAATATGTATGCAAGTTCCTTGGTGGTTGATTGAGCGTCAACGGGAACGATTGTCGCGCCTGTGCGGATGCAGCCGTAAAATGCCAAAACCCATTCGTCGGAGTTGTCGGCATAAATTAAAACTTTTGAAGGTTTTGCCTGTGCGGTGAGGGCAGAAGCATAATCACTTGAAATTCTTAAAAGGTCATTATATGTGTATTCGTTTTCCTTGTACACAATTGCCTTTTGTTCACTTTGTTTTGCGAAGATCATATTTTTTTGTTTTTTTCTATCGCAAATGTACGGCAGAGAAAATCACTTGCATAAAAAAAGTTATTCCCACGAGTTTCAATATGGTAAAAGCATTTTATGGTGGTAAAAAGTGTTATTTTGGGGTGAAATCAGGAACGTTTCTGTTCGAAAAAGTGGTGAAATTTGGATGTTGGGACGAAAATGAACGTCATTTTTGAAGATGATATTATATAATTGTGTGTTTATTACTTGGTGAATAAAAAAAATACCGTGGAATCGCTACAATTATAAGAATTTAGTGTATTTTTATGACAATCTTTTGAATGATATATTATGGCAGAAAAGAAACCGAAAATTTTTGTTTTAGACACAAACGTCATCTTACATAATAATAGAGCAATCTATGCTTTTCAGGAAAATGACGTTGTGATTCCTATCACAGTACTTGAGGAATTGGATAAATTCAAGAAAAACAATGATGAGTTAGGGTGGAATTGCCGAAACTTCACACGAGAATTGGATGCTTTGGCTAACGAGAAGATTTTCTCGGAAGGTGTTTCCCTCGGTGAAGGAATGGGACGTTTATTCGTGAAAACAATTGCTAAATATCCTGAAATTGTAAAACAAGCCTTCGAGGAACAGATACCCGATCATCGCATTATAGCCACGGCGGTAACGGTGAAAACAGAACATCCAGACCGTACGGTCATAATGGTTTCAAAGGATATAAACCTTCGTATGAAGGCAAAGTCCATCGGCTTGATTGCCCAGGATTTCCAAAATGACAAAATCCGTGATTTGGGTAGAATTGAAGAAGGTGTGCGGATATTCGACAACATCGATATATCATACATTAATAAATTGTATGCAAAGAATACTAATAATAATGTAGTGACTCCAGAGGAAATCGGTATTCCCAAACCTGATTCTCACGATTATTTCATGTTGTCGAACGGAACAAATTCGGTGATGGCATACTATAATCCTGTTACCAACCTTATTTCACGAGTGAATAAACATAGGGTGATGGGAATTGAGCCTCGAAATTCGGAGCAGGCGTTTGCCATGCACGCATTGATGAACGAGGATGTGCAGTTGATGGCTCTTACGGGAACGGCCGGTACGGGAAAGACCTTGTTGGCGCTTGCCGCCGCTTTGGAACAACACGAGTATTTTGACCAGATTTTGCTTGCTCGTCCTATCGTTGCTTTGGGAAACAAGGACTTGGGTTATTTGCCGGGAGGCGAGAAGGACAAAATCAAACCATATATGTTGCCTTTGTTCGATAACTTGCAAGTCATAAAGCAAAATCTTCGTAACAACGGAGCCAAAATCGATATGATTGACGGCATGTTGCGTGATGGCTCGCTCGAAATTTCCCCATTGGCATATATTCGTGGTCGTTCGCTTTCGCACGTGTTCTTTATTATTGATGAGGCACAAAACCTGACGCCACACGAGGTGAAGACAATTATTACCCGTGCGGGAGAAGGGACGAAAATCATCTTTACCGGCGATATTCAACAAATTGACTCTCCATATTTGGATTCTTTCTCAAATGGTTTGTCACATTTGAGTGCAAAAATGAAAGGACAAAAATTGTTCGCTCACATGAATTTGGTCAAGGGAGAAAGGAGCGAATTGGCAGAATTGGCGAGCAAATTGTTGTAAAAAATGAGCGAAATGCAAAATTTTTCAAAAAAAAAGTGAAAAAACTTGCAAAAAGCTTGGTAGATATTGAAAAAAACGTACTTTTGTAGAAGTTGAAAAACAAAGAAACTTTTAAACTAATTATTTTATTAACTTAAATTTTTAAATTATGAATAAACAAGAATTAGTAGCAGAAATCGCAAAGAAAACAGCTTTAACTAAAGCTGCATCAGAAAAAGCTGTTAACGCATTCGTAGCAGCAGTATCTGAAAGTTTGAAAAAAGGTAACGCAGTTCAATTGATTGGCTTCGGTACTTTCTCAGTACAAAAGAAAGCTGCAAGAAACGGTCGTAACCCACAAACTGGTAAAACAATCAAAATCGCAGCTAAGAAAGTTGCTAAATTTAAAGCAGGAAAAGCTTTGTCTGAATTAGTAAAATAATTCATTCTGCTGAAAGAAAGAAGGACTCTTCGGAGTCCTTTTTTTTTGCCTATACACGAGATTTTTTACTTTTGCAGAAAAAATAAGTGATGAAACAAGATATTTTATCGTTGTCGTTTGATGAGTTGAGTCGTTCTCTTGAAGAATTAGGTGAGAAGAAATTCCGTGCCACACAAATTTATCAGTGGATTTGGACAAAACGTGTACGAAATTTCAACGAAATGTCGAATCTTTCGCAAACGCTCCGTGACCGATTGGCGGAAACCTATTTTTTCCAAACGGTAAAAATTGCCACTCCTCAAAAAAGTTCCGATGGTTCTTGCAAATTCGCTTTCTCGTTAAACGACGGCAATATTGTGGAAGGTGTGCTCATTCCTGCAAAAGATAGGGTAACGGCGTGCATATCGACGCAAGTTGGGTGTGGAATGCAGTGCTCATTCTGCGCTACGGCTTCGCTGGGCTTTACCCGCAACCTTTCTGTGGGCGAAATCACCGACCAGTATTTTGTAATGGATTCATACGCCCAAAAAAATATGGGCAATAGCATTTCCAATATCGTGTATATGGGAATGGGCGAGCCATTGATGAATTATGTTGCTGTCACACAGTCGGTTGCACGACTGATTGACCCCAAAACGGTTGGTCTTGCTCCTTCAAGAATCACTTTGTCAACGTCGGGTATCATTAGAAACATTATTAAACTTGCCGATGACGGATTTCCCTGTAATTTGGCTGTTTCCTTGCACGCACCGAAAGATTTGCTCCGTACGCAACTGATGCCTATAAACAAGACGAATCCTATCGCAAAACTAAGCGACGCTTTAGCTTATTATCACGAAAAGACAAATAATCGCATTACCATTGAATATATGCTATTGAAGGGCGTGAATGATTCGTTGCAAAACGCTCGTGACTTGGCAGAATTCACGAAACGTTTTCCCGTGAAAATCAATGTGATAGAGTTTAATCCTCACAAGGCTGCGTCGTATCAAAAATCAGACAGACAGACGCTTGACGCGTTTGTGAATTTCTTAAAGGGCTTGAATCTGATTGTGAACGTGCGTTATTCCAAAGGCCGTGATATTGCCGCCGCTTGTGGACAATTGGCTGCAAAACATCGAAATAAAAGTTAAAGGGTGTCGCCCATCGGCTCGGGAGTTATATTCAACGCTTTTTCCAATTGTTCGGAATTGTCGGTTATGACAAGGATTTTATCCGATTCTTTCAATACCGTTTTTCCAGTTGGAACGAAAAATCCGGCATCTCTTTTAACCATAATAGCCAATGTTTTTTCAGGAAATTTAATATCCATCAGACGATTTCCTTTTTTGAGCATTTCCGATGTGACGTTAATTTCCGTCGCAACCGACTTGATTTCGTCTGGTAAATCAATGTCGAAATTCTCTGGTTTTTTCAATCCCTTGGGATTTCCTACGACGTGCAAATATTTTGCAACGCGAGGGAGCGATGTGCCTTGAAGTATTAAAGATACAAGCGTGCAGAAGAAAACAATGTTAAATAAAACGTTAGCATTGGGGATGTCGGCTTTTAGACTTAAAATGGCGAAAATAATAGGTGTGGCACCACGCAAACCAACCCACGAAACGAACATTTTATCGCGGTTTTGCATGCGTTTAAAGGGGAGAAGACACAGAAATACCGACAAAGGTCGTGTCACAAATATCATAAGAAAACTGACAATCAGGCCTGGAATGATTACGGGAATCAATTCGTGTGGTTTTACGAGCAAACCAAGAATCAAGAACATAATCAGTTGGAACAGCCACGTGAGACCGTCAAAGAATTTGATAGTGGACTTTTTATGTACAATCTTGTTGTTTCCCATAATCAGTCCGCCTATGTAAACCGCCAAGTAGCAGTTACCATGCAGGAAATACGTCGCTGAGAAAATGAAGATGCAACTTGAAAGGACTAAAATAGGATAGAGCGAATCGTTTTCAATGTTCAACTTGTTGATTAAGAACAAGATGAGTTTTCCCATGGCATATCCCATAATTCCACCGATTATGAGTTGCGTGACAACTTTGAGTATTGCAAGAAGGTAATTCGGGTCTTCGTTGGACTGAACTATGCTTAACAGCGTGATTGTCAGCACGTAAGCCATAGGGTCGTTACTACCGCTTTCCAATTCCAGCATAGGTTTCAGGTTGTTTTTCAATCGCAGTCCTTTGGCTCGTAAGATAGAGAACACCGATGCAGAATCGGTTGATGACATTGTGGCGCCAAGGAGGAGCGAGGTTGCCAATCCGAATCCGATTGCTTCGTGCGTCAGTCCTAAAATCCACCAGATTGCCAGACCAGTAAAGAGTGCCGTCAAAAACACACCTACGGTTGAAAGCACAATTCCTTGTTGCAGTACGGGTTTTATGTCATCGATTTTGGTGTCCAGTCCGCCCGAAAACAGGATGACGCACAATGCGATTGTACCGACAGCTTGCGCAATTTCAATGTTGTCGAACTGAATGCCGAGCCCGTCGCAGCCAAAGAGCATACCGACAGCCAAAAACAACAACAATGAAGGCACTCCGAATCTATATCCCGCCTTGTCGGCAATAATGCTGACGAAGAACAATAATGATATGATTAAAAGAATACCTTCGACTTGCATTTTGTGCTATTTTTTCTCGTATTCGTGCGCCCGTTTGGGATTCATGGGAAACCAGCCACGTTCCACCCGTCTTTTCTGTGCAAATAATTCACCGATTCCCCACAGTGCCGATGCACCAAACACTCCGACAACTGACGAGATGAGCGTGCTTTCTATAAACAAAGCGCTGATTATACAGACGATGCCGATAATGAGAAATGACCACCAACAACGCGTTCCCCAATAATATTCCGCCTTAATGACAATGGGATGCCAAATACCGATAGTCAGAAACGTGCAGATGGCAATAATAATTCCGCTGAAATTCATGGCATTACGTCGTGATTATTCCCATTCGATTGTTGAAGGTGGTTTTGATGAAATATCGTAGCAAACGCGATTTACACCTTTCACCTTATTTATAATGTCGTTCGACACTTTTGCCATAAAATCGTAGGGGAGATGTGCCCAGTCTGCCGTCATTGCATCGGTGCTGGTAACGGCACGAAGAGCAACGGCACGTTCGTAGGTACGTTCATCGCCCATAACGCCCACGCTCTTGATTGGCAACAAGATAACGCCAGCTTGCCAAATTTGGTCGTAGAGAGAAACTTCGATTTCGCCGTTTGTCATATTTGCAGGAACGCCGGCGGCAAGCACCTTGCGGGCTTCTTCGCCAGAAAGTTTCACTTTCCAGTCACGCAAACCTTGAATGAAAATATCATCGGCATCTTGCAGAATACGAACCTTGTCGCGTGTGATGTCGCCCAAAATTCTTACAGCCAAACCAGGACCTGGGAATGGGTGACGGGTAATCAAGTGTTCTGGCATACCTAACTGACGGCCAACACGGCGAACTTCGTCCTTGAACAACCATTTCAGTGGCTCACAAAGTTTTAGGTGCATTTTTTCTGGCAAACCGCCCACGTTGTGGTGGCTCTTGATAACCATACCCGTAATGCTCAAACTTTCGATTCTGTCGGGATAAATCGTGCCTTGTGCCAACCATTTTGCGTCGGTAATCTTTTGTGCCTCGGCATCGAATACGTCGATGAATCCTGCACCGATAATCTTACGTTTGCGTTCTGGTTCGGTCACGCCTTCAAGTTCTTTGAAGAATTTCTCGCTTGCGTCAACGCCAATCACGTTCAAGCCAAGACATTCGTAGTCGTGGAGCACGTTTTTGAATTCATTTTTACGCAACATTCCGTGGTCAACGAAAATACACGTCAGGTTTTTGCCGATAGCCTTATTCAATAAAACGGCTGCAACCGATGAATCTACGCCGCCGCTCAAACCAAGAATCACACGGTCGTTACCGATTTGTGCCTTTAATTCGGCAACGGTGGTTTCAACGAACGAAGCGGGGCTCCACGTTTGGTGACCGCCACAGATGTTTACCACAAAGTTTTTGAGCAACAACGAGCCTTGTACCGAGTGGAACACTTCAGGATGGAACTGTACGCCCCAAACTTTTTCGCCTTCGAACTGATATGCCGCAAATTCAACCTTGTTTGTCGATGCGATAGTTTTTGCTCCTGCAGGCAATTTTGTGATTGTATCGCCGTGCGACATCCATACTTGTGAATTTTCGTCGAAACCTTGCAACAATGGGTTAGACTTGTCGAATGACGAAAGATTTGCTCGTCCGTATTCGCGAGTTCCCGCAGATTCAACTTTTCCACCATAAGTTTGTGCCATAAATTGTGCACCATAGCAAATGCCAAGAATAGGATATTTGCCACGAATGTCGGTTAAGTCAACCTTGAACGCCTTTTCGTCGTACACGCTGAATGGCGAACCGCTTAAAATGACACCGATAACGTCTTTGTCGTCTTTCGGAAACTTGTTGTAGGGAACGATTTCGCAGAAAGTATCCAACTCACGGACACGGCGTCCGATAAGCTGTGTCGTCTGCGAACCAAAGTCTAAGATGATGATTTTCTCCATTGTATCTTGTATTATGTTACAAAAATAATAGTTTCTTTCATATATGTGTTGTACCGAATAAAGTTTTCTAAAAATAAAACGAAGAAAAGTAGTTTCCGAGAAACATAGGATTTTTTTTACATTTTTCAATTCCTATTTTCAAATTTTAATGAAAAAAACTATATTTGCTTACAATTAAAAATTTGTAAAAAATACAAGTATGGCTGAAAAACAATACGAATGGAAATTCTCAACTGTTGGGGGCGTACCTCGTGTAAACATTGAGTCTGGTGAGGATATTGCTCACTTGAAGGAGTTAGATCAAAAAATGTGGACGGTGTTGAGCTGTCCGACCAAAGGTCTTGAAATTGACGAAAAGACACTTGAATTGATGGATGTCGATGGCGACGGCAAGATTCGTGTGAACGAGGTTGCTGATGCGGCAACGTGGATTACCAAAGTGTTGAAAAATCCTGATTTGTTGCTCAAACAGGAAGATACGATTTCGCTTGATGATATAAATCAAGAAGACGAAGACGGAAAGAAGTTGTATGATTCTGCAAAACAGATTCTTGCAAATCTTGAACTTGATAAAAATGAAATTTCCGTTGCCGACACGTCTGACAGCATTGCAATTTTTGCAAAGACGAAATTCAACGGCGATGGCGTAATTACTGAAAATTCTACCGATGACGAAGCTCTTAAGGCTGTGATTGCTAACTGCGTGAAAACGATTGGCGCAACGGCTGACCGTAGTGGTGTGGATGGTGTTACCGCCGAGCAAATCGAGGCGTTCTATACGAATTGCAACGATTATATGACGTGGTTTACCAGCGAGGATGAAAACAAGGCGACGGTGTTCCCGTATGGCGACAATACCGAAGCTGCACTTGCTGCGTATAACGCTCTTAAAGAGAAGGTTGAGGATTTCTTCATGCGTTGTAAATTGACTGCATTTAATTCAGAATCTTCGGCTGCGTTGGATGTGACGGTTGCCCGAATGGAAGCCATCAGCGAAAAGAGTTTGTCTGCTTGCACCGAGGAAATTGCAGGCTATCCGTTGGCTCGCGTGAACAGCAAGTCGGAACTACCTTTGAATGGTGGAATAAACCCAGCATGGGAAGCTGCTTTCGCAAATCTTAAATCATTGATTTTCGATGTTGATTTTCCAAAACAAAAATCTATCTCCGAAGCTGACTGGAAAGCAATCGGTGCGAAATTCGGACCGTTCGAGGCGTGGAAAGCGGCAAAGAAGGGTGAAATCGTTGAGTCTCTTGGCGTTGACGTGATTAAGGAAATCGTTGAGAAAAACCAGAAAAATGCGTTGCTTGCTTTGGTTGAACAGGATAAAGCCGAGGAAACAAAGGCAAATGAAATCGCTTCGGTTAATAAGTTGACACATTATTATAGAGATATTTACAAGTTGATTAAAAACTATGTGACTTTCTCTGACTTCTACACGCGCGACGAGAATAAGAAGGCAATTTTCCAAGCCGGTACGCTTTACATTGACCAACGTAGTTGCGATTTGTGCGTGAAGGTGAGCGATATGGGCAAACACAATCTTACTGCTGGCTTGAGCGGTATGTATTTGTTGTACTGTGACTGTCATTCTAAAAAGAAAAACGAGACAATGACGATAGTTGCCGTAATGACCGACGGCGATATTGACAACTTGATGGTTGGCAAAAATGCGATTTTCTATGATCGTGACGGCGTTGATTGGGATGCAACAGTTGTAAAAATCATTGATAATCCTATTAGTATTCGTCAGGCATTCTGGTCTCCGTACCGCAAATTTGCAAATTGGGTAACTGATTTGATTAACAAATCGGCTGCCGAGAAGGATTCCAAGTCGTTCGACAATATGACTGCTTCGGTTTCTGAAACGGCTGCTGCCGCTCCAGCTGATGGAGCAAAACCACAACAGGCACAACCGTTCGATATTGCCAAATTTGCCGGTATCTTTGCTGCAATTGGTATGGCGTTGGGCTTCTTGGGCTCGTTCTGCGTAAGCGTCGTGTCTGGTTTTGCGCAACTTACCTGGTGGCAAGTTATTTTGGTATTCATCGGAATCATTTTGTTGATTTCAGGTCCGTCGATGGTGATGGCATGGTTGAAGTTGCGTAAACGTAATCTTGCTCCGCTGTTGAACGCAAACGGTTGGGCTGTCAATGCTCAGGCATTTGTAAACATTACGTTTGGTGCTACGTTGACGAAGATGGCTCAATTCCCGAAAGTTACATTGGCTGATCCGTTTGCCGACAAGGGTATGCCTTGGTGGAAGAAACTTTTGATTGGTCTGGTTCTAATTGCCATTGGCGTTGCCGCATTGTGGTATTTCGACATTTGGCCATTCAACTGCGGTGCTGAAGCCGAAGTAGCAGAAGGTGCTGCCGATACGCTTCAAACTGTTGCAGATACGTTACAGCAAGTGGCTGATACAACAGTAGTGGAATAGTTAGAAATAATTACTAATGAAAAAAGGAGGACGAAAGTTCTCCTTTTTTTTGTCTCTGATTTATTACTGTAAAACCTCCAACGTTGCCTGCAACAAGGCACGTTTTTCTGATTTTTCGTGTTCAAGAGCTTCAGAAACGGTTTTCGTGAAGCTTGCCTTTTGCTCTTCGGTGAGATTTGGAGCGCATACCTCTATTATTGTATATGCTTCAATAGCCGTTTCATAATTTTCTACTAATAATAATTGTATAAAATCGGCGGTATGTTTTGAAAAATCGAGGTTAGACTGCCACATAGCCGAGAGGAGGCGAGCTTTCTCGTTTACGAAGCGGCTGTCGTGCAATGCTTCTATGAAGATTGACATCGCATTTTTGTCCTTCGTGTCGGCCAAGCAGTTATATATGTCGTTTTTCGTGTTGTCGCTTGTTGTCGTTACAAGCAAATCAAATAATAATGGTAGGGTTTTGAGCGATCCGTTTTCGTGTATGTAGGCGATTGCACCGTGAATTGCACTTTCGTTTTCTGACTCGAAAATTGTCTTGATTTCGTTTATGACAGCACTTTCTTCTAATTCCATTGCTATATTTTTTTAAAATTTATGTCTTGTATTTGTTTGCAAATAAAAAATAAATAGTAATTTTACACATACAAAATATGTAGCATTTTAAATTAAATCGTATGCGAAGTAATAAAAAACTAATCCGATTGTTGATCGTCTTGGGATTGAT
>JAFZTG010000101.1 GCA_017618935.1 Bacteroidales bacterium | reverse complement strand
TGTAACATATTGACTATGGCCGAAGTCAAACTCCCGAACATTATTCCTATAATGAGCAATGAGGCAATGTTTTTGATTTTAGGTGCTATGACAAGAATGAGCAAAATGATGATTGACGAGCCAATCAACGCCGAAATTGCCGTTCCCAAACTACCATTGAGAAAGGTAAATATTCCCAACGTGATTCCACCCATAAGAGAATAGAAAGCCACGCCCAGACTTGCCCCCGTGCTTACTCCTAAAATATAGGGGTCGGCGAGAGGATTCTTAAACAGTGTCTGCATAAGCAATCCCGAAATGGGCAACGCGATTCCTACCAGAATAGCGGAGATAGCCCGAGGGAGTCGCAAACGAACTATAATATTGTACCACAACGAATTATCATTATTCCCTTGGAGTATATCTATAAACCCTTGCAATGGAATCTGCACACTACCGAACAAAATGTCGGTGACGAAACAAATCGGAATTAAGATTACGAGTATTATGGACAATAGATTTTTCACGTGCAATATTATTCGGCAAGTTTTTCTAAAAACACCGTTTCGTAATCGGGTAAAAGTTCTGGGTGAATAATTTTCATATAATCGGCAAGAACAATGTCGGGACGGACGTAGCCATATTCCCAATAATCGTTGCCTCCGTTCGGGAAACTTCGTTTTGAACGATTGTAAATTGCTTTTTTCTTATAGACATCGAGCAATTTGTAGTTTTTGTTCATCGCATCAAGTTCAGCATATGATTTTTCATCGCATCCAATCCAACAATCGGCATTTTGCGAAGCGTGAAGCACCTGTTCAAAGTTCAGGACCACACTGCCCGTATTTTCATCGTCCTCCCAAATGAATTTTCCACCTGCATCGGCAATGAACTGAGCCACGTAACTTTTACCTCCTGGCATATACCAAATGTCGTTGCTTGCGGCACCCGCCAAAACGAGAGGTTTCGTGTCAACGCTGTCAGCTCGCGATTTGAGAGTTAGATATTTTTTCTCGATTTCAGCAAATACGCTATCGGCCTCGTGCGTTTTACCTATGAGCATTCCCACAAATTTTATCCATTCTATGCGCGCAAGCGGCGTATTTTCCTGCCAACTTGTGGTAAAAACTATCGGACACGAAACATGCTGATATTTCTTTAAGTCAAGGCTGTTGTAGGCAGACGTGATTACCAAATCGGGGTTGAGAGCGACCAGAGCCTCTATATTGGTTTCCATGCTCGTTCCCACGTTTTGTACAAGTCCTTGTTTTACCCGTTCTTGCACTTTGGGATTCGTCGTGCGAAACGGATCGCAAATTCCAGTAATCTGGTCGGTTGCGCCTAATTCGGCAAGCATGGCAATGTCGGTTGTGGAAATTACGGCTATACTGTTCGACTTTATGTCACGAAGACAATATACAAGAGTATCTTTTGAGTCATTCCACGTGCAATACACGTAAACCGTATCGCTGCCTAGATGACAAAAAATGTTTTTGGCGTATTTGAAGATATTATCAGACGAATGTTGTGTCGTTTCCTGCGTCTGCGAAGCACGTTTACAACTACAAAGACAGGCAACAATAAGAACGAAAAATGCCAATCGTCTCATTTGCTATTTCATAAATTGTTTCATCAAATCAGCCATTTGAACTTGCAGTTCGTGTGCTTTTTCACCTGCAACCTCAGCGAATTTCTCCGTCGTATCGGCATAAATAATACCACGAGAAGAATTTACCAAAAGTCCGCAATCCTTATTCATTCCATATTGAGCCACAGCCTCAAGACTACCGCCTTGTGCACCGACACCTGGAACTAAAAGGAAATGATTCGGCACAATGGCACGCACATTTCCGAGCATTTCGGCCTTAGTGGCGCCAACCACATACATGATATTTTGTTCGTTGCCCCACTTTTGCGACGTTTCAAGCACGTGCTCATACAACGCCTTGCCGTTGCTCTCTTGGAATTGAAAATCAAAAGCACCCTTATTCGACGTGAGAGCCAATATAATCGCCCATTTCCCTTCGTATGTCAAGAACGGAGACACAGAATCTTCGCCCATATATGGAGCAATTGTCACCGAATCAAAGGGGAGATTTTCAAGAAACGCCTTGGCATACATTTTCGACGTATTTCCAATATCACCACGCTTTGCGTCGGCAATAAGGAAAATCTCGGGATATTTATTTTTTATGTAATTCACCGTTTTTTCCAGACTTTTCCATCCCGAAATGCCATAACACTCATAAAATGCAATGTTTGGCTTGTAGGCGACGGTATATTGTGCCGTTGCATCAATAATCGCCTTGTTGAAGGCAAAAATTGGGTCGTCAACGGAACGTAGATGTTCAGGTATTTTGTTTATGTCGGTATCAAGACCGACGCATAAAAAACTTTGTTTCTTGGTAATTTCCGATACTAACTGATCTTTATTCATATTCTTAATTTATAAATCTGGACGCAAACTTTGCGTCCCTACATTTTTCAATTGTCAATTCTCATTGTCAATTATTTCAATCTTTCATCAACGCGTCTTGATTTTTCACACCTGCCTGCAATGAAGAACTGATTGTTTTCTTCAAGGCAAGAATCTGTTCATCGACTACGCCACGTTTTTGTGGTTTATACAATTTTTTATACTGACATTTTGCCAATTTGAACTTCAAATCTTCAAGATTTCCCATAATGTTCAACCCAAGTTTGAAAAGCAACGGGCTCTTTGTCAATGAAATATGATAGTTATAAGTCATATCCAGATTATGGTATCCCGAAAGCACTGCCTGGTATTTGTCCATTGAGACCACAAACGGATACAGGTCAACCTCGTTGCGGAAGACGGTCATTTCCACGTCAAGACTGTCTATCACGTTTTTCGTCTTCTTTTTGTTGAACAGAAGCAACTTCGATATTTGGTCGAACGTTTCGCTATCCATCACAACCAAATCCTTGCCTTTAATGGCTGCCGCGCCACGAAGCGTTGAAAATTTCGGTTCATAATTTGACTTCAGGTATGTTTCGGCGGCAAAGTGAAATTCCGCTTTTCCCGAGAATGACTTCAACATAGGAACGATAGTGTCAATGTCGGGAATCATATCAATCAAGTCGGCTATGCTAATGTCAATCAAGTGAAAGTCAAGTCCTGCAAAGAGGTGATTTTTTCGTGCCGAACGATACATCGACGTCAACTGCATTTGTGCGGCGTCGCACGTGAAACCCATTTCTTCAAGCACGAGCACACCATCACGAATTGTAAGACCTCCACCTACGTGTTCAACGATTTTCTTGCCCACCAATGCCTTCTTAATATCCGTTGTCATGACAATATCAACGCCAAGAGGCACCATAAACGGATTGTCTTCTTCAACTATGGCAGTTGTATCGGCAGTGTTTGTAGCCACAGGTTCCTCGGTTGCCACCTCGGTAGTGTCGCCCATGCCACTTACCATATCCATCAACTCCATCACATCGGTGTAATCCGAAGTAAATTCCAACTCGCCTTTAAGAATGTCTTCACCATTTATGTAGTCGGCAATATTTTTAATAACACCTTTCAACTGGAAATCGGAATTGCCAAGAATCACCTTGCTTTGGTCCAGGATAAAACGTTTCTTGTCGAGTTCGCACTTGATTTTCGACACCTTTATGGGCGCTTCAATGGCGCTCAACGCTATTTGTCCTTGATTGAAGTTCAACTTCACATCGGGATTCCATTGCAAAAGAGCATCCTCGATAGATTCATCATATTCAGCTTTTGCGTCAATATTTATCACACCCGTTCGGGCAGTAACATCTTCAGCGACTTTTGCATACACGCTATCGCAGTTCATCACGCACACATAGCCGGTATTTTTCCCTTTGGGGAACATTTTGAGCGTGCCCTTGGTATTTCGTACCGCAGCGGAAATCGTGTCGGCTTCCATTACGTAGTCAATATCCTTTATATTGAGGTCACACGCCATAGCCACGTCTTTCGTGGTGTCCATCACGTCGGACAAGCCAAGACGAATGTTGGCATCGTAGAGTTTCGTCTTGAAGAAATCGAGCATTTCAACCGAGAGCTTTCCGCTTTTTATGTTCAAATCAAGCACTTCCTTGAATTCTTTCTGCGAATATGTGGTAGGCAATTTAAAATCAATCGCCATCTTCTCGCTATTCACAAGAGTAGAATCCTCGTAAACAGCATCAAAGTCAGTCAGGTTTATGGTTCCGTTTGCCTTGATACGATTCAAATCTACATTGGTAAGAGCATCCATGTCGCATTTTGCCGTAAGTACTGCATCGGCCCAACCAGTGGCAAAAATGTATTCCGGCATATCATTTTTCAAATCAAGTAACCAAATGCGAGCATTGGCACGAATGTCGAAAATCATCTTGTTCATCAAGTCAAGAATTTCGCCCGTAGCCGTTACCGAAGATTTTCCCGTTTTTGCCGAAAGAGAATTTAATTTCACGGTGGAATTCTTTTCCTCGTTCAAGTCAATATTCACGTGAGCATTGGCAGCCACATCGTACAAATCGTGACCTAAACCTTCAACAACCACAGTACCTTCGGAATAATTCGCATCGGCAGTAATGAGAGGCATAAGCGTATCGTTCATAATACCACGCACATTTCCCGAAAGTTGCACCACGCCGTTCAAATCGATGCCATCGAGGTATTCTTTCAATAATTCATCGGGAATCAGTGTAAACAACTGATTCAGACGAATATCGTTTGTCGAGAAGAACATATCCATACGAATGTCGTCGCCAATCTCGGCATCGCCAGTCAATGAAATCTGGTGCTCGTTTATACCAAGCAACGCTTCTTTCAAGCCAATTTTCAGCGAATCAAGCGTAAGTTCCATCGGGACGGTGGCGGAAATCTGTTTCAAAGAATCCAGATACTGCGTTTCGCCCATTTTTGCCGATACCGTGTTTAAGGCCATTTTGAGCGTGCCTTTCAGGTTGTTGTAATTACCCAAGCCACCCGAAAAATGTGTCTCTAAATTTCCGACCGAAGCCGTCAGTTGTGTGGAGTCGGTTAAAGCGAAGTCAATCGCATCCGACGTTACGGTCATGTCGGTGGCAATGGAATCACCTTCCATAAGCACGTCGGCATTAAGGTTTATATTCGAAATTGACGCGTTCATTTTCGAGGGCACGTCAATATATTGTGCCGAAACGTTTGTCAGTTTTACATCCTTGATAGCCAACTGATTAAACATTGACGACGATGTAGTGTCCTCGGCAGTCGTGTCGGAAATGAAAACATCGTAGTTTGCAACGCTGTCGGCGTTCACGTAGATGTTAGCAATCGTATTGTCGATATACACACCGTTTATCACCACATTGGCATTCGAGAGATATTCATTCACATCGACCGTAGCCACCAAATCGCCGATATATGCCACGGTGTCGGATGGGGCTCCGTCCATAGGATTGATAAGGGCCACGTTGTGCAATCGGAGTCCGAAATGCGGGAACGTGCTGAAAAACGTGAGGTCAACTGTGTCGAGTTCCGTCTGACATGAGACAAAGGCAGGAATATAACTTTTCACGATAGGCGTGAGTTTTGCCGGTGTGAACACAAACCAAACCACAATACACACGGCGATGAGCGATACTCCCACAACTGAGCCGAGTGTTATTCCTATGATTTTGAGGGCTTTTTTCATAAATTATTGTTTTGTAAAGGTATAGGTTTTTCCGTTTGCTGTATAAATTAACGAGGTAGCTGTCAATGTTTTGATGGTATATTGTTTTGGGATAACGCCGCTACTGCTTTCCATTTGATGGTATTGTGTAAGTGTTTCCCCCTTGAGTTCCCACGTAAACGACTGAGCTTCGGATTCGTCCATATCATCTTTGGTGTCCCATGTGGCACCTGTTCCCGTAGAAGAGTATTTTTCCCAGAGCGTTCCGCTTTTCCATCGACCAACCAAATCTGCTTCGTCAAATTTTGTTTTATCACAACTACTGAATAGCAGCAGGACTGAGCATAGCGTAAACAGTATTTTTTTCATAATCAATTCATATTTTCAGTTGTCGTCGTTGAAGATTCCGCATTATTTTGCAATTCAGATTTTCTCCAAACATACGATATTCCATATTCACTACAAATTTCGCGCCGTTTTTCCGGATCCAAGTCGGCAAAGTGATTTTCGACCTCGTTCCACACTTTGAGAATAATATCGTCGCCTTGTTTTCTTAGGTCTCCAATATATTCTGCAGTTCTTTTGTCGGTTGATTGTCGAATTTCCTGAGTGCGAGCAGCTGCGGCAAATTTATTATATTCAATTTTCACCATTGAAATATGCGGATTCGTCATATTTGCACCGCCGTGCGCTATTCGGTCTTGTTCGCCATCAATGATTTTCTTTCCCCATTCCAGCACGTCCTCCGTTGTTTCCAGCGGCGGAAGCTTTTTCCCTTTCAAACCATAAAAATCACGTATGGAGGCTTTCATCTCACCACGGAGAATAGCCATATTCAGAACTTGAATGAAATGAGAAATGTACATTTTTGTACGTCGTTGCATTTGAGCCAAATTAGCCCCTTTCTTGACCGACTGGCTATAGTTGGAACGACTTTGCTCGATTCCGTAACGGAGAGTATTGATAAAAAATTTTGCCTCTAAAAGTGTTTGATACGAAATAGCACACTCGTTACGAGGCACATTTTTACTTTTCTCTATTGCTGTTTGCAACGCTCTCAACCGAGCCGCATCAGTATTTGGAAGTCTTCTGTATGGCATAAAACATTTTTTTACGATTGCCACAAATTTAGAAAAAGTTTTAATCTATATGTAAGATTTTGAGAAATTTATGCCACGCTTCGGAAAAATACGAATAGAAAAGCGAGAAATCAAATCGTATTATTCGCACATGATTGGTTTCTCGCTGTTCGGGTTACTACGGCGATGCTGAATTCGTATAATAGAGAGATTGGAAGGGTTCAGAATGCAATATGTTATGCTTTTTCGTCTTTTCTTTCGTGTTTTTGTTCTTCATAACCACATTTATTACATACATAGGTGACATCGTAGTCCGTGCGTATGTATGTAACGGGATGTTTTTGATCGCAATCAGATAAGGATCCTGTACTCTCATATTTAACATAAGAAACAGTGTTTGTTGCAATGCGATTTTTTTCAACTAAATGACCTCCGCATTTTGGGCAGATTTTCCCATATTTCCAACAAACTCCTATAAGTAACGCAATTTCTATAACGAAGATGATTCTTGCGTGTGGAATAGGTTTCCTATAAATTATTGTTATTAAGCCTATTATCATCAATGAGATGATTAATACAAGATATTTACTTTTTTTGCTCATAATATTTATTATTCGTAATATGTTATATCTCTAATTATTCCACCCTGAAAGAATTCAAGACCATCTTTTATTTCAAAAATTCTTTTTTCAATCCAGTTTCCATAAGAATCGTAAGTATATCTAGTTATGAATTTGCGTTCTAGTATTATTTCCATGTTGTTATCATTATTGGGAAATTTTCGCCTATATTCTGTTTTAATGCTTGAAGTAATATTATTATCATTGTTATACGCATAAGTAATATCTTCTGTCTTATAAGTCCCACTACATTTATCTGGCACGTGCCAATTCCAATTTATAAGATAATTATAGTTGAAATAATTTATCGACAAACAGTTTCCAACTGTATTATATGTATATTCTACTTTTTTTCGTGGCAAAAATTGTGTCTTTTCCTTTCCTCCTTCAGGTGTCCACGTATCCATATAAAAATTGTAATCAACCTTTTTTAATCTTCCACTTTCGTCATAATTATACCTATGATCTAGTTGCATTTTTGATTTTCCATAAGAACAGCTATCCCGTGTGATTTTCTTTGATGTGCCGTACACGTATGAATAATCATATTCATCCTCGTATCTGTAGGGGTCAGAAGCATAGGTTCGTTTTTCTTTTATTAGTAGACCATTTGTGTCGTATTTGTAGATAGTTGTATACACTAAAGAACCATTTTTGTTATAAAGTTTATCCTCAATAAGTTTGTTATTTTCATTATATTTATATTTTATTACAAAATCTTTAATAGTCTCAATCCAAGAAATATCATCTGGAATCGTACCCCAGTCCCTTGATAAATGATACTCAATAGAAAAGAAATCTTTTTCTATGAGGTTGCCTTTATCATCATACTTTAAAGAAATGGAATCTGTTAAGTTGTAACTTTTTATAGTTGAATTGATGTATCCTAAGTGAGAAATTAGAATCTGAGTTAATTTGTTCCCTTCGTATATATAATAACGACTCACACAATTATCTCCACCAGATCTTGTTTCCTTAAGATTTCCCAGATTGTCGTAAGAAAAGGTATAAATAGCATCTTTATCTTTGACAATATCTCCAAAATCTTCTTTTGAATAAAAACAAGTTACCGTTTTTACTTTCCCTTTGAAGCCAAATTCTGTAAATTGAGTGGTATCAACATCCTCTGCAAGTGCATTCGTAGCACACAGCAATAAAGCAATAAAAAAATTTATTTTTTTCTCCATTTCGCTATCTCGTCAATATTTCCAAAAACATCTTCACTTTTCGTTTCCATTATTTTTATTATAGGTAAAGCTCCGTTTTCGCTTAATCTTAACAACTCTTTACCTATTTGTAAGTGGTAAGTTCGAAAACTACCATAAGAATATAGTTCATGAATATATTGAATCTCATTCTGTTTAGCATATTTCTTAATAAAATCATGCGAATCAAATGTGTTAGGCAATTCGCGAATAATTTCAAGTGCGATAGCAATATTTAAATCCAAATTTTTTTCAGTCATAATTTTGTATTTAAAGTTTTGTGTTCAAAAATAGTAGTTAAAAATTAAAAACGCAAGTGTTTTTAAAATAAAATGATAAGTTTTAAAAATTTCATTATAAAATTTATTCGTCTGACTATCTTAATTTTGTGTGTATGGATTTGATTCAATTAGGAAAGAATATTTCGGCATTGCGTCGTGCACAACATCTTACACAAGAAGATGTTGCTTTTGAATTGAATATTACCAATGTTTCATATTCACGAATTGAAAGAGGCATAACAGACGTTTCCTTCAACCGTCTGCTTCAAATTGCCCAAATCCTAAAAGTTCCTGTTTCCGCCTTGGTGCAAGACGATACTTCTGCCGATTTCAGCAAACTTTCTTCAGACATCGCCCAAATCAAAGCCGATGTGGCAGTGATTAAAGAGGTGGTAATAGTATAATTGTATTAGTGAGTGCGTTTGTTTTGTAATCGTGCCTTTGCCATTGCTTCTTTTATGCCTCCATTTTTTACAAAAAACGTTTCAAGTCTCGTTAGGTAACTTTCCATCATTTTGTCAGTTTGGTGAATCAAGGTCAGGGCAACATTTGAGAGTTCCTCTGCTGTCCATTTTGTAAAAAACGGCTGATAATACGGCAGGTCGTTGTGGTACTTGCAGTAAGTAACCATAGCAGAATATCGGGGATGGGTATTGTCCCAAATAGCAAGATTTCGTGTTCGTAAATAATCTTCGTAGTCTTCACGAAGTTCCAACAAACTGCTTTTCCCAACATTCAATAACTTAATTTGCATTTCGGTGGATGTTACACCATCTGCCATACCTTCCACAAAATTCTGTTTCCCCGAGCGAGCCGCCTGAATCATCTGGTCCACAGTTCTATCTCTGCTGGTCAGAAACTTATGGGCAAAGAAAAAGGTCAAGTCATAAATAACTTGTGATTTTTTGTAAAAATAGGTGTTTCTACAGTCTCCATTCCCCCGTAGGAAACCTTGGGTGTTTTGTATGCGTGCCATATTAGATTTATTATGTTGGTGCAAAGATAGGAATTTTAGAGAACTAGTTAACTAGATTTCTAGAAGAACTAGTAAAAACTTTTTGATCAAAGCCGATGTGGCAGTGATTAAAGAGATTGAGGTGAAAATTTTTACCGTAATTTCTCCTCCAAGAATTTTTGAACGAGAATGATTTGCCATAGGCGATTATACAGATAATCGTTCCGACCATTCTCAAATTTCCTGACTAGTGAACGAACAACTTTGGGGTTGAACACGTTGGTTTTTATGATTAAGTTTTCGTTTAAATAATCATCAATAAGATAATGTAAATCTTTGTGTAACCATTCACAAAGAGGAATTGAAAACCCCCATTTGGGTCTGTCAAATAATTCGGAAGGCACGTATTCGTAAAGAACTTGTCTGAGCAGATATTTTGACGTCCCATTGTGAAT
>JAFZTG010000100.1 GCA_017618935.1 Bacteroidales bacterium | reverse complement strand
TTCTGGAGCATTAAGGGAAATCCATTTATCAAACGGCAACTCACGTTGAATGCTGTCGGAAAGTATGCCAAAATGCTGTATGGTACTTATAAACGAACCGCAACGCAAACTGGTTTGCGAACCCATTCCGACTTTGTCGTTTCCCAACACGTTGTATCTGAATACCACATAGACCTGGTTTGGCTCCACAACAACTTTCATAATATGTATGTAATCACGACTTTGTCTATCAACCTTGGGATAATATGTCGTAATTGTCTGTCCTACTACCAAAAAAGAAAGAAACAGAAAAACTATAGGCAATATGTAACGGAAAAGTTTCATAATCAAAAATGTTTAGAGTTCAAAAATAAAAAGATTTCTTTTACTTTTTGTCTTCGGCAAGAAAATGACAAAGAAAATTTTCTAAATATCACTATCTATTTTGTAGTATCTAAAATAAATAGTATTTTTACAAAAAAAACGAGACATGAAAAATCCTTTTGTTCTTTCCCCATACACCGACAAATCGCTATTCTGCGACAGGGAATCGGAGTTAAAAACGCTGTTTGACTATGTTACAAACGAGGCAAATGTCACGTTAATTTCGCCACGAAGAATGGGAAAAACGGGACTAATCTACCGACTTTTCGACGAAATTTCAACACAAAAACTCGACTTTGAAACATTTTACGTTGACATTTATGCCACACAATCTATCGACGAGTTCATAAAAGTTTTCTCCGAAACTATCATCCAATCGTTTCAAAAAAAGACTTCCCTGCTGAAAAAGGCAATGAAAGTGTTTTCGGGCGTAAAACCAGTCTTGTCGTTCGACGAACTGACGGGTAATCCGCAAATTTCTCTGTCATACAACGACAACGAGGAAAAAATGAAGACGTTACGGAGTATTTTCGATTTTTTGGAAAATCACGACAAAAAAGTGATTGTGGCATTCGACGAATTTCAACAAGTACGTGAATACAGAGGCGTAAACATGGAAGCCATATTACGTACTCATATACAAAAACTTACAAACGTCCGATTCATTTTCTGCGGAAGCAAGAAACATCTTATGTTCGACATTTTTGCAAACGCACGAAATCCGTTCTACGCAAGCACCAGCTACCTATATCTTGATAAGATTGACAATGGAAAATATTTCGATTTTATCGAACATCTGTTCAGTGAGCATGGGAAAACGATTGAAAGCGACGCAATTGAATTTGTGCTAAAATTCACCAAACGACACACGTTTTACACACAATCGTTATGCCATTTCATTTTTCAAAACGCCTCCAAAAAAGTTTCGCTGCAATTTGCAAAAGAAGAAGCGGCACGACTGATTGCATTGAACGAAAACATATATCTGCAATATCGTTCGCTCCTTACGCCACAGCAATGGAACTATTTGAAAGCCATTGCAAAAGAAGGTGTTGTAGTACAACCAACAGCGAGTAGTTTTTTGAGGAAATACGAGATAGGCACGCCTGCAAATTCACAACGAATTTTGACCTCCCTCATAGCCAAAGATTTAATTCTCGACACAACGACCAAAGAACATACTGAATATTCGGTTTCCGACGTGTTTTTATCCCGCTGGTTAGAAGCATAACGACCATTTTTTCAACGAGTTATTTACCTCAAAACAATGATTTCAAAACGTTTCATATTCCTTGCCCTCTTGCTTGCAAACATTGCGGCGTTTGCCTCGCCAAGCGACAGCGTGATGTTTCGTGTAGAGATTGGCGACAAATATGGTTTTGTGAAAGCTAATG
>JAFZTG010000008.1 GCA_017618935.1 Bacteroidales bacterium | reverse complement strand
GGAAAGTCGGTCATTGAAATAGTATTGTTGGTTTAACAACCTGCAAAGGTAAATAATATTGTTTGTAATCTTACAAACGTTTTTGCCCAATTTCATCAAAACCAATCATTACACAAACCTATTCCGACAAAAGCCTCCTCAATTCGTCAATGTCGGGCAGGGCTTTTTGCAAGTTCTCGGGCATTTCCGCCTTGGTTTTGTAAGTGGCCACGCCCATCGGCTTTTGGTAGTCTTGGATGACATACTCGACAAACTCCTTGTTGGTTGATTTACAAAGCACTATGCCGATGGAAGGGTTTTCATGCGGTTTCTTCACATGGTCGTCCAAAATGCGGAGATAGGTCATCAGTTGGCCGAGATACGAACTCTTGAACTCGCCCGTTTTCAACTCAATGACGACCAAAGCGTTCAATTCGCGGTTGAAAAAGAGCAAATCGGGAAAAAACTCCACGCCATAAACTTCCAAATGATATTGGTTTCCAATAAAGGCGAAATCCTTCCCAATAGTGAGGATGAACTTCTTGATGTTTTGCACAATCTGCTGTTCCACAACCCTTTCGTCCACATCTTCCTTGTCGCGCTCGCCAATTTCCTCCACATTGATGAAATCCAAAAAATAGGAATCCTTGAACATCATCACGGCTTTGCGGGCGAGAGAGGAATTGGACAAGGTCGCATCAAAGTTGTTGGGAAGCGTCTGTTGGTTCTCATGCGCTTTTTGTTTGATGAGTTTTTCAAGTGATTCAACGGATAGATGTTCTTCGGCTGCTCGATGGATGTAATAATATCGTGCAGCAAGGTTTTCCACTTTTGTAAATATCTCCACGTGATGCGTAAATGGCACCTTAAAGAAATCTTCTATTGGAAATTCCGCAATATTTGGAATAACCAAAGTATGGTATATATCTATTTGATTGTTAGAGATTTGTAAATCGTCAGTCGCGACTGACGATTTGGCAAGGGCTAATTTGTCCGTTACAACGGACGAATTATCGTTTTCTATAATCTCTGTTGTTGGAATTGCTGCAACAAATTCGTCAGTCGCAACTGACGAATTTGAATCTAATAATTGCCAGTTGTCGTAAAACGACCTCATATTTTTTAAGTTAGTTTCCGAATATCCGCGAAGTCCAGGCAATTCTTTTCGTAGTTGCTCGCTGATTTTCTTCAATGCTCCAGTTCCCCAAACGCCTTTTCGAGTGTTCTTCGACAGGTATTTCCCAATGGCAAAATACACCGCAAGTTGCACGCGGTTGATATCCTTTGCAGCTTCGTATTGTCCTTGCAGGATGGCCGTTTTGATAGCCTCCACAGCCTGTGATAACGGCATGAGCGAATTGTTGTTTTCCATAGGGTCTTGCAATTAAACCTTGCAAAGGTAGGCAAAACTACTTGTTTTCTCAAAAATTATTGCCCTCCCGCGAAAAAAAATCTCATTTTTTCTTGCTTTTTCCAAAAAAGCCGTATCTTTGCGGTGTAATTATTCACTAACCAATCCATAGGAGAGACGCTATCGAAAGATCTATACCCTTTATTAACAAGCACTTACGTTGAGTGCACAAAGAAAGGGGGACCCGATGTCCAACATAGTGAAAAGCGACAAAGAATTGATTGAACGCTACCAAGACGGCGACGTTCACAGTTTTGAATT
>JAFZTG010000099.1 GCA_017618935.1 Bacteroidales bacterium | reverse complement strand
TGAAGTCACATTGTATTTAAGTGGAAAATATGTGGGAACGTCTTATATGAATATCGCTCAAACGACTGATACACTGAAACTTTCGTTGGGACAAGACAAGGGTATTATGGTGGAACGCACGTTGTCGGACGAGTTTAACAAGAAATCGACGATAGGGAAGAACTACAAGCAAACCGCTATGTGGAACATTTCTGTGAGAAACAACAAGTCAACCAACGTGAAAATTGAAATTTTGGACAATCTGCCAGTTTCCGGCTCGTCGAGCATTACGGTTTCAAATATGTCGTACGACGGTGCCACATTGGACGACAAGAACATAGCAACGTGGAATCTTGACTTGAAGCCGTCGGAAACGAAAAACTTGAAACTTTCATACACAGTGACATATCCCAAGACAATGTCGCTGAACTTGAAGTAATAGAAATGTAATCGCTATGAAACGGATTTTAAAATTAGATGTTATCTTCGTTCTTTTGAGTTTGATTTTAGTTTCTTTTAAACTTAAACCAAATGACGATGGGTTTGTAGATTTGGGTTTAAGTGTAAAATGGGCAACGTGCAACGTCGGGGCAAAATCACCAACAGATTATGGTGACTATTATACGTTTGATGCGGCATTAAAAAGTGGGATGAGACTCCCGACAGAAACGGAATTTAAAGAATTGATTGATAATTGCACGTGGTTTTGGGCTGAAGAAAATGGTGTAAAAGGGTATAAGGTGACAAGCAAGAAAAATGGTCACAGTATATTTCTTCCTGCTGCGGGCTATAGTGATGGTACGGGGGTGTACTACGTTGGTTCCTACGGCGAATATTGGTCGAGTTCGGCTAACGACGACTACAACGCAAGCTATCTGACTTTCGACAGCAACGACGTGTACATGGACAACTACAACCGCTACTATAGGCAATCCGTCCGCCTTGTGCGATAGTTTTATATTTGTAAAAAGATTTCACCTCTATGTTTGAATCTATCATAATCGATACCGATTTGGGCAGTTCCACCGACGACGTGGCGACCATCTGTATGGCATATTCTTATATGCGACAGGGCAGAGCCGTGTTGTTGGGAATCGTGGTTGATAGAATGGGAGAGCAGAACGCCGTGTTTGCCGACATTCTGAACACGTATTTCGGATTTCCAGATATTCCAATTGGCTTGTGTCGCAATGGTGTGGAAAATCCACAGATTTTTACTGATTATGCTCATATTGCCGAAAAAAAGAGACCTAACGGCACGCCTTTGTTTACACGTACGCAAACGATGTTCGAAGATGATTACAAAGTGTATCGCAAAATACTTGCATCACAACCTGACAAATCCGTCACAGTGCTTTCCATAGGCTTTTTGACGAGTTTGGCGAATCTTCTCACATCGTCGCCCGACGAATATAGTGAACTTGACGGAGTAACGTTGGTTGCACAGAAAATAAAACGAATCATCATAATGGGAGGGAAGTTCGACGAAACTGACAAGAACGGGGAGTACAACATACTGCAAAGTGGTCGCTTTGCCCGAGTTTTCTTTGATTTGTTTCCGAAAGAAATTCCTATGTCTTATTCGCCAGAAGTGGTCGGAAATGCGTTATATTGGACAAAAACCGAGATTTTACAGACGTTGTCACATGTAGCCGTTCATCCTCTCAAACAGATTTACCTTGATTGTCCCGAAGATCCATATCAACGGATGTGGGATCCGCTCACTATCATACAGGCTGTTGAAGGTGATGATTATTTTTCGTGGTCTCCCCAAGGAATTGTAACCTTACAAAAAGATTTCACACTTACATTTTCGGCTTGTTGTTCAGGAAATTCCCGATACCAAAAAAGAGGAACAGAAGAACAGCAACGTTGTTGGATGAAGATGATAGAAAATACATTTTGATCTGATTCACAATTTTCCGTTTTCTAAAAGTTTGTCTTATTTAATGTCCGGTGGAGGATTTCTTCCAATATGCTATTTAACATAATATCAATTATAGGACAAAAGTAACTTTTGTCGTTTGGAGAGGGGTTTAGGCGTTTTTTGTAAATGTTTAGCTTGGTTTTGAATGTTGCTTGCAAAAAAAAAGACTTTTTTTCTGGTCTTGTCACCTTTCGTATTTTTCATGGATTTTTTTTCAAATATATTTTGGTAGCGATTTTATGGCAAAATTTCGTGCTTTTTTCTCATTGCATATTTTTGCAAAAAATTTCAACGTTTTGGACAATTGCCTTTTGATTAGTAAAAAACCTCCATTTTTTTCGGCAAAATTTTTAGGATATTTGAATAATTGCCTTGCCTGGTGAAAAAAATGCAATTTTTTTGAATAAAACTTTTGCGACCAAAAACATTCAAAAATTCTCGGTTTCTGATTGTTCCGTATAGCAAATATCGAAAAGTAGTCATAATTATATAGTCCCTTTTTTCAATAAAATTCGCTCATAATACGCGCACAACATTCCTGTTCTTAATTATTAACTCATAATTCAACATGTTCTATTTAACATAATATATCACCACTTTGAAAACAACCATTTCTTTGTATATTTGCTAAACAAATGTTAAAATATGATACGAGAAGCTAATAACAACGATATTGAAAAACTTATTGATCTTTTACTTCAAGACGATATGGTTCATTTCAAGATTCGTCCCGATTTATTTAAGCCAAATACAACTAAATACAACGCACAGGAACTCTGTGAATTGCTAAAAGATGAGAATAAGCCTATTTTTGTTTATGACGACAATGGCGTATTGGGCTATGTTTTTTGCCAGATTTCCAGAACTCAGAATACACAATTGTTCCACGATATAAAAACGCTCTACATCGACGACATTTGCGTGGACGAAAACGCTCGTGGTCGCCACGTGGGAAAAGCATTGTTTGATTACGTAAAAAACTATGCTCAATCAATTGGTTGTCATAATGTTACCCTGAATGTTTGGTCAGGGAACGACACTGCCCTATCGTTTTATCAAAATATGGGAATGACGGTGCAAAAAACGACTATGGAACTCGTTTTTTAAAAACACCGTCACTTGAAATATTGAAATCTCCGTCGTTAGGCTATGAACAATAGTACCTATCCCCTACTTATTTATACAACCTCTCTTGTGCAGCAGCAACTTTCTCGTCGGTTATATAATCGTCATAATCCATTTTCTTGTCAATAATGCCGTTCGGTGTCAATTCAATGATTCTATTACAAACGGTTTGTATAAACTCGTGGTCGTGCGAGGTAAACAACACGATTTCAGGGAATTGCATCAACGAGTTGTTGAATGCCTGAATAGACTCCAAATCCAAATGATTGGTCGGAGAATCCAAAATCAAGGCATTGGCGTCCTTCAACATCATTTTTGAAATCATACAACGCATCTTCTCGCCTCCCGAAAGCACTTTCACTTGTTTATACACTTCCTCGTTCGAGAACAACATACGTCCAAGATAGCCACGCAAGAACACTTCGTGCGTATCTTCCGAGAACTGTGCGAGCCAGTCTATCAATGACATATCGGTGTTGAAGAATTTCGAGTTGTCAACTGGCAGATATGCTGTCGTAATGGTAGTTCCCCATTCAAAGTTACCTCCGTCAGCCTTTCTGTTGCCCGTAATAATCTCAAACAAAGCCGTAATTGCACGTGGATCACGAGCCAAGAACACGATTTTGTCGCCTTTTTCAACGGTAAATTCAACATTGTTGAACAACGGTTCTCCATCAATCGAAGCCGTCAGACCGTGAACTTCCAATATCTTATTTCCCACTTCACGACTTGGCTTGAAGATAATGCCCGGATAACGACGTGTAGAAGGTTGAATTTCCTCAACATTCAGTTTTTCAAGCATTTTCTTGCGGCTCGTCGTCTGTTTCGACTTTGCAACGTTGGCACTAAAGCGTGCAATAAATTCCAACAATTCTTTTTTCTTCTCCTCTGCCTTCTTGTTCTGTTGTGCCTGCTGACGCAACGCCAACTGACTACTCTGATACCAAAACGAATAGTTTCCGGCATACAGTTGTATTTTTCCGTAATCAATATCGACAGTGTGCGTACAAACCGAATCCAGGAAGTGACGGTCGTGGGAAACGACCAATACGGTCTTTTCAAAGTTCGACAAGAAATTCTCCAACCACGTAATCGTTGTCAAATCCAAATCGTTGGTCGGCTCGTCGAGCAACAAGTTGTCGGGGTTGCCGAACAACGCCTGAGCCAACATTACACGCACTTTTTCCTTACCGCTCAAGTCCTTCATCAACTTTTGGTGCAAATCTTCTGCAATTCCCAATCCACTCAACAATGTCGCTGCATCGCTTTCGGCGTTCCAGCCGTCCATTTCAGCAAATTTCTCTTCCAATTCAGCCGCCTTGATACCGTCCTCATCGCTGAAATCGGGTTTTGCATAAAGGGCATCTTTTTCCTGCATAATTTGCCATAATTGCTGATAGCCCATCAAAACTGTGTTCAAAACGGTACAATCATCATATTCAAAGTGGTTCTGACGTAACACGGATAGACGTTCGTGAGCACCCAACGAGATAGTTCCACGCGTGGAATCCAAATCGCCCGAAAGCAATCGCAAAAACGTGGTTTTTCCCGCCCCGTTAGCACCAATCACACCATAAATGTTTCCCGGCGTGAATTTTAAATTTACATCTTGAAAAAGTGTCCGTTTACCGAACTGGATAGCTAAATTGTCTACTGTTATCATATTTTGTTTTTTTGCACTATTTTGTTGATTTTTCCTGTAACAAAGCGTAATCTATCACTTCCGTGACTTCGTTCACATATTTGAACGTAAGTCCTTTCAGATACATATCGCCTATTTCATTTATGTCTTTCTCGTTTTGCGAGCAAAGTATAATTTCTTGAATACCAGCACGTTTTGCCGCCAAGATTTTCTCTTTTATACCACCTACAGGCAACACTTTTCCTCGCAACGTGATTTCACCCGTCATAGCGATACGTTTACGCACTTTTCGGTGTGTCAACGCACTCACAATCGACGTAGCCATTGTGATTCCGGCAGATGGTCCGTCTTTGGGAATAGCACCTTCGGGCACGTGCAAATGAATGTTCGTGTTTTCAAAATCGAACGTGTCAAGACCGAAACGGCTTGCGTGTGCTTTGACGTACTCCAACGCAATCGTAGCCGATTCCTTCATCACGTTTCCAAGATTTCCCGTCAGCGTTAACGCTCCCTTGCCTTTGCTATAACTTGTCTCTATATACAATATCTCGCCACCGACAGCTGTCCACGCCAAACCTGTCACAACACCTGCAAAATCGTTTCCTTCGTATATTTCAGAATAGAAATCAGGTTTCCCAAGAATCGATTTTACATCGTCAACGGAAACCGTCAGCGAAAATTCCTCGCCGCGAACGATTTTTTGCGCGTATCCACGAATAATTTCGGCGATTTTCTTGTCAAGCAGACGAACACCCGACTCACGAGTATGATTTATTATGATATATTCGATTGTCTTAGTCGGGAATTTCAATGTTTTTTCTCCCAAACCGTTTGCTTTCAACTGATTAGGAATCAAATGCCGTTTTGCAATTTCAATCTTTTCTTCGGCGATATAGCCAGAAATGTCAATCATCTCCATTCTGTCGCGAAGCGCGGGAGAAATCGACTCGATATTGTTTGCCGTCGCAATAAACATCACTTTCGACAAATCATAGTCAAGTTCCAGATAGTTGTCGTAGAACGTATTGTTTTGTTCAGGGTCCAAAACCTCCAACAGTGCCGATTCTGGATCGCCGTGAACATCACGGCCAACTTTATCGACCTCGTCCAACACAAAGACAGGGTTTGAAGTCTTCACTTTCTTCAGATTTTGGATAATTCGTCCAGGCATAGCGCCAATATAGGTTTTTCTATGACCACGAATTTCCGATTCATCGTGCAAACCGCCCAACGACATTCGGCAATATTTTCGGCCCAAAGCACGGGCAATCGACTTGCCCAACGACGTTTTTCCAACTCCCGGAGGTCCGTACAGACAAAGAATTGGCGATTTCATATCGTTTTTCAGTTTGAGAACGGCAAGATGTTCCAAAATACGTTTCTTTACCTTTTCCAAACCATAATGGTCGGCATTCAGCACTTTTTCGGCGTGATTCAAGTCAAAATTGTCTTCAGAATATTCGTTCCATGGCAATTCAATCAACGTTTGTACATAAGAATATTGTACAGAATAATCGGGAGAATGCGTTCCAACACGACTTAACTTAACTAACTCTTTCTCAAAATGTTCCGCGATTTCCTTTGACCATTTTTTATCTTTTGCCTTTTCACGAAACTTCTCTATTTCTGCATCAATCGACTCCTCGCCCAACTCATTCTGAATCTGTTTCATTTGTTGGTGCAAGAAATAATCACGTTGTTGCTGGTCAATATCCTGACGAGTCTTATTTAAAATGTCGTTCTTGATTTCAAGAATTTGCAATTGTTGCGACAAAAGTTGCATCAACATAATTGCACGCGACTTCAAGTCGTCAATGTCGAGCAGAGCTATTTTCTTGTCAACTGGAGCATCAACGTTCGACGACATAAAGTTCACAATGAACGTGGCGTCGGAAATGTTTTTTATCGCAAACATTGATTCTTTCGGTATTTGCGACGACATTTTCACCACCTTCATCGACATATCTTTTACGGAAGATATAATTGCATCAAATTCCTTGTCCTGTATAGGTTTTATGTCGGTGCGGCGAACCACGTTGCACATCATATATGGCTCATGCTGAACTTGTTCCATAATTGCTATACGCGATACACCTTGAAGAATCACCATCGTAGTGCCATCGGGCATTTCAAGCAATTTCAATATCTTTGCAACGGTGCCGACGTTGAATAAATCAGCCAAGACAGGTTTCTCCACCTGCGGGTCGCGCTGCGTTGCCGTTCCAATAAGTTTTGATTTCTTATTATATTCACGAATGAGACGGATTGACTGCTCCCTACCGACGGTTATAGGCATAACAATGCCAGGAAACAAAATTGCATTCTTGAGCGGTAAAATTGGCAGAATATCGGGAATGTCTTCGGTATGTTGGATTTTTACATCCTCATCCGTCACAATCGGTATTATTTCTGCGTTAGAGCTAATTGAGCTCATCAATAATTCTGTAAAATCGTTCTTATTTGAATTTGCCATAAAAAGTCAAAATGTCAGTTTTGTGCATATTTTTTTCCTTATTTTGATAAAGTCAAATCGTATGCCAATGACTAAAAAATTCTATTTTGTCGTGTTTCTTCGAAAATTGTTGTCAAAATTGCAGTCTCCACGTCATCAAATTCCTTATGACGGCGGGCATATACCCGTTTTGCCGTTTCGCACGCCTTCGACAAGAAATTCTCTTCTATGCCCTGTGCTCCGCCACGCGAAAACGACGGAATGAAATTCCGAGGAAATCCGCCACCATATATATTAGCACACACGCCAACAACAGTTCCCGTATTAAACATCGTATTGATTGCCGACTTGGAATGGTCGCCCATCATCAGGCCACAAAATTGCAAACCCGAATTTTCAAAATGTCGCGTCGCGTAATTCCAAATCTTCACTGGAGAATAGTCATTCTTCAAATTAGAGTTATTTGTGTCGGCACCCAAATTGCACCATTCGCCAAGCACCGAATTTCCCAAATAGCCATCGTGTCCCTTGTTGGAATAGCCAATAATGACGGAGTTCTGTACTTCGCCACCAACTTTGGAATATGGCCCGATGGTCGTTCCTTCATAAATCTTAGCCGACATTTTCACGACAGCGTGCTCGTTCATTGCAAAAGGAGCACGAATGACTGCATTTTCCCATATCTCGGCTTCTTTGCCAATATATACTTTGCCTCCAGAAGCATTGATAATTGCAAATTCCACACTCGCACCTTCTTCAACAAACACATTTTCAGGACAAATGACACGATTCGTCTCACTCAGTTTCTGCGAGTGACGACCAGCCGTAACCAACTCAAAATCAGCGTTTATCTCATCAGGATTGAATTGAAATATGTTCCAGATATGTTCCAATTGCTTATATTCACCCGAAAACGGAATTTGCTGTAATGAAGACAATTCTGTTTCGTCATGTAACGATTTTACTCGTGCCGCAATCCACGATTTTTCTGTCGTCAAAACTGCGTTCTCTGCCAAGTTTAGAACTGCTTCGGCAATTTCCTGTGTTGGAAAAACGGCACTATTTATATATATGTTGTCTTCGGCTTCGTGTAACTGAAATTTAGTCTGAAGATAATCGGCAGTCTTAAACGAACACGTCGTTTGCAAACGCTTATTCCATTTTTCGGTAATGGTAAGTATTCCGCAACGGATCTCTGAAACGGGACGAGTAAACGTGAATGGTTTCAATGCATCACGAACTTGCGTATCGAATAGGATAAAATTTTTCATTGTGTTATTTTTTGCTAAAGTACATAATTTTTTAAAAGAATGGCTTGCATTTCAAAAATACAAGCCATTGAGTGTTTTGTTGTCCTATAGGGATTCATCCTCCCATTCCCCACCGCGTTCATAGTCAATTATATATAATTGTTTACTTCCAACAACTATTGTTCAAAAATACATTTCTGAACAATTGGTTTACATAACTAAACAAAAGTAAGCATAAAT
>JAFZTG010000007.1 GCA_017618935.1 Bacteroidales bacterium | reverse complement strand
GGCTGCCATATTATGACAGCCCTACATTGCATCATGAGAATAGTCGGAACACGGTACATTTGCACAATTCCGTGATAAAAATCGTAGGGCTGTCACACTGTGGCAGCCTTTTTTGGTGCAATCAGGTGGTTATAGCAGATTTCTCGCTATCGCTCGAAATGACGGGGCAAGTAGGAAATGAAGGAAGGTATAAAAATAAAAATCCCTGAAAGTGGGAGTCTTTCAGGGATTCGGAAAAAACTATAATGAATCAGAAATCTATTTTCTTGTATTCACCGTGCTTCTTGTACTTGATGTTCTTGTAGAAGAAGTTACTTTTGAGTTGTTTGAACTGTTGCTTGTGCGAACAGTTGTGTTTGACTTAGTATCACTTTTAGGTGCCGGACTGCTCGGTTTTACTGCAGGCTTTGCAGTGCTATGTGCAGTTGGCGTAGCTGCCTTGTGATTCGTTCTTGGTGCCGAAGGAGCATCGTGTTTCGGAGCTGGCTTTGGAGCGGGTGCTGCCTTATGAGGAGCAGGCTTTGGAGCTGGAGCAGCCTTATGAGGTGCTGGCTTCGGTGCAGGAGCGTGATGGTGATGAGCCGGTTTTGAGTGATATACTGGTACCGGTGCATGTACTCGTCTTGGATATGGAGTCAAGTCAACTATGATAGTTGCATGAGCATCTTTCTCCGTTGAGATGTACATCTTGTTATCACCTGTAAACGTTGCATATACCGTTGAACGACGTGGAATGTTAATTGTGTAATCATACAACAGTTCTGAGTAAGCACCTTCTGTGTAGATTTCCAAATTGTAACGTCCACTTGGGATATAACCAACATCTACTTTGCTTTTGTATGAATAGTATTTTTCACCATTTACATACACTGAAAAAGGAGCATCAATTTTTCCTTTTACTATTAATTCCGACGCAAACATGTAAGCTGAGCTACATACAATTGCTAAAGTTACCATTAAACGTTTCATGACTCTGTCCTCCTATACTTTACGTTTCACTTATTCGTTTTGTAAGGACAAAATCAAATAGCGTGCCAAACTTTATTCGGATAGTAAATCTGAGAAATCTATAATAACTTCAGGATGCTTTACTTTCTCTTCTAAACGTCTCTTAATCAGCGCAATCTGATCTTCCAGATAATAGATTTGCCATTCTGAATAAATTCGTTTATTATATGATAGATTCGTTATGCGATTTACAATATCGTTCCTATATGCAGTTGCCTCTTTCGTTAACGGGCTATATCTCCGTGCATCATTTTGCGCAACTTTCACTACCGATTCAAACTCCTTGTACCAGGCAGGATAATTTTTCAAGAGATATTTATATTTCGTTATGTTATCATCTTTCAGCAATGCAGAGTCAAGCATCTCAAGATTGGTATTGATTACCTCAACGTTACATTTTCTATACAGCAACCCGTTCAGATACTTGCGGCAATATTTGATTCGCAACGATTCTGGAATGTTACTCAGTTTTGCCAAAGAATCTTGCAAATACTTGATTTCGGCATCTTTCCTGCTCATTGCATTTTTACATTCGCTTTCCGAAATCATCGTTTCTTTCTCATAATCATCATCATTCGTCTGAACAACTTTCTCGGTATTTCCAAATGTGTAAGAAATACCTACTGTAACGGTAGCAAACATATCTTTCTTACCTCCAATGTAAGCGTCGAGTTTGTCGGAATTTACGTAAACCCTATTTACGTCAAGTACAAAAGCAACATTGGGATTATAGGCGTATTCAACGCCAATACCGTGAGGAATCATCCATTCACAAGTCGCAGATTCCGATTTTACATTTTTAAAGCCATACGAGGCAACAGATTTACCCGTTTCTTCATTGTATTCTCTTGCCCGAAACCACATTCCACCGTACCCTAACGAAACGTATGGTTGTAATCTGCTTGTCGTTAGCATAATATAATATAATGGTTTGAACTGCAAACTTCCGTACACCGACTTATAGTTGTTTTCGAACGCTATTGGGAGTTTTTCACCAGTTAATTTTCCTTGTTCCACTGTCAGTTTTCCTTGCAAAGCATCGGAAAAGAAATTTCCTTTCACACTTATGTTGGCCATTAGGTTCATTGACTTGGAAACCGAGTTAGAAATATCGCCCATAAAAATCGTGGGACCAACATTGATTTGTGCTCCGATATTTTCAATCTTTTGAGCAGATATTTGTGTTGCAACAACACACAATACACCGATAGTAAATAAAATTTTCTTCATTATTATTCGTTTTCTGGTTTTGGTAAACTATAAAATTTTTGAGTAATGCTTCCTACTTTTCCACTAATTGAGGTTATATCCTTCTTGGTGCCATAGGTGGCTTGTGCCTTGGTGTCGTAGTCATCAATGGCGACACGAACCTTAGGCATATTTGTGGCAATGTCGTTATAAATACGAGTGTAGTTTGCTTGTAGCACTTTCGACATGTCGTACTGCGATTTCTTCTTGCTTTTTAAGTCAGAATTCAAACGCTCCAGAACTTGAATCTGCATCTCCATATTTTCAATGGTTTCCTGCACATAGGCATAATGACTGTTGTGAATGCTGTTTGGCAATGATTCCAAGTAGGAAACAAGCGAGGTACAGTGCGAAAGATATTTGTCTTTCTTATACGTCCGAGCTTGGTCAAGTTGTTTTTTTGCGTTTTCAATACCGGCAAACGACCTATACGAGGCAATGCGTACGGCAGCTTGGTAGTCTAAATCCAACTGTTTGATTTTCTCCAATTCAACCTTTGCCGTAGGAGTCAAGGCGTTCGGCATATCAAGCAGCCATTTTGTACGTTCAAAACGCCACATTTCGTCCTTGATTGTCCACGGTTTCGTGAACGCACACACGCACGATTCGTAGAACTTGCTGGCATATGCCGCCATATAGCGAGTTTTCATATCTCGCATAGCGTCGGCATCGACCAAGCCATTTTTCTCAACGGCTTGCAATTTGCTCAACATTTTGATATGGAGTTCTTCGGGGTCTTTGGTACAATTGGCACAATCAAAATTCTTCATTTCGGAAATGCCATTTTCTATGTTACCTACAAACTGATTGCCGTTAAATAGCAACGAGGGCGTATTCTCTACTTGAGAGCGATAAAAACGTACAGAGACAAATCCTATAAGGACCAATGCCCCAGCCAATATGGCAACTTTAATTATCTTATTCATACAATCTCATTTTCGTTAATCATCAGCACCTTGAGCAGCACTCTTGACGGGCTTTTCTACCTTTTTCACGGGAGTTTCCTTCTTTGAAGTCGGCATAGCCTTGAATGTTGTCATATAGTTTTGAAATGTAATTTCCTTGCTATTGGAATACAAGTCGGGATAGGTGTTTCCGAACTTAAATCCTTGTTCGCAGATTGTCTTGATTTTCGTTCTGCCATCCACATTATAATTCTTTACGACATCACCCGTATAGTGATACAACGCATTGAACAAATCTGCATCGAACACATCCAAGTCTTCCTTCTTCCATACGTCGAATGTTTCCAAATAAGCAGTCAGTATGCGTTCTTTGAAGCGAGCTGGTTTCAATATTTTTGACGTAACTGCACCCGACGAATCTACGTGCAAGCCCAGTTCAGCAGCTTTTGCAATGACAGGAACCAAATCTTTCATTCCCTCGTATTTCGTCATTACCGATTTCTTCGTCTGTAATCCCTCAAAATCGTATGAAACCAGTAATTCGAACACTCCGTGTAAGTCTTCGCAACTATCAATTGATGCCTTGCTCCACACTTCGGTGTTTGTCTTGAAATATTTCTCACAGCTAAATGGCTCTACAACTGGTTCAGCAGGCACATACACGACGCTTGGCGTTCTTGAGAATCCGATGATTAGACCGATTGCCAAACCAAGAATCAAACCCAAAACGGCAAACAGAATCTTATGCGTGAAAATTTTCTTATCCGCTTTCAGAATAACACCTTGCAAGGCGATTCGTATGGCGGCATTTGGGATTGAATACCCTACGGGAAGTTCTATCTCGCCGTTTCTGCACCCCGTACCGTCAATAGTCATTTTGAAACTTGGCACGGAATGACCGTTGTCGTCGGTTATCTTGAACTGTTTCTTGGAAATCACCATCTTGCAGTCATCCTGATTGACTTGGAACGAGGCAGGGTTCGTCGCCCCACCCGTTTTTGATATCGTTCTACACCCAGGTTTCTTCCAATATATGGTCAACGGTTCCGACTTAGCCACCATAATAGGTTTGTCGAGCAATGTGTCGTTCGCCGTATAAGCCAACCAACCATCGGTATTTTGGGGAGCGGAAAAGACAGCCATTTCCTTCAGTGCCTCCTTGGTCAAATCAACGACAGAAGGTTTGCAGAGAACTGTCTGTTTCTGATTTTCACTAATCAGCACAACTGCCTCATAGTTCTGATAGCCTGGTTGATAATAATTCAGCAAGAACTGCGAAAGAGAATTTAATCGCGACAGATAGCGACAGGCGTATGGTTTTGCACCTTCGGCATATTCCACAAAGACATCTTCGCACTCATAATTTTTTTGAAGCAAAGAATCCAAGAACGTCCACGACTCGGGTTTTGCCAACAATTCTTTCTTTTCGAGCACGTCATCAATTGCCTGAATCAGCGTGTCCCACTCTGTTGCCGTAGGACACACGCCCAACGGAACTTGGCAGTACACGGCCACATTATCGTTCCATCGCGAAGTTTGTCCCATTTTTAAGATTACCAGATAGAAGAAATCTTTGGTAAACTTTATAAAACGGAGCGGCGTCGTTTCCTTCAATTGCTCACGCAACTCATTCGTAGAAGTATCAAGAACGTTACTAATCCACGAAAGACGAATATCGGTAACGACACCTTCGCTTACGAAATAACTTGACTTATAGAGGAAATCGCTACTATAGCCGTCATTCGTCTCTTTTACACAAACAGCTATTTGCTTCATTTCCTAAAATTCTTTTTAAGTTTTACAAAGAAACTTTTGTCGTCTTCTTCCGACGTTGCCCGTGAAGTTATTTCGTTCAAAACCTTGGCAGGACCTTCTTCCTTCAATTCGCAATAACTTTTGAAACAAACGTCGCCAATAGAGAATGGAAGTACCAAAATCTTCGGTTTCACTTCTTCGGCGCCCGCGATTGGCTTCACATAACCGTTCAGTTCACATTCGCGACAAACGTTTCGGATGGCAGTAACAAGACCTTTATAATGTTCAAGTACATAAGCATTTGCCTTCTCCTTACGTTCGGCTGCAGAAGTTGCCTTTATTCTGTCGGCTTTGGTAAGCACCACGTACACGGCATCGGTGTCACGTTTGAACGGATTTTCCATCGGGTCTTCCACGTTCAGAATGTCAATCACATTCTCCAATAGGGCATCCTGTCCCAACTCTATATCGTTTCCGATTTTTATCTTTTTACCGGCGGCGCCATATTCAATCACGAAGAAATGGATTTTTCGATTACCCTCCTTATGATTTTCCAACAAAATTCTACGGAATGCCTTTGCAGCCTTGTCGTAAGCAGGATCGTCCAACACGACGTTGTGAGCTTCGGCATAAATTGCAGTGAGCAACTCGCCAGCAAGGTCAACAAACGTCAACGGGTAATAGCGTCCGTTTGCCATCGTCATATCAAATCCCATCTCGGCAAAACTATCGGTAGGCGTACCATTCGGCAAAACCGAAGTCGGACGCGAATCGTGCTGATTGAACAAATCCGACAATGCGTCAAAATATGCGACACCCTGCCCTTTTTTGTTTGTAATTCCGTAGCCCATTCTGCGAGCCGTATTGAGTATGGAACCGATTGCACACGATTTTCCAGAGTTCTTGACACCCCAGAAATAAATTTCGGTCGAAGTTTTTTCTATCTGTTCAACTGCATCACAATCAACAGAAGGGATATCGATATTGCTCAGATTTTTTTGCAAAGAGTGAATGAAAGGTTCGCGTATCTGCGCCTTTTGAATCAAGTCGTCATACGTAATATAACCATGATCCAGCAAGTCGTTGATACAATCGGTATTAAACAGGTTGTGGTCTTCGGTAATTAGTTTCAATATTTCATCCTTCGTAATATATCCTTCATTTACTTTTGATTCCAATTCCGCAAAATGTTCATTTTCCTTCATCATACGAAGTTCGTTGCGATATTCGTGCAAGTCAAATTGAGCACGTCGTTCAAACGCTTTCAGCAATTTTTTCGCCTGTGTCGTGTATTTCCCGCTCGGATAATCATTTATATAACGTTGAACGGCTTCGACACTCGTCTTGTCCAACGAGTTCCAAAACATTTCTTCGGCTTTTGCGGCACGCATTTTACCAATACGAATAGTGGCTTCCACACGATGGTCGCCCGAAGGATATTTCTCGATGTATTCCGAATAACTTTCCTCGGAATTACCTTTTTCGGCTTTTGCCCAGTCTTTTAGTTCCATTCCGGCAACAAGTTGTTTCACCGCTTCGCGCAATTCGTTACCGAAATCACCACCAGTATTCTTGAATTCACACAATTCATCAAACGTCACAATTCCTGACGTAATAAATCCCGCAATCTGTTCGGCAGGATAATCACTGATGTTGTCAAAAATTTCTTCCTTTGTTGGCATATCTTTTTATTCTATCAATTACACATTATATCTCAAATCTGTCATCGTCGTCAACCTCAACGATAGTTTGTTCTATTTCGGTTTCTGACGAATCCTCATTTTCTTCCTCATATTCTTCTGTCCATTCTTTTTTGCCGAGCAAGCCATACGGATTTTTCACCGGACGACGTTGCAAGAGCCACGGCAAGGCCAAGAAGAAATAACCCACAAGCGCCCAAAGAACGGCTCTCCACTGAAAAATCTTCGTTTCCGTATATTTTTGTTTCAAAGCATTGAAACTTGTAACAATATCAAATTCAGATTGATAGGGAGCCATATCGCCGTCGTAGAAACTTTTTTCCGTCCACGATTCCAGCGTTGTTTTCCAACTTTCCACACCTTCCTGAATTTCGGTCAAGTTACCTAACATAAACACATTCCACACGCTTGATTCCTTTGCGGCATCAATCCATGCAAGAATTTCCTGTTCTTTTGTTTCATAATCAAAGGTGCCATTTTCTTCAATCACCGTTGGCCGTAACTGCATTTTGAGCAACTCAGCCATAGTTTCCTTATCTTCATTTTTGCTTGCAAGCACTTGATTTACACGAGCATCGACATAAGCGTCATAATTTTCAAAGATACTTTTTGACGAATCAATGGCGAAGGCAAACTCAGAAGTGATTTCCGAGCGATTTCCATAAACCGTCCAAAAATGTTTGAACGGTGAAATGCTTATCATAAGAAGAAACACGACAACCGACAGCACAACACCGATTCGTTCCAACAAGATATTGCGTGAGAAGTTTTGTTCGGTTGCCTTTAACTGTTGTGTTCCCACGAAAACGACAAAGAGCACGAAAAAGGTTCCGATTGCCCAGAGAGCAGAAACCGTCAAGTTTGTGTCGTATAAATATGCCGCTCCCGTATAGGTAAGGTATGAAATCATTATCATTGCCAAGAAGGCAAATATATGACCCCAACTAAATTGTAATTTCTCGTTCATTTTTTTACTTATTTGCGATTGCCAATAATCCGATCGTAATAAAATTTATCCATTTCGGGAAGCTGTCCCACAACGACATATTCATAATAGTAACCATATCGGCCTGTTCAATTTCTGCCGATTTTTCAAGAACCTCCAACGCTTGTTTCGCATCTTGTCGTTGCGGTTTGCTATTGATAGCCAGTGGCGACACGTCGGCAATCTTCAACTTACATTTTTCCGCCAACGCCTGTACATCTTGCAACACATCGTAATCCATCGTGGTACGACCATACGTAGTGACAAAGCGATTCAGTTCAAACGTCATATAATCAGCCACTGCATATTCCGAAGCCGAAATGCCATATGAATCCTGATATTGTGTCACACCCTCGACCAACGTTTGCTCCGTCGTGCTATTCTGGAATATCGTCAGTAGCGCATACACCACTTCTTCGGCATGAGGAAGCATAGTGTTCAGTTCCTTCACATGATTGTTGATATATTGCATCCAATAATCGACAATTCTCGCCGTGAGCACATCAGAAGGCATTTCTGCCTGTTCCTCGTATGCCTGATACATGATTTTCCGAACAGCGTCGGATTTTATCATCAGGCAATCTTGAATTTTACCAAACAACTCCTGATTGTTCTCAATATCTCGGTCAAGCAATGCCTGAATATCGCTCACCACCTTCTGGATATATTCTTTTGATTTTGGCGACTTATACACTTGCAAAATGAGATTGAGTTCATCTTGCATTTGTTTCAACTCGGCATCGGTTGTCATTGGACCGTCGGCTTTTTGTTCCAGCAATCCACAGCGTTCCAACAATGATTCGAACACCTTGGTGACATTGGCATTGTCGTTCCACAAGAATGACAAGACCGAACTCCATGCAGTTGCCGGCACATAGGCGATAGCCGGAGCCAAAATCTTACAAAAATCTGACTGATAGCAATTTGCCGCCTTTACACCAATGACCGTTTGCAGATATTCACCCAACTCAATAATATCGTCCTCGGTAATATAATTTTGCACCACTTTGCTTTTCTTAACTTGTGGCAAAATCTCTGGCAGACGCTGGTTTATAGTTGCATAAGAAATGGCTGTGTCCTTAATGCTGATTCCGTCGTAGTACGCATCAATTAACGACAATACAATGTCGAACACCGACAATTGCGAAACCACGTCACGTGCAACCGCTTTTGAAGCGGATTTTGCCTTATTTTCGGGAGCCACTTCATTGATTTTCGCAAATTTCCGACGATATGCCTTGAACACCTCTTTGGGAAATGTACGGACATTTTTCTCTTCTGACCAAGCTATTGCTTCATCAATCAATTGAATCGTTTCTTGTATATTCTGTATTTTCATTGCCATAAATTAAAATTCATAGACACCCGTTTCTTTCCAGTTTTGATTTGCATCGCATTGTTTCATCTGGATTTCTATATTGTGGTCATCTACATTGACACCATCTTTATCTGTCACCGTTCCTGCCAGCAACACTTCCTTATCGGAACTTCTTCGACTAATTGTAATCGTGAGAGGCATTCGTTCCTGCATAGATTGCACAAATTTCTTTGTCTCTTCTTCCAAAACCTCATCAGATGGAACATCCTCACGATTTATTCTTGCCTGCAAACGAAGTTTTTCGGCAACCTTGGCACGATTAACGTCAATCACATAGAATGCTTTTTCAGGATATAAATCCGCATCCATTTGTTTGGCCTTCAACGTAATAGGGAACGAAGACGCAAGAATTTTCGCCTGTTTCTGGTCTGGGGTAAACGCATAATTTACACGTAAACGCGAACGAGATTCCTCGACGAACTGTACCGATTTGAAAGAATCAATGTCTTTCAACGCTTCTTGGTTCACACGGATTCCCGAATCTGATTTCGCCAAACGCATCATTAACAATGCGCCAACAGGAACGACGGTTTTTGTGTCGTTTATGTAGCCGGTGCTTTGAGCAAACGGGTACCACGTTCCCGCAAAATAATCACCCATAGTGATAAGTCGGTCGGGCGAAACGGCGTAATATTTCAAGAAAATCTCACGAACAGGTTGCAGATGAGCAGCTTTTCCGTTGAGCAAAATCACATCGCACGCAAAAGCGTGGAAAATCGTTGCAATTTTCTTCAACAACGGTTCAAACTCTTTTCGTACAATTGAGGCAACTTGTTTTGAATCGTAATTCCATTCCAGTTTTGTTATATCTATCGTCGCTGACTTCTCGCCTTTTTCAGCAAGCCAGTTCTTCACGTACGATTTGAAACCCTCAACCACGTCCTGACTTACATTTTTCGTGGCAAACACATCGGCATAACTTATCGTACAATTGCAACTATTATTTTGCAGTAAATCAATATAATACGAAGCTATCGGGATAAGATACTGTTTGGTGAAATCCGTTTGTAATTGTGCTATTTGTTCATTGCTTTCGCCGAAGAAATCGTGCAAGAATTTTTGATATACCTCCTTATTTCCACCTATTTTCTTGCGAAGCGGACATTTCTCATTGTCCAATAACGCCTGAATCAGTCCTTTCAGCATACTATTGCTTGCTTGCTGAAACGTGTCATAAAACAAGGGCTTCGGTTGCAATTCCAAAGTGTCGTTTTCATTAGTAAATGAGTATTCGTTCACAAGCATGTCAACCGTCGCATCGTCAATATTGACGGAGCCAATCGTCAATGGGCGGTCTGACAATTGATAGAGTTTGAAGAATTCTGAAACACACTCTTTATATTTGAAGCCCAGCTCACTGTAGAGATACACCATCTGAATGCACGTACTTTCGTCATAATTCCACGATTTTTCATCAGCATTAGGACTAAGTTGTGGTAAAATGGCAAGGTTTGAATTTCCCGTTTGTTTCTCAAACAATGCTTTTGCATCTTTGGCATTGTTCAGCAAAGCCGTTCGATCCACTTTCAGCAAAGCCGACGGCGTTGTGAAAATCACATTCCGCAAATAGCGAGGCACGCCTTCAAATTCTTTGTCGCCCTGTTGCCGAAACGCATCGCCATTGATTTGTTTTGAAGCAGTCAAGAACAAATTTGCCAACGATTGTGCACATTGTGAAGTGTGCGATGACGTAAAATTGTTCGACACTGTTTTGAATTGTTCACTTCTTTTTGCACCAAACGAACCATAATCGGCCGTCATGTCAATATCGTTCAAATCAAAACTATATTTCTGATTATCTGCCCCAAACGATGTTCGAACGGGACAAATCGTATTGAAATCCTCATCTTCCATCACCAACGCCGTTGCCGAATCTGCCGAAACAGAAACGACCATATCGACAGGACGGGCGTCATCAGAAGTGTTCTTAATCAATTTTACGGTTGGCAACACATCTTCGGCCAACAACAAATCTATCAAAAACAAATACGTCGTCACAAACGAATAGCGATGAGATTCACTATCCAACTCATTCACATCGGCTGTTTCGGGATGAAGTATATGTAATAGATACTCATAGATATACGAGCAATTCAGTTGTGAAGACACATAATCCAACAAGAACAACTCATTTTGACACAAGCCGAATTCCAATGATGAAACCGAACTATCGGCAAAGAGCGGGAACTCGTGATTTTGTTCTTCCACCACACTCACCGACTCCTTATCCAAGGCACGAGTATCAAAAGCCACCGTCACATCGTATTCACGATGGTCGGCAGTTGATTCGCGAGGAATCAATTTACAACGACTCCAGTTCAACGGGCCGAATGTTCTGAAAAGCACGTTGCCATTTTGTTTTCTTCGCTGATAGAAATAAGGCAATGGCAACCAAATGTTTTCAAAATGAGAAACCAAATCGGTAATGCCATCAAAATCTATTGTAACAATATGTCCATTCTCCTGATTTTCGCCTTCCACGTAGATTGGCTTAATGCCATTTTGTTTCAACAAACTCATTGAGATAGGCTGCCCCGGGGCGAACCATCCGTTTTCAACCAACGGACGCAAATAATAGTATGCAACTTTGACATCGTCGCCATTTTGTTCTTCCAAACGATACACGGCATCAAGATACCATTTGTCGTTTATAGGATTTTTCCATTCGTAAAAATATTTGCAAAATCCATCCCGTTTTTTGAGGCTCACGCGGAAGGACATCGTTTGAACTCCCGTGTTTGCTATCAATGTAACTGCGTTCATACGTCTCTTTTTATACAAATTTGTAAGATTTCCAAAAATAGAGATTTCTTGAGAAACGACAAAAATAATTCTCACAAAAAAGTTATGAACATTTGAAACTTTTTCGAAAATATCTTGTCTTTCTCTTATTAAGGTCAAATTATGAGGAAAATATTTTTTATTGCTGTTTTAGCTATAGGATTCGTGAGTTGTGGTAATTCCGAAGCCGAAATCCAAAATGCGTATAGTGAAGGCTTGGAACAAGGGAAAATCAAAGCCTATAACGAAGGTTATGAGCAAGGTGTAAAAGAGGGATACCGACAAGGGTATCATGAAGGTTACGAGGCTGCGTATAATAATTAGTGTTTTATTTTGAAAAATCACGTATCGAAAAACTCTCATTTTTCAGCGTATCCATTCTCCCATATTTTGTTACTTTTGCACCAAAATATCGGTTAAATGACGAAACAGGATTTTTTGGACATTCTCGCCCGGAAAATTCTCGTGCTTGACGGAGCGACGGGAACTATGATTCAGCGATATAATCTTACGGAAGAGGATTATCGCGGGACTCGTTTCGCCAACTCCGACGTATTGCTGAAAGGCAACAACGATATGTTGAGTTTGACCAAACCCGAGGTTATTCGTGAAATTCACACAAAATACCTTGAGGCAGGTGCCGATATTATTGAAACGGACACGTTTAACGCGAACAGAATCTCACAAGCCGACTATGGAATGCAAGATTTGGTCACGGAAATCAATACGGCTTCCGTTTCCATTGCCCGTCAGGTTGCCGATGAATTTACCAGAAAAAATCCTGACAAACCTCGCTACGTTTGTGCTTCGATAGGACCTACGAACAAAACGGCCTCAATGTCGCCCGACGTGAATAATCCTGCATATAGGGTTGTTACATTTGACGATTTGGTGGATACCTACGAAGAACAGGTTTCTGCCATGATTAAGGCTGGCGCCGATATTTTGATGGTGGAAACCTCGTTTGACACATTGAACGTAAAAGCGTGTCTTTTTGCAATTGAAAAGGTACAAGCGGAATTAGGCACAGATTTGCCCGTGATGGTTTCGTTCACCATTGCCGACGCAAGCGGACGTATTTTGTCGGGACAAACACTCGAGGCGTGTATTCGCTCCATCTCGCATGCGAACATTGTCAGCATTGGCTTGAACTGTTCTCTCGGAGCAAAAGAAATGATTCCTTTTGTGAAGGAATTGTCGGAAAAATCGCCCGTGTGCGTAAGTGCCCACCCCAATGCAGGTTTGCCAAACCAGTTCGGCAAATATGACCAGACGCCCGAGATGATGCAACATCATATTCGTGCGTTTCTTGAATATTCGTACGTAAATATTGTTGGTGGTTGTTGTGGTACAAACGACGAGCATATTCGGAAAATCGCCGACATTGTTGGCAGATATACTCCACGGCCTATTCCTCAACCCGATCATAAGATGTATCTCAGTGGTCTTGAGCCTCTTACGGTTGAAAAAGATAGGAATTTCGTCAATATTGGTGAACGGACAAATGTGGCTGGTTCGGCAAAATTTGCCCGCTTGATTCGAGAGAAAAATTATGAAGATGCCTTGTCAATCGCTCGCACCCAGGTTGAAAATGGTGCTCAAATCATTGACGTAAACCTTGACGACGCAATGCTGGATTCAAAATCGGAAATGATTCATTTCTTGAATCTTTTGGCTTCGGAACCCGAAATATCCCGTGTGCCGATAATGATTGACTCGTCAAAATGGGAAGTGCTTGAGGCTGGCTTGAAATGCGTGCAAGGCAAATGTTTGGTTAATTCATTGAGTTTAAAGGAAGGAGAAGAAACCTTTCTGAAAAAGGCAAAAATGGTACAGAAGTATGGTGCGGCACTTGTCGTGATGGCATTTGACGAACAAGGACAAGCCGATATCTACGAGCGAAAAATCTCCGTATGCGAACGTGCCTATAAATTGTTGCTTTCGATTGGGTTTCCACCACAGGATATCGTGTTCGATACCAATGTGCTGACCATTGCCACGGGTATTTCCGAACACGACAATTATGCAAAGGATTTCATTGAAGCGGTTCGATGGGTAAAACAAAATCTTCCTTACGCAAAGACAAGCGGTGGTATCAGCAACGTATCGTTTTCGTTCCGAGGAAATAATACCGTTCGTGAGGCAATGCACTCCGTATTCTTGTATCACGCAATCAATGCGGGACTGGATATGGGAATCGTAAATCCTGGAATGTTGCAAGTGTATGACGAAATTCCTTTAGAGTTGCGCCAAAAGATTGAAAATGTAGTGCTTAATACGTCCGCCACTGCTTCTGAAGAATTGGTTGAATATGCAAGCACATTAAAGCAAAATGAGACGACGGCTGCCGTCAAACATGACGATTGGCGTGATACTCCCGTAGAGCGACGATTGGCGTATGCCTTGATGAAAGGTTTGCCCGATTATTTGGAGGAAGATCTGGCGGAAGCTCGTGAGAAATATCCGTCGTCATTGGCTATAATCGAAGGTCCGCTTATGGGAGGTATGGGTGAAGTGGGAACGCTATTCGGTCAAGGAAAAATGTTTTTGCCGCAGGTGGTGAAAACTGCCCGAACGATGAAAAAAGCCGTGTCAATTCTTGAGCCGTTCATTGCAGAGGAAAAACAACAATCGCAGGCGACTTCGGCTGGAAAAATCCTGCTTGCCACGGTAAAAGGCGATGTGCACGATATAGGGAAAAATATTGTGGGTGTGGTGCTTGCTTGCAACAATTTCGAGGTGATTGACTTGGGTGTGATGTGTCCGGCTGAACAAATTGTTGATGCCGCAGTGGAACATAACGTCGATTTTATTGGTCTTAGTGGCCTCATTACACCGTCGCTCGAAGAGATGATGAACGTGGCTCGTGAATTGGAAAAACGACACTTAAAAATACCCGTTTTGATAGGCGGGGCAACGACTTCGAAAGTTCACACTGCCATAAAAATGGCACCACTGTATTCTGCTCCTATTGTTCATGTGAGCGATGCCTCGAAAGATGCGGGTATTTGTTCGGCATTGTTGTCAAGCGCACGACAAACGTTTATCGATAACTTAAACGCTGAATATGAACTTATCCGGAAACTCTATCTCAATAGAAAGGTGAACGACATGTTGCCTTTGGAAGATGCTCGGGCAAATAAGTTCAAGTTCGACGTAACGGCGGCAAACATTGTAAAACCGCAATTCATTGGCAACAAGCATATTAAGAATATTCACATAAAGAAACTTCTTCCCTATATTGATTGGTCGTTTTTCTTTCATGCGTGGGGACTGAAAGGCATTGGTTATCCTGCAATCTTACACGATGCGGAGAAGGGCGAGGAAGCACAAAAACTGTTCGCCGACGCACAACAAATGTTGCAGAAAATCATGGATGAGAAATTGCTTACTCCGCAAGCGGTTGGTGGTTTTTATCCTGCCCAGTCGGTTGACGAAGATATTTTCGTGTACGAAAACGAATTGTTGCAAAACGTGATTGCAACCTTCCATAATTATCGCCAACAAACCCTGCAACAAAACGGTAATCCCAATCTTTGTCTATCCGATTATATCGCTCCAAAATCCTCGAATACAATAGATTATCTTGGCTTCTTTGCGATAACGGCCGGTCTTGAGGTTGATTCTCTTGCTGAATCGTATAAACAACAAGGCGACGATTATTCTGCAATGTTAGTTCGTTTGCTTGCCGACAGAATCGCCGAAGCATTTGCCGAAAAATTGCATTTTGAAGTGCGTAAACGCTATTGGGCATATTCGCCAAACGAGGAAGAAGATGTTGAGCAGATTCTAAAAACGGCGTATCGTGGTCGCAGAATGGCAATTGGCTATGCCGCTTGTCCAAATCACAAACAAAAAGAAAGCATTTTCAAGATTTTGAATGCTACGGAGGAAATTGGCGTTACCCTTACCGAAACGTGTATGATGAAACCTGTTTCTTCAATCTGCGGAATGTTCTTCGCCCACCCCGAACTGCAATATTTTGGCGTGGGTGAAATTGGAGAGGAACAGAAATAACCCGTAACGCCGACAAACACAACTCCCTCCTATTTTGTATTTCAAATTCCAAAGTTCGTATAATCATCTATGATTTCAACCGTTTTGTCTATTATTCAATCTATATAATAATGTAACAAGATGATTTATATACTTTTGTTGCGGTGAGAATTCGGCTAAACATTCCCACGATTAAAGGTGTGTGTGGTATGAAAAAACGTTTTATCTATTGTCTTCGGTTACTTGTATTGCTTGCATTAACGTGCAAGATGGAAATGGCATTTGCTGAAACAACTCTCAGCAAAAATTACAATTCAGGTGCAACATATCCTACAATAAATGACAATGCTAAGACAAAATATAAGAGTGGAGGCCTTGAGGAAAACAAGTACATGATAGAAAAAGATGGTACTGTTGTTGTGATAACAGGTGATTTGACGATAGATGAGACCACAAAGCTAGAAATAAAGGATAACGCACTTGTTATTGTTCAAGGAGATTTGACAATATCAAAAAAATCAGAACTCCATATTAATAATTCAGCTGTGATTATTGTAGAAGGGAATCTAATGTTAAAAGATGGCGGGAATGGCAATGCTGCTAAATTACATATTGATCATTCTGCTTGCGTAACAATAAAAAAACAAATTTTAGGTTCGGGAGCTATAAAAATAGATATGCCCGGAGGTGGGCCAGATGGTCCTGCTGGTCCAGGTCCAGGTCCTGGTCCTGGCGCACACAATGGATATTTTGCTGTATTAGGTTATAATGAAGATGGTACCCAAGGAAGCAACGGGCTAGGAGCAGGAGTAAGTTCCAATAAGATTACGATAGAACCCAAAATAGAAAAAGATAACATGTTATACATAGAAGGTGTTTCAAGTCTTGGTGGCGTAACAACGAATAATCAAGGTGAAAATTCTGCTTATGCCAACGCCTTAGAAAGTATAGCAGCAGCGAATGCAGCAGGTCTTCTCCCCATCGAACTCACCTCATTCACCGTTTCGGCAAATGAATACGGCTATACGTTCAATTGGGTAACGGCAAGCGAGGTTGAGAATGATTATTTCACCTTGGAATTTTCGGAAGATGGCGAAGAATTTATTGCAATAGATTATGTTTCTGGTGCGGGAACAACGTCGGAAACCACGGAATATGAATACGTGTGGGAAGCAAAGCCAACGGCAGACATTTTGTACTTCCGCCTGAAACAAACCGACTACAACGGCGAATTTACCTATTCCGATATTTTGGTATATGCACCGAAGAAAAGTCACGGAGCAACAAGAACATTGTACTACGGCCCTCTTAAACTGAACGTTGTGGACGGTCAGTTGCAATATATTGTGGAATAATTCACCACACTATTCATTGGATTATTCTGGAAATCATTGTAGAGACGATGTGCACATCGTCTCTACGTGTTTCATCACGGAATTAAAACGTATCGTGCCCACCATTCCCGTAATGCAATGTAGGGCTGTCATAATATGGCAGCCTCACCATCATCACGGAATTTATATACGATTATACAATCAACAACCACCAAGATTGCAAATCCTGCAAGACCGGCAGAGCCGGCAAGAAGGTCGTTGAAGCCAGATAAATACATAACGGAAATTGCCGCAGTGGCATTGAGCGAGCCGTGCGCAATGGCAGCGGCAATCACCGATTTCGCCTTAATGCGGATAAACATCATCACTATCGTGAGCGCTACACAATACACTATCATAGCAAACGCACCCAAAACGGGATGCATAGGATAATTGTGTCCCATCAAAATCAAGGGGAAATGCCATACGCCCCATATAACACCAGTAATAACGGCCGTATAGAGGAACGATTTTCCCTTAAATTGCTCAAGAAGCCAGCCACGCCATGCTATTTCCTCGCCAAAACTAAATACGGCATTGATGGTAATAGCAGCCATCAAACCGCTAAAAATCGAGAGAAACAATACCGTCATGGCATTCGCATCGGGAATTTGTTCTGACATTTGCGCAATGCTTTGTTGAACTTCAGGACTTTCAGTCGTAAACGAAATACCTGGAATGAATGTGGAAACACCAAGTGCCAAAAGATTGAATACCGTCATACCCAACCAAGCCACAAACCACCAACGATTGATTTTAAAGGAAATCCCCACATTTTTCAAAATCGGTTCCTTATATATCATTTGCATAATAATGACCGAAATAAGCGGGAAAAACATATACCCAGCGGCGAAGCAAAAGCCGGCGGAAGACTTGAAATCCACTTCGCTCGCATAGAAAATTCCTGCGGCAAGCCACGAAAGGGCAAACACGATAAGGCAAAACTGAACAATCTTCTTCATAACAACATTTCTTAAAAATTTGCAACAAAAATATATAAAAAACAATTTACTCTTTGATAATTTTTATATTTGTACACTCTAAATAAACGAAGATGAAAAAATTTATCATTTTTATCCTTTCCATAATGGTGTTTACTTCTTGTTACACCACAAAAACGTATGTAGGAAACTATAAGCAATTATCGAAAACCATGCAATCGTACGAGTACGACCAGGCACGACAGTTTTATGTAATCAGCGGTCTTGTTCCGCTTGGTCGCCCACAACCAAAAATGCCGAACGAACCATGTATGATTCAAGTTAAATCGAAGTTTGTGGATTACCTTCTTTCTTTGGGCACATTTGGTATCTTGTCGTCAAGAACGGTTGAAGTATTTGCTTTACAAGGCGGTTCGGCATATCCGACAAATAATAATGTATATCCCGAATCAGATAGAACACCTGTAGCAAATGGTTCCACAATGAATGTGGTAAAAATTGACGGCAACGACACTTCTGTCGCAAATGAAAATGCCACGACTGCTTCTGACAATACTATCCCGTCACAAAATGCCAGCACACAAGAAAGTACGGCTCAAAACGTTGCCACTCAAGAAAAAGTTTATACTCCCGTACGACAACCCGACCACAACGCTGAGGCTGTAGAACCGGTACAATCCTCTGACGCACGCGTCTCATTCGAGAATCCCACGTTCAGAGTTGGCGAGAAAGTTTTCTACAAAATGCGTGACAGAGTGTATTCGGCAACCATCATTTCGTTCAAAGGAAGCGACATTGCCGTCGTTGAGATGGAAAACGGGGCAATCGCAGAACGCTACCTGAAGGATTTGGTGAAAGCAAAGAAATAGAAGCTTTCCTATTATAAATCATCAAGATTCCGACTTTACGCAATTTATTTGCATAAAATTCTGTAATTTTTCTCTCAAAGATTCATTGAGATGAATAAAAAGTGTACATTTGCACAAACAAAAATTACAGAAATGAACTCAAAATCAAGTGTTATCTTTTTAGTTGTTGCCATTCTTTTGGCATTAGGTCTTGGATATTTCGTGTGGCAAAACGCACAATTGAAGTCGGAAATCGTTACAATGACCGACACAATCGTACAAGTACAACAGGAAAAAGCAGAATTGTTGTCGAATTTGGATTCTCTTGAGACAGAAATCAAGAAACAAGTTGCTGCCAACGAAGAAATGGATTCTGTTCTTACAGAGCGTTTGGCCGAAATTGAAAAGACTCGTGAAGAATTGAAGGCTGCACAAGCCGACGCTGCTTTGGTTGAAAAATATAGAAAACAAATCGAGGTTTTGCGTGCCACTGCCGAGAAATTCATTCGTGAAAACGATATGTTGAAACACAAGGTTGACTCTCTTGGCTTTGAGGATTCAATCAAGAAACGCAAAATCGACACGATGACCATTATTGATTTCCAGAAAACGCAACAAATCGAGCAATTGAGCGAAAAAGTCGAGATAGGGTCTCAACTTCGAATTAGCGACATTGTTGCCAAAGGTTACAATAAAAACGGAAAGGTTGCCACCAAGGCACGTAGAACTGCAAAAATCGGTGTTGCCGGCACATTGTTGAAAAACAGTTTGGCTGAATCGGGAAATAAAACTTTGTTCATCCGTATCATTGCTCCTAACGGAACTGTGCTGACGCAAAGCAATGCTAATCAGTTCGATTTCGAGGGTAAGACAATTATGTACACCGAGAAGAAAGAAGTGAATTACAACAACGAAGATTTGAAGTTCGAAATCTTCTATAACGCAAGCAACGAAGCGTTGGCTATTGGTTCTTACCAAATTTCAATTTTCTGTGACGGAAAAGAAATTGGTAAATCGCAACTTGGTTTGCAATAAAAAATTTAATACATTTGTAAAAATATCTGGGAATCCCTTAATTGGGATTCCTTTTGTTTTCTCATATTTAGTAAAAATTTATTCTTATGGCAGAAGTTTCATACGTAACAGAAGAGGGCTTGCGGAAATTGCAACAAGAGTTGGATGAACTCACTACGATTGAGCGTCCGAGAATTTCTCAACAAATTGCCGAGGCACGCGACAAGGGCGACCTTTCGGAAAATGCCGAATACGATGCGGCACGAGAAGCACAAGGTCTTTTGGAATTACGCATTTCAAAGTTGCAACAACAGATTATCAATGCCCGCATTATTGACGAGTCGAAGTTGGATATGTCAACTGTGGCAATTTTGTCGAAAGTGACTATTCGCAACACGAAGAACAACGCTAAAATGCAATATACGCTTGTACCAGAAACCGAAGCAGATTTCAAGAGCGGAAAAATTTCCATCAACACTCCTATAGCAAAAGGTTTGCTTGGCAAGAAAGTGGGCGATATTGCCGAAGTGCAAGTTCCAGCTGGTAAAATTCCATTTGAAATCATTGAAATATCTCGATAGTTATGGCATCAATATTTTCAAAAATCGTGGCAGGTGAAATTCCTGCCTATAAAGTTGCCGAAAACGATGAGTTCTTGGCATTCTTGGACATTAATCCAATGGCAAAAGGACATACGTTGGTGATTCCGAAACAAGAGATCCCTTACATCTTCGATGTTGAAGACGATTTGCTTGGCAGAATGATGGTTTTTGCAAAGAAAGTTGCGAAAGCCGTTGAGAAAAGCATTCCATGTGCTCGCATCGGTGTTGGCGTAGTTGGTTTGGAAGTGCCTCATTGCCACATTCATCTTATTCCGTTGCAAAACTCTGTGGGAGAAATGAATTTTGGTGGCCCAAAACTTTCGCCTTCAAAAGAAGAACTTGCCGAAGTAGCACAAAACATCAAGAAAAACTTTGAGAATTAATAACTAAAAAGGTAAAAATCAAGAATGCCCGTGTGATGAACATTCTTGATTTTTAAATTCTTAATTTGCGTATGGCGAAGATTGCAATTTATACCGAATCAAAATTCCTTCCCGAAAAGAATTACACGTTTCACGTGATTTTTCACGAGATTTTGGGAATTGACTACGAAGTTTTTGATAACTCCGTGAGTCAAGTGTATAAATTTGTGTTGGGAAACGGGAAATTCCTTGAATTTCGCGATGATTTCTTTTGCCATATTCCTGAATCTATCGGGTATTGTGACGAGAAATACCTGCCGACTAAGATTTCGGAACTAAAGGGTGTTTTGCCCGACGAAAAAATCCCCTTCTTGTATGGCACCAACATTTTCACCGACCACGAGAATTCAATCTTTTGTGGCGGTGACGTGATTGGAAGCGCGTTTTTTATGCTCAGCCGCTGGGAAGAGGTGATTACAAAGAAATATGACCCGTGTGGTCGTTTCCCGCAAGAAAACGCAATCGCTGTAAAATTTGGCTTCATTAACAAGCCCATCGTGCATTTGTATGCCGAAATGTTTCGAAAACTTTTTGCCAACTACGAGTTCAATATACCGCAGAAACATTCGTACCAGAAAGTTCTTTCGCACGATGTGGATTTTCTTTACAAATGGGGCAAACCGATTGATTTCATAAAAAGTTGCTGTGGCGACATTTTCCGTCGTTTTTCCATTCGTCAGTTCAAACTTTCCATCTCAATGCGAAAACGCAAGGAAGATCCGTACGACGTATATAATTCGTTGATGGACTTGAGCGAGCGAAATGGCTTAAAATCAACGTTTTATTTCTTGAATTCCAAATCGAATGAGTGGCGACTTGCAAGCGACAAAGGGAAAGTTATTGTTGAGAATATCCTCAAGCGAGGCCACAATATAGGCATTCATTCAAATTATTTCCTTGAAAAAGATGCCGAGAAGATTCAGAATGACTTGCAGTTTTACGAGAATTTCTTCAATAGAAAATTGGTGGTAAATCGGCAACATTTCTTGAAAATACGTATGCCCGAAACGTTTAGAATCCTTGAACGCAACGGCATTTTACAGGATAGCACGCTGTATTACCCGAATTATCCGGGATTTAGGACGGGAATGTGCATAGAACATTCCTTGTTTGATTGCGAGACTCGTCAGCAAATGGAAATAAAGGAACTGCCGCTTACGTTGATGGACGTTTCGTTACAAGACACTCGCAAGGTTTCCGAAGCAATAGAATTGGTTGACGCATTAATGGAAACGGTGAAAAAATATCACGGCACATTCTGTTGCTTGTGGCACAACAGTAGTTTCAACGTCTTGGAGTGGGAATATCTTGACGGCGTTTACGAACATATTGCAAATGCAAAATAAACGTTACATTTGTAAAAAGAAATTACTATGAACAGTTTTGGTAGAATATTCAAGGTTGAGATTTTTGGTGAGAGTCACGGACAGCAAGTAGGTGTCGTAGTTGACGGTTGTCCGGCGGGCATTCCGTTGTGCGAAGACGATTTCAACGAAGATATTCAGCGTCGTCGCTCTGGGAAAATTGGCACTACGCCACGTATCGAGGCCGATATTCCGCACATTGTGAGTGGCGTGTTCAATGGCAAAACGTGTGGCACTCCAATAACGATACTGTTTGACAATACAAATACAAAATCGGGCGACTATGCCAATCTTGTCGCTCATCCCCGTCCTGGCCACGCCGATTTTACGGGGAAAGAAAAATATCACGGATTCAACGACCCACGTGGTGGCGGACATTTTTCGGGAAGAATTACGCTGGGAATAGTCGCTGCCGGAGTTATTGCAAAAAAAATAATTGCACCAGTTCAGATTTCTGCCGAATTGGTTGAGGTGGGTGGCAGAACCGATATTGAAAATTGCATAAAGGAAACTATGCAGGAAAAAGATTCTATCGGCGGTGTGGTGACTTGCGTCTGCAAAAACGTGCCTGTCGGACTTGGCGAACCATTCTTTGATTCGGTGGAATCGTGTATTTCTCACATCATTTTTGCTATTCCTGCAGTGAAAAGCATTGAGTTTGGAAGTGGCAATGCCGCCGCCCGTATGAAAGGAAGCGAGCACAACGACGCCATCGTTTCGGCTGATGGGAAAACGTCAACGAACAATGCAGGCGGAATAAATGGTGGAATAACCAACGGAAATGATATTTTCTTCCGTCTTGCGGTGAAACCAACGGCAAGTATCGGAAAAACTCAGGATACATTCAATTTTGCAGATAATAAAGTCGAGCCATTAACCATTGCTGGTCGCCACGATGCGTGCATTGCCGTTCGCGTTCCCGTAATTGTTGAATGTGCCACTGCCATTGCGTTAGCCGACTTGTATCTGGTAAACAAGTAATGCTATGATATACGTATTCTTATTTTTCTACACGATTATCTATGTATTTCTATTTATTCCCATTTTTTGTATTGGAGCATTGTTCAATGCAAAAATGCGTGAAGGACTGATAGAAAGAATACGACAGCCGAAGAAAATCAAGAAATTTGCCCAGGAAAACGCAGGGAAAACCATAGTGTTTTTTCACAGTTCGTCGGTTGGCGAGTGGGAACAGTCTATTCCAATCATTAAGTCACTGAAGCAGAAGCATCCCGAAATTGTTGTTTTGGCTTCGTTTTTCTCGCCTTCGGGAATGAAGCATGCCAAGAAAGACGACGTGGATTGCTCTATTTACTTGCCATTTGATGTATGCATAGCGAATTATGTCTTTCTCAAACGCATACGTCCCAAGGCTTGGGTTGTTTCAAAATACGACATTTGGCCAGGTATTTTGCTTGCCGCTCATTGGGCACAGGTTCCCGTGTTGCTTTGTTCTGCGGAATTGGCCGAGGATTCTGTGCGGTACAAAGGCATTAATGCTGTTGTAAACCGGCTATTCTACAAGTATATAACATACATTTTACCCGTTTCCGAAGATTACAAACAACGTTTTTTGAATATATTCCCTTACGAAGAACGGCTTGAAGTTGTTGGCGATGCTCGTTATGACCAAATCATCGCAAAGGCGGAGGCAGTTCAGACACAAGAAGATATAGCGATTTTTGAGAATCCGTTACCAATAACTTTTATTGGCGGTAGCATTTGGCCAGCCGATGAAAAGCATTTGTTTCCCGCTCTCATTAAGGTCTTCAAGGAGCACGACAACTTACAACTTGTTCTTGTACCTCACGAATTGCACGAATCGCATTTGCAAGCGATAGAGCAGACCTTTGCCGCCGAAGGAATTGCCACGGAACGATATACAATCTTTTCAAAAAAGGAAAGCAAAAAAACGGCAGGTCGCGTTGCCATTGTTGATACTATCGGAATGCTTGCAAAATTGTATAAAAACGCCGATTTAGTATATGTTGGTGGCGCATTTTCAACAGGCGTGCACAATGTGGCTGAGCCGTCGGCATTTGCAAACCCAGTTGTATTCGGGCCTAAGCACGTTAATTCTTACGAAGCCGTGCAGTTGAAGACAAAAGCGGGAGGATTCCCTGTCAACAACCAGGACGAATGTTACGAGATACTTTCAAAATTGGTTTCCGACGAGGCATTTCGTAAAGAAGCAGGCCGAAAAAACCGCGATTTTCTCTATGCAAGCAAAGGCGCTGCGGAAAAAATAACGAAACATATATTGGAATACATAGAATAAACAAATCACTATTTGAAAGGCAATCAAGAATCAAGGGATTTCCACAAGGAAGTCCCTTTTTTTGTAAGTAAAAACACATTGAAATCAATTTTTTTATACTTTTAACCAGCAAAAACAAGAATGAATCTTTTTTACCATATCGGACGATATATGCTTCTTATGAAGAAAGCCATCGGGCGACCCGATGAGAAGCATATGTTTTGGCGAAATATCGGGAAAGAAATCATTGCTATTGGTTACGATTCCATAGGAATTGTTGCAATTATCTCATTCTTTATGGGTGGTGTGATGACCTTACAACTTGCCATCAATATGGAGAATCCTATCTTGCCGCAGTATCTTGTTGGTTTGGGAACGCGCGATGCCATTATTCTGGAATTTTCATCGTTGGTCATTGCCCTCATCTTGTCGGGAAAGGTTGGCTCGAGCATTGCCTCGGAAATTGGCACAATGCGAATCTCGCAACAAATTGATGCTCTTGATATTATGGGTATCAATTCAGCCAATTATCTTATTTTGCCCAAAATCATTGCCGGTATATTCTCTTTCCCTGTGCTTTGCTGTATGAGTATCGTGTTGGGAATTGGCGGTGGCTGGATTGTAGGCGATGTCACGGGTATGGTTTCAAGTAATCAGTTTATTCTCGGCCTGCAATTTTTGTTTCAACCGTTTTATATTGTGTTCACCAATATAAAAATGGTGCTCTTTGGTATTATAATAACGTCAATATCAAGTTATTATGGCTATTATGCACAAGGAGGTTCCTTGCAAGTGGGACAGGCAAGTACCCAGGCTGTTGTAGTCAGCAGTATAGTTTGTTTAATTTTTGACCTTTCACTCACCGCAATGTTATAATTATGATAGAAGTTCAGAATGTATCGAAGTCGTTTAAGGATGTGCAGATTCTCAAAAACGTTTCTACGGTTTTTGAGGAAGGGAAGGTGAATTGCATTATTGGTCGAAGTGGTTCGGGAAAGACCGTTTTGATGAAATCTATTGTCGGTTTGCACGAGGTTGACGAGGGAAAGATTCTCTTTCACGGCCGAAACTATACCGATATGACTGACAAGCAGCGAAAAGTTATTCGCAAGGAAATAGGCATGGTGTTCCAAAGTGGTGCGTTGTTCGATTCCGAGACGTTGGAGGACAATGTGATGTTTCCGCTTCGAATGTTCTCGAATATGAGTGAGGAGGAATGTCGTGATAGGGCAAATTTTTGTCTGAAACGTGTTGAGGTGATAAACAAAAACAAACTTTTCCCTTCGGAAATCAGTGGTGGTATGCAAAAACGCGTCGCCATTGCTCGTGCAATCGCTCTCAACCCCAAATATCTTCTTTGTGATGAGCCAAACTCGGGTTTGGACCCTATGACGTCGATTGTGATTGATAATTTGTTGCACGGCATTGTGCAAGAATACAATATTACCGCCATCGTCAATACGCACGACATGAATTCGGTGATGGAGATTGCCGATAAGATTATTTTTATCTATAAAGGCGAAAAATGGTGGGAAGGCACTAAAGACGAGATTTGGCAAACCGATAATCAAGAAGTGAATGATTTCATTTTTGCCTCTTCACTGACGAAAAAAATCAAGCAAGCACTATAAATCGTCTCACTATTTCTTCTTTTTCAACGGATCGCAAGTGAAATCAATACCTAATTTATTGAAAATCTTACGGTCAACTTCGCCTAACATTACCGTTGCGTGAAGCTGACATCCACGTAGATTTGGCAATTGTGCCAAAGCTTTCTTGCAATTTTCGTCGTGAAGACTCAACATTGCAAGTGCTACCAAGACTTCGTCGGTATGCAGACGAGGATTTTTCCCATGCAAGTACGAAACCTTCATATTCTGAATAGGTTCTATCATCTCGGCAGGAATCAGTTTCACTTTATGATCAATTCCGGCAAGGTGTTTCGTAACATTCAAAATAAGAGCAGCACACGTCCCCAACAATTCGCTTGTCTTTGACGTAATGATTGTTCCATCAGGTAATTCAATTGCCGCCGCAGGATTTTTGGTTTTTTCGCTTCTGATTTTTGCTGCAACCGTCGTTTTTCGGTCTGTCGTGGAAATCTTTGCTTGTTGCATCAGCAACGCAATTTTATTGACCTCGTTTTCGTCGCTTTTCCCATCAACTAAGTTATTGAGTGCCTTATAGTAACGACGGATAATTTCCTGATTTGACGCTTCGGTGCAAACGTCATCGTCAATAATGCACTTTCCAGCCATATTCACGCCCATGTCGGTAGGCGATTTGTACGGATTTTCACCATAAATGCCTTCAAAAATAGCGTTAAGCACGGGGAAAATCTCTATGTCACGATTGTAGTTCACCGTCGTTTTCCCGTATGCTTCCAAGTGGAACGGGTCAATCATATTCACATCGTTCAAGTCGGCTGTGGCGGCTTCGTAGGCAATGTTTACCGAATGTTTTAACGGCAAGTTCCAGATAGGGAATGTCTCAAATTTTGCATATCCCGCTTTAATGCCTTTTTTGTTGTCTTGATACAACTGACTCAAACATACCGCCATTTTCCCGCTTCCCGGACCTGGAGCTGTAACGACTACCAATGGTCGGCTTGTTTCCACATAATCGTTTTTCCCAAATCCTTCGTCGGAGTCAATCAAAGCCACATTTGAAGGATATCCTTCAATCGTATAATGATAGTAGGTCTTAATGTTGAGACGTTTCAAACGATTGCGGAACGATTTTGCACTTTCCTGACCCTTAAAATGGGTAATAACCACGGAACCCACCATCAGTCCTCGTTCCTCGAATTCATCTTTCAGACGGAGCACGTCGTTGTCGTAAGTAATACCAATATCGCTTCGAACTTTGTTCTTTTCAATATCGACGGCGCTAATCACTATCACAATTTCGGCATAGTCGCTCAACTGCATCAACATTTTTAGCTTGCTGTCGGGCTGAAATCCTGGCAGAACGCGACTTGCGTGGAAATCGTCGAACAATTTTCCTCCAAATTCCAAATACAATTTATCTCCAAACTTGGAAATTCGTTCCTTAATGTGTTCTGATTGAATTTTCAGATACTTGTCGTTGTCGAAACCTATTTTCATAATTCCGTATTTTGTTGGGGAGTTTCTGTTTCTGCCGTTATTTCCGTTTCCGAAGTCGTTGTTACTTCTTCTTCGGGTTTTGTCATTT
>JAFZTG010000098.1 GCA_017618935.1 Bacteroidales bacterium | reverse complement strand
GCGGCGAATTACAGATTTTGTGTGGCGAACGTTCAGAATGTAATCAAATCGTAATACAACAAAATGCAACGCAACAAACATATACTATCAATCAACAAAAGGATTCATTTTACAAAGCCGGATTTTTTCAGTTGAATGGCAAGAAAAATGTTGTCAATTTAGTTGTGAATAAAGAATCCGAACAGGCAAACACCGATTTGTACGGCGTGTTTATGCCTATGCAAGATGAGATTCACGAGATTATTACTCGGGTAAACCACGATGCACCTGAATGCGAGACGAACGAATTATTCCGTGGCATTGCCGACGACAACGGAGAAGGAACGTTTTCGGGTTTGATTTACGTTGCAAAAGATTCGCAAAAGACAAGCGCCAAGCAACAAAACAGAAACATTTTGTTATCGAAAAATGCACGAATTCACAGCGAACCGCAGTTGGAAATATATGCCGACGACGTGATTTGCAACCATGGAAGCAGCACGGGGCAAATCGACGCCGAAGCGTTGTGGTATATGCAGGCTCGGGGAATTGACAAAATTACCGCAACTAAATTATTAGTCGGTGGTTTTGCGAACGATGTGCTGGAGAAAATCTCCGACGAAAAGATACGAGATTTTGTCAGCGTAAAGATCAATGAAAAACTAACTCAAAGTCATTGATTAAAATTCATCGATTTTACCTGAAAAAATATAGGGTATTTACAATTATAACTGTCTAAGGTCTTAGTAAATTATTTTAATACAAAATACAATGAAAAACCTTTTTCTTCTTATTGCAAGTATTGCGTTCGCAATAACATCTTTTTCACAAAATTATCCGTTCCCTATGAACGAAAGTGGTTATTCGTATCCATACGGAATTGTACCCTCGACTGTTTCAAACTCGACGATTCAATCAAAGTTCAAAGCGTGGGAAAACGCTATGTGGGAAGAAAGTGGGAATTATGGACGTATTAAATTTGACCCTGATAACGTTGATAAAACGGTAAGCGAAGGTATCGGATATGGTATGTTGATTTACGTGTATATGGCAAACGAAACCAATACGCAATGTCAGGACCACTTCGATAAATTATACAACTACTATAAAAGATGGAGTAATTCAAAAGGACTGATGAACTGGAAGATTGTTGGCTTTAACTCTATTGCAAGTGATGGCAGTGGCGCGGCAACCGACGCAGATTTGGATGTGGCTTTGGCGCTTTGTTTGGCTGCAAAACAATGGGGCTCTTCTTCAAATTACAATTATGCACAAGAAGCCGAGACTTTATTATCGAAAATCTATCAATACGAAACATCAACTCACAATGGTTTGCGAGTGTTCAAACCAGGTGATTCTTGGGACAACAATGGGAATCCATGCTATTTTACGCAAGCATCGGTTGGCGTGTTCAAGCAAGCACAGGAAGCGTTAGGGTTCTCAACGACAAAGGATTGGGCAACGATATATGATGATGGTTTTACCTATTTGGAAAAATCGGAACGAAACGGGGTGTGGCCAAACTGGACTGACTGGTCTTCAAACTTTGCTCCTGCCAAGCGTCCGTGGGGTGATAATTCAGATTACGACTTTGGTTGGGACGCATGCCGTGTGCCGTGGAGAATCGGCTGGGACTATGTTTGGTTTGGTTCGTCAAGCAGCAAAGCAATGCTTGAAAAAACTGTCGCAATGATGTCTGCCAAAAATGCTTTGACTTCTCCAAGCAAAGTAGGATATTTCTCAAATTTAACAGGTTCTTCTTACTCTGCGCTAGAAATATCAGACAAGCCATACGAAAGAGGCAACGTAGCTTGGACGGGAAGTTTGGCGTGTGCATTTATGATTGACGACGATTATCAGTCATATTTGGACACCTATTATAATGACTTGAAATCAAAAACTGGTAGTGCATATTATGCTCAAACAGTGCAAGTGCTTTATTTGTTGACATTGTCGGGTAATGCCGCAAACTTCTATGACTGTGACGGTGGTTCTGTCGTTATCACAAATCCTGTTATTTCTGCTGCAGAAACAGATGGTTCAAAAATCACTCTGACATGTTCCAAGAAAATGGTTTCGTCAAACAATTATAGTGGTTTCACTATTTACAAAGGTGGCGTAGCACAATCAAACGCTATTTCTTCAATGTCGGTTTCTGGGAAAACAATTACCCTTACTTTGAATAACAATATCTCGATAGAATCAGGCGATATGCTTGCCATTTCATACAATGGCACATATTTGCAAAGCGAAGAAGGTGGAACATTAGGTGATGTTGTGAAAATGACGGTTAAAAACAACGTTCCTGGCGGAAGCACCATTCTTGCTGACTGCGAAACAGACAAATGTTTGTTGGGGGGACCTTGGTACAACTATGATGACAAAAACTCAAATGCAGCATCAACAATTTCACCATCCAACGCTTCTGATATGATAGTATCAGGTGGTAAAAACGGCTCGGCAATAAAAGTAACCTATCGTTTGGACAAAGGATCCTACCAATACGATCCATTTGTTGGATTTGGCTTTAATCTATACGAAGGAACCGATGAGAACAAAGGCGTTTACGAAACATTGGATTGTACTGGTGCAACAGGTATTAGTTTCTATCACAAAGGAACTGCAGTGACATTCTTAGTAAAAACTCCTGGTACAGGTGGCAACTATCACGGTTATACCATTGATGCACACAATGATTGGACGCCCGTAACAATTACTTGGGATAAATTAGAACAGGAACCATATTGGGGAACAGAGATTGAATTCTCAGAAAAGAATATTTATGGATTGCAATGGCAAGTAAAAGGAACAACAGGAACAAACGGTGACATTTGGATTGACGATGTTACATTACTTGGAAAATCAATTGACATTTCGCTTAACCACTCTGACTTGGAAGCAACTCTTGCAACAGCAAATGCTTTGTATAATGAAGCAACAACCGACAAATATCCTCAGTCGGCAATAACGACGTTCTACAATGCGATAGATGCCGCTGCAACGACGAATATGACTGCAAAGACGCAAAGCGAACTTGACGATGCAAATACAACTTTGACACAAGCAATTGCTACATTCAAGTCAACAATGTTTGACAATTCAAAATTGCTTGCAACTATCGCAACAGCCGAGGCATTATATAACTCTGCAACGACAGACAAATATCCTCAATCGGCAATCAACGATTTTGCTACGGCTATAGCAACGGCAAGAACTGCAAGTTCACAAACTACTCAAACTGCTTTGGATAACGCAAACACTGCTTTAACGAATGCTATTGCTACATTCAAGGCTTCTGAGATAAAACCAGTTGTTAATAAGGAAGATTTGTCAACGCTAATCAGCAACACAAAATCTATTCTTAACACAACAACAGCGGGAACGGCAGTAGGTCAATATTCTGCAACATTGAGAACGAAACTTCAAACTGCACTCTCAAATGCAGAGACAATTAACAACAAGGCAACAGCAACGCAAACCGAGGTTGACAATCAGGTTTCTGCATTACGCACGGCTTACAATGCATACATGGCATCGGAAGTAAAAACTGCTGTTGACGATTTGGAATTTGCATTCTCGGTATATCCCAACCCTTGTGTTGACGTGCTAAACATTGAAGCAAACAACGAGATTGCGTTTGTAAAGATTTTAGGTCTGAACGGCTCAAAATCAACGATTGAAGTCAACCAAACAACGGCACAAATTTCAGTTACATCGTTAACAAATGGAATATACGTTATGCAAGTAGTTTTTACTGATGGTTCTGTAAAAACAACGCAATTTGTCAAAAAGTAATTCTTCAAAACAATAAATGAAGAAACATCTTTCATACACGCAGAATACGTTCCGTTTCCATCGCTGGAATCACGCGGCGTATTCGGCGTTTATGAGTTTGGGCAAGCAAATCACCATTGGTCGGTTAAATACCGAAATTGTCGATGGTTTGATGCGAAACAAACATCTTCGCAAATTGTTGCTTACTTCGTTCGTTACCACGCTATTGGCTGAATTGGATTTTTCTGACGACGACGGCGACGAAAATCCAATAGAACGACTGCAACAATTACTTCTTTGTCCGACACTTACTGCGGACGTATATCCTGCGTTACAAGAATCAATTTTGTTTAAGAACATATCCTATTTTCTTCATAATGAAGAGAATAGGATTTTTATTTTATGTTACTATGAAGAAAATTAACTGTATAGTAATAGCACTTTTGTGTGCTCATTTTTGCGTTGCTCAAAACGATACTATTATCCCCATTTCCATTGTGGAAATCAGCCGTCAGGCAACTTCGCTCGCCTCAGAATCGTTACGAATTGTAACTACGCTCACAAAACAAGACATTGCCGCTTTGCCCGTTCAAAGCATTAACGACTTGCTTGACTACTTGCCTGGAATTGACGTCCGTTCACGAGGCACAAACGGCGTACAAGCAGATTTATCAATACGTGGCGGCACATTCGATCAAGTCGTGGTTTTACTCAATGGAATCAACATAACAGACCCACAAACTGGCCACCAAAGTCTTGATATTCCAATAGATATAGCAATAATTGACCGCATAGAAATTTTACAAGGCACGTCAATGAACGTGTTCGGACTTTCGTCGTTTAGCGGTGCCATCAATATCATTACAGGAACGCAGAAAAAACAGAGCGTTGAGGTCGGTATGGTTGGCGGGAGCAACGGCTACTTTGCGCCACACGTAGCAGCACGAACGAATACTGAAAAATGGAACATAACCGCTTCGGCATCGACAAACCAATCTTCTGGATACATTGAAAACACTGATTTTCAATATTCTAACTTGTATTTACAAACAAATTATAGCGATTCAACCTTAGGAACTTGTACATTTCAAATAGGAACGCAAATCAAAAAGTTTGGGGCCAATTCTTTTTACTCATTCAAATATCCAAACCAATATGAAAAGGATAATGTGCTGATTTCATCGTTGCAATGGGTCAAAACATTTGGGAAAACAGAAATTTCGGCTGCTGGATTTTATAGAATGCATTACGATGAATTTCAACTATTTAGAAATAAAGCAGACGCACCTTCATGGTACACAAACCATAATTATCACATTTCACAACTACGTGGCGGAAATATCAAGTTTTCCCGTTACTTTTCGTTTGGAAAATTAACGTTCGGAACAGAACTAAGAAACGAACATATTGTGAGCAATGTGCTTGGCGACACGCTTACAAAGCAGAAAAGAGTACCTTTTACCAACACTGAAGACAGTCTTTTTTTCTTGTTTGGCAAAAATCGGACAAACGTTAATTGTTTCGGAGAACAAACTTTTCTTTTAGGGAAATTCACTTCTTCAATAGGTTTTTCTGGGAATTACAATACTATGTTTCAATCGAATTTTTGTTTTGGCGTAAATGTCGGATATAGAATTTCACCATATTTTCGCATATACGCTAATGCCAACAAAGCCCTGCGTTTGCCTACATTTACCGATATGTACTATAAAAGTGCCAACCAACTCGCAAACCTCAATTTACAACCAGAAGAAAGTTTTACGTGGGAACTTGGCTCACAAATCCAGCGACAAAAATTTTCGTGCAGATTTTCAGGTTACTATCGAATTGGCTCGAACATAATAGACTGGACACGAACAAAAGATGAAGAAATATGGAAAAGCATGAATATTGATAACGTAAACACATTAGGAACAGAAATATCGGCACAATATACTATTGGAAAATATATCAAAACAATTGGGGCATCGTACTCTTTCTGTACGTTAAACAAAAAATCAGGCGAACTTATCAGTAAATATGCATTAGATTATCTACACAATTTTATCTCAATTACTATAAATCACACTATCTATAAACAAATAGGAATAAATTGGCAATATTCTTATCAAGAACGCTTCGGTTGTTACGTTGACTCAGACGGAAACACTATAAATTATAAGCCATTTTCATTACTTGATATGCAAGCATATTGGCAGAATAAAACAATCAAAATATTTCTCGACGTTACAAATCTTTGTAACACAAAATATTACGATTATGGAGGAATAGAACAACCAGGAATAGAATTTCGCTCAGGTATAAATATAAAAATATAGCGTACATACAGAATGTTATTTTGAAATAACCTGCTGCAACAAAGCCATGATAGTAAAAAAGTAGGGGCGAATGTTTATTCACCCCTACTTTGTCATTTTTGTTTATACGCTATCGTGACTACTTCACAACCTTGAGCGTCTTCGTCTGCTGTCCGTCGGAGATCTTCACGGTGTAAACACCCTGCTTGAAGTTGTCCGTCGGGATCTGAAGCACGGTCTTGTTAATGTCGCCTGTCTGAGTGCGTGCCATCAACTGGCCGTTGGCGTTCAGTATTTCAACCTTGAAGTTCGTCTCTACCGTGGCTGCTATCGCAACGTTTATGTACGAGCTGAACGTCGTCGGATATACTACCACGTCGGCAAACGGTACTTCCTCTACATCCAAACCGTTTTCTGCCTCGGCAATGTTAGACAATGCCAACGAGAATGGTCCTGATTCTGCCTTCGTGTAGTAACCCTCTACTGGCTGGCCTTCAAGCGTGTTCACCGCATTTTCGTTAACTTCGCTCTTCAGGCGGAATACGACACGATACTTGATGTCCTTGTCGTTAACGAATTTAGAATCTGTTTCATTCCAGATTTCATACAAGTTGCTTGCAGGAACTTGGTCGACAGTATCCATTGCAGTAGCGTCATAACCTCTCAATACCAGGTATTGCGTTACATTGGCCATCGGTTCGTATGCGCACCATTGCAATGTCTTCGTTCCGTCGTCGTTTCTTGTGGTCGTCGAGATCATCGAGCGGTGAACCTCGCTCACTGCCTCGTTGCCGCAACCGTCGGTCGTCACCAGACGATATTTGTACGCGCGCTGTTTGTAGTTCACGTCCTCATCAACAACCAAACCAGCTTCTGCGAACATCACGTCGTCACCAACCTTCTCCCAGTTGTCGGTTACATTCGTCTCACGTTCTATTCTGTATTTTACCGTGTTCACGCCGGCCGTCTTCTCCCATGCTAGGATTATGTGGTCGGTCGTCTCGCTGAACGTTGCCACGCCGATTTGTTCCGGATACGGATATGTGAATGCTACTACGACAGTATCATAGTTGACACACAGGTTATTGTCGATTATACGAGCCCAAACGGTGTCGGTGCCTGCAGTCAAACTAATCGTTTGTTCAGTAGAACCATTTTTCCACAAGTAGTCAAATCCGGTTCCTGCGTCAAGGGTAACAGTTGTTCCGTCGCAAGGAGTCTGGTCAGGACCAAGGTCAATAACTGGCAGTTCGTTGACAGTCGTCAAGTTGAACGTGTCAACGCTGACGCACTGCATGTCGTCAACCGCCATTACCGAGTAGCTTGCAACTACGTCAGGCAAGGCGATTGCCTTCGTGCTCTCGCCCGTGTTCCACGTGTACGATACAAACTCACCTTCTGCCTCGAGGTCGAATGTCGTTCCCTTACACATTACGGAGTCTTCCATCAATGCGACTGGAACAGAAACCTTAACCGTTACCGTATCAATCAACGTGAACATT
>JAFZTG010000097.1 GCA_017618935.1 Bacteroidales bacterium | reverse complement strand
TCTGGCGAAACTTCTATTGATTTCTCGGTCGAAATAACTGTAGAAGGATCAGAAATTAACGACCATTTATATTCATAGACACCCGTACCACCCGAAGGAATTGCCTCCAACGTAACGGTATTACCGTAACAATATGGATCAGGAAGCTGTACGATAGACACCTTCAATGGCTGACCAATAATTGTAATCGTTACCTGGTCGGTACCCTTACAGTTTTTCGAGTCAGTAACTTCAAGAGTATAGATATTTGTTTCCAACAAACTTGCTGTCGGATTTTGCATTCGAGCATTTTCTGGTGTGGCAGGCGACAATGAATCCATTGGGCTCCACAGATATGAATATTCTGGCGTTCCACCAGACGCATTTCCGTACAATACAAATAGGTTATCCCAATCTTCCGTTCTGTCTTCACCTGCATTTGCAATAGGATTTTGTAAACCAGTGATGTCAAGTTCATCGGTGCTCTTACAATTGTTGACATCGGTAATCTCAATACCGATTCTATACGTATCCGTACCTTTTTGTGTATATGTCGGATTCAAGATTTCGGTGCTACTTAATTGTAATGTATCAAGGAACCATTTTGTAGAATAACTACCTGGATAGGTGTATTTAATCAATGGTTCCAATTCAATACTTGCACCATCGCAAAGTTCAAAGTCATCACCTAAGGTGATTTCTGGCAAACGAGACGATGTCAACTCCGTGCTTGCAGTAGAGAAACACTTCGTCGTATTATCAGTAACCTTCAATTCTACAGGATATGTAACCGTTTCTTCTAACGAATTTGGAGGAGTTACCTTTATAGAACTTCCCGTAGTTTCCTGCAATGGCATAGTGGAACTCCATTCATACGTAACGTTGCTTGAAGATGTATTGGCTTGTAACGTTATCTCATCTTCGGCACAAACGAACAAATTCTTCGTGGCAATTTCAGCCAACGGGTTGTCGTGAACGACCACTTGCAAAGGAACCTCATCGGAAGTACAACCATTGTTTGCCGTAACTTGCAGTTTCACATTCTTTACTCCCGGTGTCGTGATGTCCAACATTGGCGTAGCATCGGTTGACGTAACATCACCCGACCATTGATAACTGAATGTTGCGTCAGGAATACCATTAACTATTGGATTTGCCGACAACATAACGCCCTGATTTGTAGCACATTGTTCTGCTACAGGATTGATAGTAACCGTCGGCCGAGGCTCTATTCTCACAGAAATCACCTCAGACGTATCCTTACATCCATTCGCATCAGTCAGTATGTATTGGAATGTGTGAACACCAGAGATAAACGATGTGAATTGTGGATTCGGAATTGAAGTACTTGACAATGAGCCAGTACTTGACGAAGCCGAAATCCATTCGTGCGTCTTGCTAATAGTATTTGCCGTTTTTACCGAACCAGTCAATTGAACCGGATCACCAAAACACGACATTGTTTTTCCTGCAACGGCATCAACTATCGGCTTTTGATTTACCACAACAGTGGCATTCTTAGTATCACTACAGTTGTTCTTATCCACAACTCCGAATGTCAGATAATACGTACCAACATTATCCAAAGTATTGATTCCTGCATTTTGGACATTTGTCGCCGTTTTCATCACGTCGGTGTTTCCAGTCCATTCATACGTATAAGCAGGTGTTCCGCCAGTAACTGTAGGTTTCAAAGTCAATGCGTCACCTTGACAAACAGTTGCATCGTCCAAAGAAATCGACGGATTTTCATATACCGTTTGTGTTGCTGTAGCCGTTCTCACATCACCTTCTGTCTTGTCGGTGACGGTAACGCTTACTTCAACCGTTGACTGAATGTTTGATATAGTGATGACAGAATCGTTTACAGCGGTATATGCCGTTGATGGAGACAAATTCCAAACATACGTGAATGGTCCTGTACCACCAGTTCTGTCGGCTTCAATAGTAACATCGTTGCCAGCACAAATGGGAGTTAAATGTAATTCAACTTTTACCGGAGCATATACATCAACCAAAACCTTTGCCGATGTAGAACAGCCCGTTACCGTATTTACCACATCCAAAGTGTAATATGTCGGTTCGTTCAAGGCAACGGTCTTAGGCGTTAACGTATTGGTACTTTGTAACTTTGTGCCATCCGTCCACGTGTATGAGTAATCCGATGATGTAGGAGAAATCGTAGCCTTCAAGTCGGCTTGTTCGCCTTTTTTCAATTTACCACTCAAGTTCTCAAGAGTAACAGTAACCTTAGGATTAACTGTTGCCGTAACTTTTTGCGTATTGGTACAACCTTCATTCGTGATAGTGTATGAAAGTTCATACGAACCTGCTCCTACCGACGGATCGAATGAACCAGCCGTAATGCCAGTACCAGAATAGACACCTCCCGACGGCGTAGCATCTAATGCGACCACTCCTCCGTCTTCACAAACCTTAAAATCTTTGAAAACAATGTCGTCAACAGGAGTTACGTTTACCGTCAACGTAGCGTACGATTCACATTTTTGGTTATAAAATACCTTCGCATAGAATTTTGTTCCATCTGTCACATATTGTGTCGATGGAGAAGTCACCAATTTGGTGTATTGATAATCAGAATACCATTGTACCGTAGCACCAAGGTCTGTCGTGATTTTATTTACTTCTGCCGTCAAATCAACCTTTCCTCTGTCGCCACCCAAGGCAGGAATTTCACACACGGTGGTCTCGCCATCGGTAACTTCAGGGATGGCAAACACTTGCAATTTCAATTCGCCTGGAATATCGGCGCATTCATCTTTTACAAAGACATAATAGGTGGTATTTCCAGCAGGAACATCAACAAATTGAGGATTGTCAATCGGATTTTGAGCCATTTGGTCTTTGTACCATAATCTGTCGGCAATCAAAGCACCACCTACGGTATAATTATATTGTGTAAGGTCAAATTCCTTTAATTCGTTTCCTTCGGTAGCACACATATCTTCCAACTGTATGGTACGTTTTTCTATACCCGGATTTCTAACAGCCAAGTAAACCATAGTCGTATCGGAACGACTCAAATCGAAATTATTGCGAACAATCGCAAACAACGAGTCACCGTCGGTTATAGTATAATGTTTTGCATCCTGTGTTTTTATCGTCTCGTGGTAATCAACAGTATAATATCTAATGTTGTCGATATAATATCCAGGGTTGTTGCAACCCCAATCTGCATCGTTGTAGTATGCACGTATTCTCACCGTGTTGATAAAACCTACATCGCCTGCGAAATCAGAGAAATCAGCCTCGACGTGTGCCCATTTCACAACATCGTCATCATCATCGTCGTCGTCGCCACTTGAAGCGCCTGCAAATATGGCAGGGAAACTTGCAACGGCAGGAAGCGACAGCTTCAAGCCACTGTCATCAATCAAATCAACATAAATATAATGTTCCGATGCACAACTACTACAATACTGTTCTGTCTTGGTTTCGTCGTAACTAACATCAAATGAGAATTTGCCACCTTTTTCCAAAGTCAACAGATCTTCCGACACGTCAATATCCAAAGAAACCGTATATCTGTCGTCGGCAGTTTGACCGTTACGACCAGATTTTCTCAAATAACCAACATTGGAAGAAGAGTTCACCTCATCGCTATAGGGATTAGAAACAGTAGTAAAAGAACCATTGGTTGTCTTATATTTTGATGTAGCCAACAATGTGTCTTCATAATTTGCCCACGTATGTGGAGCTGCAGCGACAAATCTGTCGAAGTGGTCAACGTAGTACCCTGTTATCAAACCTTTTTTGCCGACAATCGTATCGTTCAAGTTGAACAAATTGTAATACTGGCTTTTGTCGTTGTTTTGCGACAAGCCTGGCGTGAAGCACACCGTATCGTGAATCTCATTCAAGTCAACTGGTTCAACGATTTTGATAAGAACGCTTCGTTCTATGTCGTCGTAACACTCGGTAGAAATTGTCGCAGTGTATTTATAAATACCCAAAGCACCAATTACCACATATGGATTTTCCACATCCGTTTCATTCATATAATATGGAGGATCGAGCAATGCCCAATCGTGTCCGTCCCACATATATCCTTTCCAACTGAATTTATAACCACCGTCAGCCAAAAGCGATACCTTTGTGTTTCGAGTAACGGTGATACTTGTATCATTGTTGTTTACGATTTTTGCAGACGGGAAGTTATCGCTAAAACGAGAGAAATAACCATACATAGAACCCATCAAACGGTATCCCTGACCTTCACCCCAGTCGTGAGCAGTCGAGTTCATCATACCCATGTGGAACAACGAAGTCGTATTTTGCAAGAAATACGCACCTTCGGGCATATCGTTCCGTGAGAAATAAATTCTTGCCACTTTCCAGTCCGTTCCCTCAATACTTTGGAACGAGGCATTGTTTATGACGCTGTTAGAAGCACCATTCAGCAAGAAATCCTTTTCACCGTCACCTTTCACCATCAAGTTCATATAAAACTCTTGGTCGTTCTGAGAACCATATGTTCTCACAAAGCCCATTTTATAAGAACCCGTACACATTTCAACCGACGGCAACAAAGCACCGGCAACCTCGCAATGGTAACCCGAGATGTGGAATGCATATACAGGGTTTGACGTTTCGATAAATGTATAGATTGAATTCGGATCAGTCAACTCCAAAGTGACAGTTTCGCCCTTATTCAATGCAGAACCGTATTGTGCACCGTTCAACATCACGACAGTGTTGTCTTTTACCGCAGTAATGGCAACCAATTCATAGAAATTATTCGAATTCTTTTTTGCTTGCGAATATCCCTGTCCTTGCACAATGAGATATTTTCGACCTGCAAGCGAGGTTGGCATAATCTGGTCACCGATATAATCCTCGCAATCGCCAGATTCCGTGTAGTAGTCTGGGTATGCAGAGTCTTCACCGATTGTTACGGCAATAGGTTTTGTCGACTTTATGTACGTTCCCGACAGACGAGAATTAACATCCTGACCTTTGGCACGCACAACGTACGTCTGACCTCTATCCAACGTAACCGATTTCGTGGTTCCCGAAGGAATTCCCACGCAGTTCGTCGTTGGCGTAATGTTTACGATAGTATGGTCTTGCGTAGCAACAATCACAATATATGAAAACGCAGAGTCTTGCACAACAGTGTTGTCGGGTACGCCGACGCCATTGTGGAACGGGTCGTTAACCATCTTATTCTGGAAAGGCGTGTAGAATTCCTTACCTAACGCGTTTTGTCCTTTCAACGAGAAAATATCGGTATTCAACACCGACGCAATTTCATAGTATGCGGTAATCAAAGCATTTGAACGAATATACAAACCTTTGTCTTCAACCACATTACCTTGCTTAGAACACTGAATGTTTGCAATATATGGCGTCAAATCAACCGAAGCGGTACTATTTGCCGCAATGGAAACGTTTGCAATCGTCAAACCCAAAGCTGGCAAGGTCACCATTACATCGGCATCGGCATCTTGGGTAGCCAAACGCAAATAAATTGGTCGTCCACCAACCTTGTACGGATAACTTTCCGGCCAATATGGGGCGTGGTCGGTATTACCGAACGGAGCCGCAAACCAAAATTCATAATCAACTTGTGAGAAAGAAACCAATGTCATTGCTATAAACCCAACGACAGTCATCAAGAATCGTTTCATACGAGTATATTTTTGTGTACGCATACTAACTTTTTTCTATATTACAAAACGTATTTTTACCATAAGACTCAACCCTCTAGCAAAAGGTTTCACCTAAAGCACCAAAATAACAACAATTTGTTAAAAAAAACAAGATTTTATAGACTAATCTTCCGAGAAGAAAGCCGAAACGTTACGATATTCCAAAAATATCCTTGCGCGAGATATACAACCAACGTATTTTCCGTGGTCAAGAACGGGGAAATTATAGTGCCCACTTTTTTGTATCGTTTGTACCACGTCGTCCATACTGTCGTAGGGTGAGAAGAAATATTCAGGGATATACATCAACGTTCTCACGTCAACTTTGTTGTACAATTCGGGGTTGAAAATCATATCACGAATGTCGTCAAGTTTTATCATACCGTACATTGTACCGTCTTCACCAACGACAGGGAAAATGTTTCGTTTTGATTTTTTTATGACTTCGACCAAATCACCCAACGTGGCATCGGGGTCAATCGTAACAATATCTGTTTCAATGAGTTTGTTTATGTCAAGCAATGTCAAAACCGATTGGTCCTTATCGTGTGTCAGCAATTCTTTTCGCTTGGCAAGCATATAGGTGTAAACCGACGTGTCTTCAAAAATTCGCACCGTGGCGTATGAAATTGCCGAAACCAACATCAATGGAATGAAAAGTCCGTAACCGCTCGTTATGTCCGCTATCAAGAATATTCCCGTCAACGGGGCATGAAGCACGCCGGCTATCATTCCGCACATTCCCAACAAGACAAAAATCGACTCGGGAACGCGAATGCCAAAGTACGAGAACAAATATGAGAAGAACAGCCCGATAACCGCTCCGATAAACAATGACGGTGCAAAGATACCTCCCACACCACCTGCGCCAAACGTGAGCGAAGTGGCTATGACCTTAACAAAAATAACCGATGCGAAGAGTATGCAAACGATCATAAATTGCCCTTCGTATGGTTCAAACAACGATTGCGAAAACAAAAACGAATAATCGCCACGAAATGCCATGTTGATTTCCTTAAAACCTTCACCGTACAACGACGGGAAGAAGAACAACAACGCACCAAGACACAAGCCGCCAATGTACAGGCGTTTTTTCTTGCTCTTGATTTTTGAAAACGTGTCGTTCATCAAAACATACATCTTCTTGAAATAGACGGAAATCAATCCTGCTATAATTCCCAAAACCACAAACGACGGCACGTCCTGGAATCGGAAATCTCGATTAAACATATCAACGGAATGAAACAACACGTCCTGTTCCCAGAAAAAGTACGAGGAAAGCGTCGCTATTGAAGACGTGAGCATCAATGGAACAATTGACGACATTGAAAAATTAGCATAAATCACCTCCAAAACGAAAATGACCGCCGCAATCGGGGCGTTGAATATTGCCGCCATTACGCCAGCAGCACCACAACCAATCAGCACGACGCACTGTTTGTAATTCAGTCGGAAAATTCGTGCGAAATTCGACCCGTACGCTGCACCTGTAACGATACTCGGGCCCTCCAATCCCACGGAACCACCAAAACCGACGGTCAAGGCACTTTCAAGCATGGAGGAAATCATGTTGTGTGGCTCAATTACGCCTTTTTTTCTGGAAATAGCGTATAACACGCCAGGTACGCCAATGTTGGAGTCACTTTTTATGACATATTTTATCACGAGTAACGTAAGCGTGATACCTATTATCGGTAAAAAGAAATATAAGAAATTTTCGCCCGAGGTTGGAGACCACAAATGAAGCAAATATTGGATTCCGTGCACCATCGACTTCAACACCACAGCCGCCAGTCCCGAGGTAATACCCAGCAACAACGACAAGGCATACATCAGCTGCTTGTCGGTCACATGCCGTAACCGCCAACGATAGAGCTTACTCCAGAAAGATTTTTTTTGCGTTTTCATGCTTGGGAATTTCTGCAAAATGATGTTGGTCCAAGGTTATTTCATTAATTCTTCTTTTATAATGCTAAATGTTTGATTGGCAACTTGTAAAGCGTCACTTTCTTGCAATCCTTGTACAGAGATGGGTTTCCCAAAACACACGGTTACTTTGGTCGGACGAAAACGCATATTGGAACGCGACCACGCTTTTGCAGAATTTTTTATGGTAACAGGAACAATGTCGGTCTGAGAATTGATGGCTAATTTGAAACCTCCTTTCTTGAATGGATTTAGTTCTCCCGTTTTTGTTCTTGTTCCTTCAGGGAAAATTGCGATGTCCATTCCTTGAGAAATCAAATCGACAGCTTGTCGCATACTCGATACCGATTTTTGCGCATTTTTTCTGTCTATAAAAATCATTTGCATTTTTCGAAGAACGAATCCTGTGAAAACGTTGTGTTTCAATTCTTCTTTCGCCACGAAATGCAGCATTCGTTTCGAACCCCAGAAAAGACATGGAATGTCGAAAAACGAGGAGTGATTTGCCATAAAGACATAATTCTTTTTCGGGTCAAGATTTTCTAATCCTTCGGCCTTGATAGGACTGAATATGATGTAGGAGTTCACGGGTGCCCATAAATGTACTGTGAGCCAAAGTGTTGCTTTTGAAGGTAGTAATAGACTTATTACGTAGACGTAGAATAACGTCCAAAATGCCAATAGTATAAGTTGGATGAGGTTAAGTAGTATCATAAGTTAATTCATTATGATTTGAATCGAATTAAATTTTTATTTTTACAAAGTAAAAGATTTTTTTTCAAATGAGAGGTAAAATATATCTAATTCCGTCTGAAATGGGAGAACAATCACCTGAAGTGTTGTTCCCTTCGTATAATGTCAGTATCATGCAGTCACTACATTATTATATTGTAGAAAATGCTCGGACTGCTCGGAGGTTTGTGAAAAAGGTTTGTCCCGAAAAAAATATAGAGGAGACTATTTTTTTTGAGATTAACAAACATAACCCCTCCGAAAACCTTGCGGAAAAAATGGCCCCGTTGCAAAACGGTTCCGATATAGGGATTATGAGTGAAGCAGGAATGCCTTGCATTGCCGACCCTGGAAATATATTTGTCGCTGAAGCCCATCGATTGGGAATACAGGTCGTTCCGCTTGTCGGCCCCAATTCCATAATCATGGCGTTGATAGCATCGGGATTCAACGGACAAAGTTTTGCTTTTCACGGATATGTGCCGATAAAGGAAGAACGGAAACGGATGCTTTTAGCATGGGAAAGCAGGGCAACACAGACCAAAGAGACACAGATTTTTATGGAAACGCCATATCGGAATCAGCAGTTGTTTGAAGATTTGCTGGCTATTTTACGACCGGGAACGAGATTGTGTATCGCGACGGATATTACTTTACCAACTGAAGAAATTCGTACAAAAACAATTGCGGAATGGCGCAAGGAAAAACCAAATTTACTAAAACGACCATCAATATTTCTTATTTTGTGACGTTTTAATAGAAAAAATTGTATCTTGCATTTGTAATGCGATAAGTATGTCGAAACAAAAAATTGACTTGGAGTTTGAAATGAATACAATGCCTGGCGTATTGTATAAATATGTTGCTACTCCCGACGGCTTGGCAAAATGGTTTGCCGACGATGCTGCGAGCGAGGATGGCACCGTGTATTCTTTCCTATGGCATAAGGAAATTTCCCGTGCCATCGTTCTTGATTCTGCCGAAAATGTGTTTATTCGTTTTCGTTGGGAGGAGGATGAGGAAGACGATTATTTTGAGTTTAGGATTGAACGACAAGAATTGACGGGGACCTACGTGTTGCATGTGATAGATTTTTCCGAGGAGGAGGAGTATGATGATGTTGTTCGATTGTGGAATTTTCAAATTGATAATTTGAAACGGTTGTTGGCCGCTTAGGTATTATGTTGGGGATTAAGAAATTAGACTTATTTATTCTAAAATCATATTTGGTACCGTTAGTCATAATTTTTTTCGTGACGACTTTTCTGTTGCTCATGCAATTCTTGTGGCGTTACATTGACGACCTTGTAGGCAAGGGACTAGAACTACGGATAATTTTGGAACTCTTCTTTTTTGCGGCAATGGGTTTGCTCCAAATGTCATTGCCCTTGGCTGTGTTGTGTTCCTCGATATTTGCGTATGGTAGCATGGGCGACACTAACGAACTGATAGCAATCAAATCGGCAGGTGTCTCATTAGCGAGAATCATGTTACCGTTGATAGTGTTCAATGTCATTTTGATGGCAGGGGCGTTTGTCTATGCGAATAATGTGTTGCCGTATTCTAATCTGCGGTTGTGGTCCTTGATGTTTGATGTTAGAAACCAGCGACCAGAAATGAATATAAAGGAAGGTATATTCTTTGATGGTATTGATCAGGTTCGTTTGAAGATTTCGTCGAAAAATACCGAAACGAACATGATGTACGATATGATGATTTATGACCATAGGAATAATGCGGGTAATACGAGTGTCATCATTGCCGACTCGGCCACGATGAAAGTTACTGACGACAAACGCTATTTGGTGCTTACCTTATATTCGGGCGAGTCGTACGAGGATGTGATTGAGAGAGGCAGTATTGACGAATATCGCAAGAAACGTCCGTTCCGTCAGTATTCATTTGACAAGCAGCAGGTTTTGTTCGAGTTGGAGGACTATGCGTTCAGTCGAACGAATGTCGAATTGTTCAAGCATAATTCACAGATGCAGAATGTCATGCAGTTGGATTATATGATTGATTCGTTAAAGTTGAATTATCAGGGACATAATACACGTAGTCTCACGCAATTCTTTATTAATAATGTATATAAGGCAAAGGCAAACGATGATTCTTTGGGAGTAATGGTGAATGTGGATACGTTGTATGCTAATATGAGCCAAGAGGGGAAATTATCGGTAGCGATGAAGGCGTTGAATTCGGCGAGGACGGCAGAGTCATTTTTGTTGGCGGCGGTAGAACCGACAATATCGCAGGAACAAGGATTGAATAAGTTTCGTATAGAATGGCACAAAAAATTCACTCTTGGATTTGTGTGCATGATAATGTTTTTCGTAGGCGCTCCGTTTGGCGCTTTGGTGCGAAAGGGAGGATTCGGTGTTCCCGTAATTGCTTCGTTTATTTTCTACCTTATGTACTATGTTCTTACGATGATAGCCGAAAAAAGTGTAAAGGCGGCAACAATAAGCTCGTGGTTTGGAATGTGGTATCCTATTTTTATTATACTTATGATTGGAGTTTATTTAACGTATCTTGCGGTAAATGACAAAGGTTTGCCGTCGTTAAAACCATTCCTCAGTCAGTTGATGTCGAAGATTATAGATAAAAAACATAAAAAAGTATCAATATGAAACTTACAAAACAGGTTGCCTTGGATTTAATGGCAGCAATGAAGAATCAGGAAAAAGTAAAGTTAGATGCTATCCGAGCGTTGAAAACAGCGTTTATTTTGGCAAAGGCAGAAACAGGCGCCGATGATTTGGACGATGCTGCTGAGTTAAAAATAGTACAGAAACTCATTAAACAACGTCGCGACTCTGCTGCTGAATATCAGGCAAACAACAGGCAAGACTTGGCCGACAAGGAAAATTCCGAAGCTGACGTGTTGATGGTATATTTGCCAAAACAACTTTCTGCAGAAGAACTTGAGGCGGGTATCAAGGAGATTGTGGCTGCTACTGGAGCAACCTCAATGAAAGATATGGGTAAGGTTATGGGAATTGCAAGCAAGAAATTCGCAGGCGTTGCCGATGGCAAGGCAATTTCTGATGTAGTAAAAAAATTATTGGCGTAAGATGTATATACATTATTATAATGTATAAGCATGTCAAAAATCAATGATTTTTTTCAAATGTTTGCAATCATAAAAAAAATGTAGTTTATTTACGCATTCTTTTCAGTTAGGTTTCCACAATGGAAAGTAGATTGAAATATATTTTGAAATTTTTGGGTTCAACGATTGTATGTGTCGTTGCAATGAATTCTATTGTCGTTGCACAATTGAATCCGAGAAGTTCGCTTTATGCGTTCCATCAATCTTCATATAATCCTGCAATTTGTGGAGCTTTTGATTATGGTAATGCGAGTTTGGTGGTGCGTAATCAGTATGTGGGATTTGTTGATAAGTCGGGACCGGCATCAACATGGTTCAACGTCTCTATGCCGATCAAGTCGGTCAATAGTGGAGTAGGCTTGTCGGTGGCACAGACGAAGGAAGGGTTTGAAAAAAGAATGTCTGCAAAATTGAATTATGCATATCATCTTAATCTTCGTTCCGGACGATTGGGCTTAGGCTTGAGTGCGGGACTGAATACTGTCGGTTGGGATTTGAGCGAAGCGGTTTATCCTGATGGTACCAACGATAGTTATTTGGAATCGACCATTAGCTCAAAGGAAAAATTTTCCAATTTACTGTTAGGTTTTGGAGCATTTTATCAAGTGGGAGGCTTGTATGCTGCGTTTTCCGTTACGGAGTTAAACGAACCAAGTTTGAAATTTGATTCGGGCAAAATGAAGTATCTGAAGCGTCATTACTGGCTTTCTTGCGGATATGATTACAAAACATCAAGTCCGAAATGGACATTGTGTCCGGCAATGATACTCAAAACAACATTATCAGATTTACAAGTAAGTTTTGATTGTAGAGCAATTTATAATAACTTTGCGATCGTTGGAATTTCATACACAAGTAGTCAAGATATTTCCCTAAATATCGGTGCTCAATTCAAAGATGGGACAAAATTAGATGGTTTGAAGGCAATTTTTTCTTATGATATTGTGACATCGAAATTAGGGGGCGAAAGTGCTGGTAATCTTGAGTTTATGTTGTCGTATGACTTTAATTTGTTTATAGAAAAAGAAAATAAAATTTATAAAAGTGTAAGATTTTTGTAGGATATTTAGAAAATAGTATTAACTTGCGAATTATTTTAATATGAATGCATATGAAAAAGTTATTGTTCTTTAGTTCGATTATCGCTTTGATGGCAAGTTGTTCATCAAGTTATCAAAGTGGAGAGTTGTCAGGTACACAGACAAGACCAGCTTGGAGTAATGAAGTTCCGTTCGGGATGTTGTTTATTCCACAGGGAAGTTTGAATGTTGGACCAAGTGATCAAGATGTTGCATGGGCTAATACGGCTCAAAACCGTACGGTGTCTGTTCAGGCGTTCTGGATGGATGAAACAGAAATCACCAACAATGAATATCGTCAATTCGTGGATTGGGTTCGCGATTCGTTGGCATATGTTACATTGAAGGAAGATGCTGGTAAGGAAGATTTGTTCGTTACCGTAAACGAATTCGGTGAAGACTTGGATGATGATGAGCAGTACATTGACTGGACGAAGCCAATTGATTGGAACGAGGCAGAAAACCGTGAAGCTTTATTGTCGTTCTTCTTGCAAGGTGATGAACGTTTCTACAAGAAACACGAATTGGATGTTCGTCGTTTGAATTTCGTATTTTACTGGATGGATTTCAAACAAGCTGCTGAAAAGAAGAAAGTAGGCGGTAAGGAAAATCGTGCATACAATTATAAAACAGGTAAATACGAAGGCGAAGTACAACGTGCTGATGGAACAAGACAAGCAATCAAAGATAGATCTTCTTATATTGTAAAAGAAGAAATCAATATTTATCCAGATACATTATGTTGGGTTAGTGATTATACATATTCGTATAATGACCCAATGTCTGCTATGTATTTCTGGCATCCTGCATACGACCATTATCCAGTTGTAGGTGTTTCATGGAAACAAGCAGTTGCTTTCAGTGTTTGGAGAACACAATTGAAGAATGGTTACTTGCGTAGTGTAAAGAAAGTAATTGTTAATGATTATCGTTTGCCATCAGAAACAGAATGGGAATATGCTGCAAGAGGTGGTTTGGAATCATCTCCATATCCTTGGGGTGGTAACTATACAAGAAACTACTTAGGCTGTTTCATCGCAAACTTCAAACCATTGCGTGGTAACTACACTGATGATGGTGGTATCCAAACAGTTGTCGTAGGTCACTATGAACCAAACGAATGGGGCTTGTATGATATGGCTGGTAACGTAGCAGAATGGACACAGACTGCATTTGACGAAAGTGCATATAGTTTTACTGGTGACATGAACACTGACAATTATTATAGTGCATTGGACGATGATCCAATCGTGATGAAAAGAAAAGTTGTTCGTGGTGGATCATGGAAGGATATTGCTTACTATATGCAATGTAGCTCAAGAACTTACGAATATCAAGATTCAGCAAAAAGTTACATCGGTTTCAGATGTGTACAAACATATCTTGGTCGTGCATACGGTGCTGATGGCGTAGGTGATTCACAAGTATATTAATAGATAAATAGAAAAAAATAAAAATTACACACATTAAAATTCTTAAAGGTTATGATGAGTATTTCAGAACTAGTCGAAACAGACGGCTGGAAAAAGTTTATGGCGAAAGTTTATGGTTGGGGAGCATCTGTCGTAATGGTTGGTGCATTGTTTAAAATTCAACACTATCCGGGTGCTGGACCTATGTTGGTTGTTGGTTTGTTGACAGAAGCAGTTATTTTCTTCTTCTCAGCTTTCGAACCTGTACATGCTGAAATAGACTGGACATTGGTATATCCTGAATTGATTCCGACTCCAGAAGGTGAGGGTATTCAAGATGTTCAAGACACAACTCCGTTGACAACATTCTTGAAAGATAAGTTGTCTGGTAAAATTGAAGGCGGTGTTGGTGGACCTGGCGGAAAAGAAGGCGGTTCTGCATTGGAAAAATTCGACGAATTGTTGGAAAAAGGCAAACTAGGTGAAGATATGTTCGTTCGTTTGGGCAACAACTTGGAGGCATTGAACAACAATGTATCTAGTATGTCTGATATAGCAAACGCTGCTGTTGCAACAAATTCTTATGTTGAAAATATCAATAATGCAAATAATTCAGTGTCGTCAATGACAGGTGCATTTGATTCAATTGCTGAATCTGCAAAACAAACAGCAAATTCAATTGCTGAGTCAGGAAGCAAGTCATCACAATTGATTTCTGCATCGGCTGAGAAGACAGCTGACATTATTGCAACTTCAGGTCAAAGCTATCAACAATTGTTGGAAGGCTTGAACACAAATTTCTCTTCTATCGGAGACAGTACAAAAGCTCAAGCAGAACAACAAGAGGCATTGACAAAGAACTTGTCTGCATTGAACGCTGTATATGAAATGCAATTGCAAAATTCAAATAAGAACTTGACTGCTACTGAAGAGATTACTTCAGGTATCAATTCAATCATGTCTGATTTGAAATCAACTGCAAATGACGTTGCTCAGTACAAGGCAGAAATTTCTAAGTTAAGCCAGAACTTGTCTGCATTGAACACTGTGTATGGCAATATGTTGAATGCTATGAGCATTAAATAAGATTTGTTCAATTAAGTATAGAAAAATTTAAAAGACTAAGATAATGGGACACGGAAAGGAAACGCCTAGACAGAAGATGATTGGTATGATGTACCTTTTCTATACTGCTTTGATGGCGTTGAACGTTTCGAAGGATGTGCTTGATTCATTCATCAAAATCAATAATTCCTTGAACGTTACCAACGAAAACTTTATCAGTAAGAACCAGATTGCGTACGATGCTATTGAAAAAGCATATATGGCAAATCCACAAAAAGTGCAAAAAGTACACGATTTGTCATTGGTGTTGAAACAAAAAGCTGATAGTTTGGTTGCTGAAATGCAGTATTATAAAGATACTATTATATTTTATGCGGATAAGATTGATAGAAGCACTTGCTTTACTCGTCCAGAGACTGGAAGTACAAGATTGTACGTCGCAGTTGATAATGGTGATAAGATAGATACATTGTCATTGGAAGAGCAATGTCAATCGAAGGATAACTTGGATATTGCTGCTCAAATCATGGTTGGTAACGACCAAGGTCAAAGTGACAATTGTGGCGGTGCTAAATTGAAAGCATCTATTAATAGTTTCCGTACATGGGTTTTGGATATTGCTGCTATGAATGGCTCTGACTCCACTTCCGTAATGGCAAGCAACGTGAAAGCTGCTTTATGTACCGACGATGTTGTTGGTGGTGGTCACGAGGCAGGTATCATTCCTTGGGCAAGTTCTCAATTTGAACATTTGCCTTTGATGGGTGTTATTACCGTGCTTACACAATGGCAATCTGCCGTACGTAACGTTGAAGGTGACTTGTTGAATTTAATGTATGGTCAGTTGGATGCAACTTCATTCAAGTTTAATAAGCTGGAACCAGTGATTTTAGCTCCAAGTACCTATATTATGCAAGGAAACAAATATTCTTCTCATATCTTCTTGGCTGCATTCGATACGACGCAAGCTTTGGACGTATATGTAAATGGAAGAAAGTTACCTATTGACCCTGCAAGTGGTCTTCCAATGTATGAAGTTACAGGTGGTGGTATTGGTGCCCAAAAATATAATGCGGTAATCAAATTGCCAAAACCAAATTCATCAGATACGTTGAGTTATACTATAACGGGAGAATACCAAGTTGCAAAACCAAGTTTGGTTGTATCTCCAACAAAGATGAACGTATTCTATATCGGTCCTGATAACCCAGTTGACATTTCTGTACCTGGTGTTCCCGCTGATAAGATATCTGCTTCTTTGACGCCGGGTGACAAGGGGTCTATCACAAAAAATGCAGGTGGTGGTTATATTGTACGTGTAAAACAAGCTGGAAAATGTAATGTCTCCGTTGTTGCCGACATTAATGGTAAGAAACAAAACATGGGTAGTGTGGAATTCCGTATCAAGAGAGTACCAGACCCTGTTCCAGAAGTGTTAGGTATGAGTGGTGGTGATATTGATAAGGCAAGATTGCAAGCAGCTCAGACTGTTGATGCAAAGATGAAAGATTTCGATTTCGACTTGTCATTCAAGGTAACGTCATTCACTGTCAGTGCGCAAGTGGGAGCTTATTTCTTGTCGGAAACGGTTAAGAGTAATAGGATTAATCAACAAGTAAAACAAAATATTTTTAGCAAGGTTTCAAAAGGTTCGAAAGTTTATTTTGAGGATATCAAAGCTGTTGGACCTGATGGCAAACCTCGTAGTCTAGGAGTATTGAAATTTGTAGTTAAATAGAACTTAAAATTGAATGTTATGAAAAAATTAGGATTATTTATTATTGCTGTAGCGTTTTCTTCAGCATTATTTGCTCAACAGAGTGAATATCCTGACAGTCCGTATGACAAGCCTCATATGACTGAAAGAAAACCTGTTCCTATGCAACAGATACGTTACGCTGACGTAATGTGGTCTAAGCAAATTGAGAGAACATTGCCACTTCGTGAAAAAATCAACCATCCATTGTATTTCCCCAATAATGAGACTGGAAGAATTGGTTCACGTTTCAGTTTGACTGCATTGACAATCGATGCAATTGAACATGGTTCTATTATTCCTTACGATCCAATGAGTGACGGGGCAGTTCCTATCACATACGAGGATTTTAAGACAAAGTTGGGTGCAAGTATTGATACTATCTACATTGAAAATGAAGATGGTACAGAAAGTGCTAAAGCTATTGAAAACACAATGCAACCAAGTTCTGTGAAATTCTTGATCTTGAAGGAAGAATGGGTATTTGACAAACAACGTTCGGTAATGGATCCACGTATTATGTGGATTACAGCTTTGCGTGAATTTGAAAAAGACGGTGAAATTCGTAAATCGTTGCCTTATAAGATTTATTTCCCCGCTGCTTTGCCAATGTTGGCAACGCATGAGGCATTCAATCCGAATAGCGATGGTGACCAAAAATCATTCTATGATTTGTTCCAAAGACGTTATTTCAGTAGCTTCATCTCACGTGAAACAAACGTGTACAACAACCGTGAAGTAAACTCTTACAAATTCGGTATAGAACAATTGTACGAAGCAGAAAGAATTAAAACATTCATTTTCAACTTCGAACATGATTTGTGGGAATATTAAACAATATTCTGTTGATAATTATAGAGGGTTCATCATACTTGATGAACCCTCTTTTTTTATATTTGCACAGAAAATTTGAATCAATGAAAAAGTTAGGTATAGTATTAAATATTCTCTTTTTGTCGTTCGCTTTTATTTCTTGTAGCGGTGGTGATTCTTCCGATAATACAGAAACGGTTGTGGATTCTGTTGAGAAAGATGTATATTTATATAAAATTCGGGTGAATGATTTGACCGTTATAAACGATACGGTTAAACGAGGTGAGAATATTACTCTTCTGTTTCTTAATGCGGGAGTGGATGTAAAAACGTGTAATGCTCTGTTATCCCAGTCAGACAGTATCTATAACATTCGTCGTCGGTTAAAACAAAAACCTTATACCAAGATCTTCTCTGATACAACCTTGTTGTACCTGATTTATGAATATTCCGATGAAAATTATTTGGTATATGATTTGACAGATTCTGTTCCTCGTGCGTACAAAGGGCAGAAAGAAGTTACGTCTGTGGAGAAACGTGCTAAGGCAACCATTCAGTCGTCACTGTGGAATGCAATGATGGATAACGGCTTGAGTGCGAATTTGGCTATGAATCTTTCAGAAATATATGCATGGTCTATAGATTTCTTCGGATTGCAGAAAGGCGATAATTTCCACGTGGTATATGAAGAAAAATACTTGGATTCGGTGCCTACGGGCAATGTGGAGATAAAATATGCCGTTTTCAATCATTTGGGCGATGACTGTTATGCCATTCCGTTTGAGCAAGATGGATTTGTGCAGTTTTTTGACCAAAATGGAAAATCTACGCGAAAGGTATTCTTGAAGGCACCGCTGAAGTATTCAAGAATATCATCATATTTCTCGAATGCTCGTAAACATCCTGTGTTAAAAATAGTGAGACCGCATCATGGTGTGGATTATGCTGCTCCTACGGGAACGCCAGTGCATACGATTGGTGATGGGATCGTGGTAAAACGTTGCTATTCTGGTGGTGCAGGAAATATGATAACTATAAAACATGCACATTCGTATTCAACCTCGTATATGCATTTGTCGAAATTTGCCAAAGGGGTGAGTGTGGGTAGCCGTGTTCGTCAGGGACAAGTGATTGGCTATGTGGGAAGTACCGGTTTGGCGACTGGACCACATTTGGATTTTCGTGTGTATAAAAATGGTACGCCGATAAATCCATTGAAAATGATTTCGCCTCCGACGAATCCTGTGAAGGAGAGTGATATGCCACAATTCCGCGTTTTGGCAGATAGTTTAGTGAAAGAATTAGCATCGTTTTAACCAATGGAAGATTTGTTCTCGGACTTGAATCCCAGTCAGCAGGAGGCGGTACGCAATGTTGACGGTCCTTGTTTGGTAATTGCCGGAGCAGGCTCGGGCAAGACGAGGGTGCTGACATATAGAATTGCATATTTATTGTCGCTAGGCGTGCCTGCGAGCAACATTCTTGCATTGACGTTTACCAACAAGGCCGCTGCAGAAATGAAAGACCGTGTGGTACGAATTGTCGGTCCTGCTGTTGCCGGTGGGTTACATATGGGTACTTTTCACTCTATTTTTGCGAAAATACTGCGCATGGAAGCAGTTTCATTGCCAGGATATGATTCCAATTACACGATATTGGATACCGACGACGTTAAGAAACTGCTTACGCAAATTGTATCAAATCTTAATCTTGACAAGGATACCTATAAGGCGTCGAAGGTTGCTCCGATTATTTCGAAGGCGAAAAACGACATGATTACGGCTGATATGTACGAGGCATCGGATTTCTGGAAACAGGACAGAATAAATAATATGCCTGCCGTAGGTGAAATTTATAAGACATACGTGTCCTTGTGCAGAAAGTCAAATTCAATGGATTTTGATGATTTGTTGCTGTTTACGAACTTGTTGTTTCAAAAGAATCAGGAAGTTCTAAAAAAATACCAGTCAATTTTTAGATATATTTTGGTTGACGAGTATCAGGATACGAATAGTTGTCAATTCCAGATTATAAAGAAATTGTCGTTGCCCGAAAATAATCTGTGTGTTGTGGGCGATGATGCGCAAAGTATCTATTCGTTCCGTGGCGCAAGGATTGAGAATATCTTAAACTTTAGCAGAATTTACAAAGACTATCGTCTGTTCAAGTTGGAACGAAATTATCGTTCTACCAAAACGATTGTGGAGGCGGCGAATAGTCTGATTCTGAAAAATAAACGCCAGATTCCCAAGAATACCTATTCCGAACTGGAGGAAGGGGAGAAGATTCATTTGATGGAATGTGCTACCGATATGGAAGAAGGGCAGAAGGTTGCCGATGCCATTGCAGAAAAGGTCGATGAAGGCGAAAATTATAGCGATTTTGCCATTTTGTATAGAACGAATGCACAATCGCGTATTTTGGAAGAAGCGCTGAATAGAAGGCGTATCCCATGCAAAATCGTGAAAGGAATGTCGTTTTTCCAGAGAAAGGAAATAAAGGATATTTTGGCGTATGCACGTGTCATTATAAATCCGCAAGACGAAATAGCACTTACGAGAATTGTCAATTATCCTGCTCGTGGAATTGGAAACACGACGATGGAGAAAGTTGCAGCAATTGCCACGACGAATTCCGTTCCGCAATGGGTTGTTTTATCGCAGATAGAAAAAACGGGAAGTATATTTTCTGCCGCGACAAAGCAAAAAATCACCGAGTTTGTTGCCTTAATTCAAAGTTTTATGGACGACGAACCTACGGCCGACGCATATTCTTTGCTGAATAGGATAGTTGAGAAAATCAGTATTAACGAGGCAATTCGGAAAGATCACGATAGGGATGAAGCGAATGATAAGATAAATAACGTCAATGAACTTTTGAATGGTGCGAAAGAATTTGTGGAAAACGAGATGGATCCCGATTCCATTGCGTTGCACAATTATATGGAGAAAATTGCCTTGATGACAGATTTGGACGAAGACGAGGTTGAGAATCCCAACAAGGTTTTGCTTATGACGGTTCACGCCGCGAAGGGCTTGGAATTTAAGCATTGTTTCTTGGTGGGAATTGAGGAAGATATTTTCCCGTCGGCAATGAGTGTGCAAAGCCAGTCGGCTGTAGAAGAGGAGCGAAGATTGTGTTATGTGGCAATGACAAGGGCAATGAGGACTCTTACGATGTCGTATGCCAACTCGAGAAGAAAATATGGTAATTTAGCGTCAAATCCGCCAAGTCGTTTTTTGGCAGAAATAGACCCCAAATATTTGATGGGTTCGGTCAAAAGAATTTCGTCACCGTTTGGCAATTCGTCAACGTTTAATTCTTTCCGTCAGTCACAGGCGAATCCTTCGTTTAAACAACGATTTGCGTCGGCGGGCGAACAGAAAATACAATTTAGTTCGTATTCATCAACTGGACACGAAGGGATACGAAGTTCAATACAATCTACCAAACCAGCTTTTTCAGGTTATAGTTCCGAAAAAGAGAAACCATTTGCGTCGTATAATAAACCACAAAACCAACCGACGCTGAGCGCACCGGCCGATATGTCGGAGATTCAAGAAGGGAAAAGGGTGTATCACAGCAAATTCGGATTTGGCATTGTGAAAGAACGGACAGGGGAAGATGCCAATGCATCGGCAATCATTTCCTTTGAAAATTGGGGCGATAAAAAGTTATTGTTGAAATTTGCGAAACTACAATTAGTAGAAAATTGAATGTTTTGTTATTTTTGAAAAAAATTTATAGATGGAATATAATACTACAAAACAACCACTCATTCTCCCTGAATATGGTAGGAATGTGCAAATGATGGCAGATTATTTGTTGACAATTGACGATAGAGAAAGACGTACGGAAGCGGCGAAAGAATTAGTCTCTATCATGGTCAATATGAATCCTGCTGTTCGAGAAACGAAGGATTATCGTCAAAAAATGTGGAATTTTTTGGCTGAAATGTGCGAATATAAGTTGGATGTGGATTTTCCTTTTCCTATCACAAAGGTGACAGATTTGCCAAAGCCAGAGAGATTGCAATACAATTTGAATGATATTCGTTTCCGTCATTATGGTTACACGGTGGAACGAATGATTAAGGCAGCTGTGGAATTGCCCGATGGTGAGGAAAAAGATGTGTTGGTGCGTATGATTGCCAACAATATGAAGCGAAATTATGTGCTTTGGAATCAGAAATCGGTTACAGACGAGATTATTGTGAGCGACTTGCTACGCTTGTCCCAAGGACGTTTGAGCTTGCCCGAAGATGTGAAGTTGATGAATGTTTCGGTTCAAGGAGGTGGAATGATGGGAATGCAAAAAAGAAACAATTTCAAGAAAAAGAATAACAACAATAACCAAGGCAAGAAAAATAATAACAGAAACAACAATAATAACAATAAAAAACCAATGTAATTATGGCTGTATTTCGAATTACCGGAGGGAAAAAATTACAAGGCGATTTGTATCCGCAGGGTGCAAAGAACGAGGCGTTACAGGTTTTGTCGGCAGTGCTTCTGACCAAAGAACCAATTGTAATTAAAAACATTCCGAAGATTCGAGATGTGATGAATCTGATAGAGTTGCTAATGAGTCTTGGTGTAAAGGTAACTCAATTAGGTACAAACGATTACAAGTTTCAAGCCGACGATGTCAATTTGGATTATTTGACATCGAAGGATTTTCAGGAAAAATCGAAGACATTACGTGGCTCCATTATGCTGGTCGGACCGCTGTTGGCACGATTTGGCAAGGGGTTTATCTCAAGTCCTGGTGGCGATAAGATTGGTCGTCGTCGTTTGGACACACACTTTATCGGTTTCCAAAATTTAGGTGCTACGTTTGCCTTTAATCAGGAAACAAGCACTTTTACCGTTTCGGGCGAACATTTGAAAGGAACATATATGTTGCTTGACGAGGCATCGGTTACGGGAACAGCTAATATCGTGATGGCTGCTGTGATGGCAGAAGGAACGACGACGATTTACAATGCTGCGTGCGAGCCATACGTTCAGCAATTATGCAAGATGTTGAACAAGATGGGCGCAAAAATCAGCGGAATCGCCTCAAATTTGCTGACAATCGAGGGAGTTGACCATTTAGGCGGTTGTGAGCATACGATTCTTCCCGATATGATTGAGGTTGGCAGTTTTATGGGTTTGGCAGCAATGACAGGTTCGGAAATTACCATCAAGAATGTATCATATCCCGATTTAGGAATTATTCCGTCGGCATTTTCACGTTTGGGTGTGAAATTTGAAAAACGTAACGACGACATTTATATTCCAGCTCAAGAAACCTATACGATACCGTCGTTTATTGACGGCTCCATTATGAATATTTCCGATGCTCCTTGGCCAGGATTGACACCCGACTTGTTGAGTGTATTCTTGGTAGTTGCCACGCAAGCTGTGGGAAGCGTGCTGATTCATCAAAAAATGTTTGAGAGCCGTTTGTTTTTCGTCGATAAATTGATTGATATGGGTTGCAAGATTATTTTGTGCGATCCGCATAGAGCAACGGTTATAGGTTTGGGCAATAAACAAAAGCTTCGTGCCACCAATATGGCGTCGCCCGACATCCGTGCTGGTGTGGCCTTGCTCATTGCGGCAATGTCGGCACAAGGCGTAAGCACTATTAGTAACATTGAGCAAATAGACCGAGGATATCAGGATATTGACAAACGACTGAACGCAATCGGCGCGGAAATAATCAGAATGAACTAAGGGATTAGTTCGCTCGTATTCCTCTTTTTTTTGTTAGTTTTTTCTAACTTGACATGATATTTGTAATACAAGCGTAATACTTTGCGTACTATTGTCAATTTGTATAAAAATTACCCTGCGTATTGCTATTGATTCGGAAAAAATGTATCTTGCGCATTGTTAAGAAATACGTATTTTATGAATATAGAACGAAGCATATATAATAAACTTCTTGATTGGAAAAAAACGACCAATGGTAGCAAAGCTCTTATGATAGAAGGAGCAAGACGGATTGGAAAATCAACGATTGCGAAAAGATTTGGAGAACAAGCATACAAATCATACGTATTGATAGATTTTGCGAATGTATCAAAGCGCATCACTGACAATTTTCTACAAAACCTAACCAATCTTGATATATTTTATCAGACAATCTCGTTGGAATATGGAGTGCGACTGTATCGACGAGAATCTTTGATAATTTTTGACGAAGTACAGAAGTTTCCCAAAGCTCGTGAAGCCGTAAAATATTTGGTCGCCGACGGACGATATGATTTCATAGAAACAGGTTCTCTCATTTCCATACAAGAGAATGTCTCCGATATTACTATTCCTTCGGAAGAACGGAAAATAAAAATGTATCCTTGTGATTTTGAGGAATTTGCCAAGGCACGTGGAGAAGATGTACTTCTTGAATACATACAAAATTGTTGGCAGAAGCAAAAACCGCTTGATGTAGCGGTTCACAATAAGGCAATGCGTATTTTCCGTGAATATATGTTGGTTGGTGGTATGCCCCAAAGTATTGTCGCCTATATTGAGAATGATTGTGATTTTTCGGCAAGCGACGTAGAAAAACGGGACATTTTATCGCTCTATCAAGATGATATAAAAAAATCTTCTCGACGCTATAATTCCAAGGTGTCTGCATTGTTCGACAACATTCCCGGAGCCCTTTCTACTCATGAAAAAAAGATTGAACTAACGCGATTTGACGAAAGTGGTTCCGCGACATTTGCAAAATATGACGAGCCATTGTTTTGGCTTGATGACTCTATGATTTGTAACCTTTGTTATAAATGCAACGATCCCAATATTGGTTTTGCTCTCAACAAAAACGTTTCTCAGGTAAAATGTTATATGGGAGATACAGGATTATTGGTTAGCTTGGCATTCAACGAAAATGAATTGGCTTCAAACGAATTATACAAAAACATAATGAACGGAAGACTTTCGCTCAATGAAGGTATGATTTACGAAAACGCTGTAGCTCAAATGATTCGGGCAAAAGGGAAGAAACTCTATTTTTACAATGAATACGACAAAGAAAAGCACAGAAATTCTATGGAAATAGATTTCCTTTTGTCCAACGAAAGCAAAATGAATTTTAAAGTATATCCTATTGAAGTAAAATCCTCAAAAAATTATTCAACAACATCGTTAACCAAATTTCACCAAAAATTTTCAAGCAAAATAGGAGAATCATTCATTATACATCCCAAGATGTTTTCAATAGATGACGATTGTATCAAAATTCCGCCATATATGGTCTGGTGTGCGTTATAAAAACATAGGTACCACACTACCATTCCTATTGAAAAATGAAATCAAAAAGAAAATGCGTGCCTTTAGGTACGCAACAATCTTATTACCTACATAAGTGGCGATTTCCCATTCAATTTAAAGACGTTACCATTGTGTGGGAAGAATAATACAGAATCTTGAAGATGAGGTATTGTTATTTTTCATAAACTTGCACAAATAGGCAATCCCTCTGGATTTGAGTTATTACTCTATGATTTGTAAAAAGTGAGTTCGATGAAGGTCGTTTATTTCACAACCTTCACCGTTTTCACTGCATCGTCAGCCGACAATTTCACTGTATAAATACCTTGCGAAAGTTCGCTTGCCGGAATTTGTACGACAGCTTTCACAATATCGCCAGTTTGTGTTTTGGCAACGACTTTGCCGTTTGCGTCAAGCACTTCTATTGTGAAATTATTGTAGTCGTATGCAACAAGGGCAATGTTGATTACATCCTTCACAATCGTAGGATATACAGCCACGTCGGCAGGGAACAGACTTTCAATAGCATCGGTATTTTCAACTTCGGCAATGTTACTGATAGCGATAGAGAATGGTCCAGATTCGGCCTTAGTCTGAAGCTCAATAACGTTACCATCGGTATCTTTCACGGCATTTTCATAAACGGTTTCGTCTAACGCAAATGCCACGCGAACCATATCTCCAGGCTTCAACGAACCTTCGGTGTCGGTCCAGCCAATAAAGTCGTCTTCCGATGAGAAATTATCAATTACTTCATAGCCTTCTATAAGCCCATCGGCATGCAATGACGGGTCGGTTTTTCGTAACAGGTAACTGCCGACAACATTTCCTTGACGAGGTGACTTGTACGTCCACCAATTTACGCCATAATTTCCATCTTGTGTTTTTACCGACTGAATGAATGACGAACGATATACGCCGCTCGTTGCCGTGTTGTTACAACCGTCGGTTGTCAACAGACGATAATTGTAGGCACGACCTTCGAAGTTAGTAGCTTCGTCAACCACGATTCCGAAATCGGAGAATGGAACAACGTCGCCGACTTTTTCCCATTGTGTGTCGTTAATCTTGCGTTCTACTTGGTAACTTACCGTATTCACGTCGATAGTACGTTCCCAAGCAACAATCAGGTTCTTGCTTGATTCGCTATAGGTAATGATTCCGATTTCTTCGGGATATGGATA
>JAFZTG010000006.1 GCA_017618935.1 Bacteroidales bacterium | reverse complement strand
GAAATAAAAGTAACGTACAGTTATCAACTTTGCAAGGACGACGGTTATTGCCTGAATCCGTTCCCAGAAGAGTTTCTGGTGAAAATTCCTGCATACACAATAGAAAAGAAAGAAACAAAAAAGGAAACGACGAAAACACAATACTCTATTGTTTCACAAATTGCTGATACTAATAATAATATAGAAAAACAAGATACTATAACTCAAACTGTAGATACTACAACTCTTGTTCAACAACCCATTGAAAATGACGACACTCAGTCGGATACCAGTTCAGAGACGAATCTCTGGCTGATATTCTTATTCGGCTTTCTCGGTGGCTTTCTGGCATTTCTCACACCGTGCGTATTCCCTATGGTGCCTATGACGGTGAGTATGTTCCTTAAACGGGACAAAACGCACGCATTACGTGATGTGGGAATATATGGTTTGTCAATCGTGGTGATTTACGTGGCATTGGGACTTTGTATCACGTTGTTGTTCGGTGTTGATGCCCTCAACAAACTATCGACAAGCCCCATATTCAATATGGTGTTTTTCTTCATCTTCGTGCTCTTTGCCATCTCGTTTTTCGGCGCATTTGAATTGATGTTGCCCACAAGTTGGGTAAACTATTTTGATCAAAAAGCGGATACATCACGTGGGTTTGCAAGTATATTCTTTATGGCATTCACATTAGTTCTTGTTTCGTTTTCGTGTACTGCTATGATTATCGGAACGTTATTGGTGGAATCCGTCGTTTCGGGTTCAATAATAGGTCCGATGATAGGGATGCTGGGCTTTGCCATTGCTCTTTCGCTGCCATTCGTTGTATTTGCCGCAGTTCCGTCGCTTCTTTCGTCACTTGCAAAATCAGGGGACTGGATGAACGACGTGAAAATCTCTTTAGGATTTATTGAACTCGCATTTGCACTGAAATTCATATCCAAAGCAGACTTGGTCGCTGGCTGGGGTATCTTGCCACGAGACGCATTTATAGGTATCTGGATTGTTTTAGCAATATTCTGGGGATTGTGCATTTTACGGGTAATCACATTCGGTCATAAATCAAATATGCCATTGTCAAAGACACGCATTTGCATTGCCATCGCCATTTTTGCCCTGGCAGGAAGTCTTATACCTGGATTTTTAGGAAGACCGATTGACTGCATCAGTGGCTGGTTGCCGCCAATGAGTACGCAGAAAATACACATCCTCTCCGATGAAGACGATATGTCGCTCGTAACAGAAAAGAAATATGGAAACTTGTTCCATTCTCCTTATGGAATCAACGGTTTCTATGATTATGAAGAAGGACTTGCTTACGCAAAATCGGTAAAAAAGCCTATTTTGTTGGATTTCACAGGATTAGGATGTGAAAACTGTCGTAAGATTGAAATGAATGTGTGGGCAAAACCCGAAATTCTTGACATTATAAAAAATGACTACGTGCTCATCTCGCTCTATCTTGATTCTCGCGAGCCACTGGATTCCACGCTAGTAAGGGAAGAAACCTATGGTAACAAGACGTACAAAATTACGACGATTGGGGAGCATTGGAGCATTTTTATGATGAAAAATTATCACGGTTTGATGCAACCATACTACGTATTGCTTTCACCAGACGAGAAACGATTATGTGAACCTATCACATACGATGAGGCAAAGTCTCCGGAAAACTATAAACAATTCCTTCGAAAAGGGTTGGAGATTTTTAAGGAATAGGAGAGAGGTAGCATACTCTCCATCGTCCCTGCAACAATATATTGTTGCTTGGATTTAATTCTGATTATCAAGGGAGATTCAATAGGAATTTTTCTATCTTTGCAACATCATGGAAGAAGAAAAAGCAACACCGTACCCACTATGGACGGAAGATATATTTGATGTCGTTTGTGAACCCACAACCGACTATGGGAAACCTATTGTTTATCAAGGAACTACGATTACAAATGCCCTGAAGGATTATTATACGTTTTCAACAAACCGCGAAAAGATTGAAGTTTTGAAATGGATTGTTGCACAACCCTATTTTACAGAGTTACGACGGCTTTCTACGGCAGAAAATAAGATTTACACCTTATACACAAACCAATACAACGAGATTCTAAAAACAGGAGAAACACCTAATAATCTGCAAATTGCACAGAAATTTGTAGCAAATGGATATGATGTATTTCTGTTGGCAAATCCTCACAATACTAAAAGTGCTGATTTCATAATTCGGCAAAAGAACAAACTATTCTATGTCGAAGGGAAAACATCAAGTGGTGGCAGTGCTTTGTCCGTTAGATGTTGGGGGAAGTTTAATAGCATTTCGATAGGTAAAAAGGTTTTTAGAGATTAAAATTTGAATTTAATAGAATTTGGAATATATTTGCAAGCTGAAAGTACAAAAAAATGTAATTTTTAGCTTGCGAATGGAGGCAATGAATGTTATATTATCAAGTCCGAGGACTGTGTTTACAATGCAAGGATTGGCGATGCTTAATGACAATGTGAGTCGCGAATCTTTACGACGTTCGCTTAATTACTATGCGAAAAAAGGTTCCATTGTCAATCCTCGTAAAGGAATTTATACCAAGAAAAACTACAACGAGCAGGAAATGGCGTGCGCGCTTCTCAAACCAGCATACATTTCTTTGGAGTACGTACTTTCACGTGCTGGGGTAACCTTCCAGTTCTCGTCGGATATTACGTGTGTGAGTTATCAGAATCGCACTATTGAAGTTGATAATCGCCTCTATGTTTTTCGCCAAATAAATCCAATGATTTGGACAAACATGCTCGGGATTGAACAACGTGACAATGTCGCAATTGCCACGCCGGAACGGGCTTTTCTGGATATGCTCTATTTAAGTGCCGGTCAGTGCTATTTTGACAATTTGCGTCCACTCAACAAAAAACTTGTCAATCAAATTGTTCCGACATATAATTCACCAACACTTGCTCAAAGAGTAAAAAAAATCTTAACATAAAACGTTATGGATATAAATAAACACCGCTATTTCATGACACAAGTGCTTCTTGCCGTATTTCGCGACAAGGATCTGAGTCCCTTGCTTGCATTCAAAGGAGGCACATCACTTATGCTGTTCCATGGTTTGACACGTTTTTCAACTGATTTGGATTTCAACCTGTTCGATGCCGACAAAGCCGAATTTGTTTTTCAGCGCATGCACAATCTGTTACTTCAATACGGCACGATTGACGACGAAGCGATGAAACTTTATGGTTCTATACTTGTTCTTGATTACGAAAAAGGCGAACGAATGTTGAAAATAGAGATAAGCAATCGTACATTCCCGAATCATTATGAAATTCGTACCTTGGTGGGAACTGACATTCGTGTAATGACTATAGCAGATATGTTTGCCCACAAAATTTGTGCTTTGGGCGAGCGAATAACTCCACGTGATATTTATGACGTTTGGTTCTTTCTCAAAAAACACACAGAGATAAATTCGGAAATCGTGGAACTACGAACACAGAAAAAACTTGAAGATTATTGCATTGGGTGTGCCAACCAAGTTCGTTCCTATAATCCTCGTATTTTAATGCAAGGTTTGGGCGAAGTGTTGCTCGATAATCAGTCAAAAAACTTTGTGCGAAATAATCTTTTGACGGAAACGGCAGCTGCATTGGAGTTATTTGCAATGTATCCACTCCGAGTTAAGTATTAAACTTTTCGTGTAATAGATAAAGCAATTACTGCCGATAACTTGATTTTATTTTTTTAGCAAAAAAACAAAGGTCTGCCGTAATAGGACAGACCTTTGATGTTTTTACATTTTTTATTCCATCTTAATCACATCCTCATCCTTGCGTTCATTCAACTTAAGCACAAGTTCTTTGCCTGTGTAAGTTGCCGAGCAATACGTACGTTGTGTCAGTGTCAATTCTTTTGGAATGTATGTGACATAGACTTTTACGCTTTCAGGCATGCCTTTGTACGAACCACGACGGTCACGGAGTGTAAGGGTTTTCGCCACATCGTCATAATCCATTTGAATTATGCTGTATTCGCCTTTTTCGTAGTTGTAGTTCGTGCCT
>JAFZTG010000096.1 GCA_017618935.1 Bacteroidales bacterium | reverse complement strand
GCCGTCGGCATAGCAAACACATATTTTCTTGTTTTTCAACACCTTAACGACAGACACCGCACTACTTCGGCTAAAAAGTTGCATAACACGTCCGTCGTGCGAAAGCGTGTAAACCTGTCCCGCCTTATTTCCCACAATCAACGTCCGATTTTCCAACAAATCGATTGAAGTTACAAACGTTGTAGGCACAAAATTTTGATAAGGAATCGCACGCAACGTATCGTCATTTCCTTCGCACACATACACGCTTTTATCGTCGCTCTTCACATAACAGCCACCGTCATACGGGATAGTCTGCAAGGCAGGTTTCATATTCTCGTTGCCCGACGGCATATAAAAATGAAAATGTCGGAACATGCCGTTTACGGGCGAAAACATATCCAGACCCGACATTGTGCCTATCCAAATAGATTTTCCATCACTTGTAGCCACTGAATTCACGAAATTGTGCGAAATACTGTGGGGATTGTTCGACTGCGTTTGGAAAATCCTGTAATTATATCCGTCATAGCGAGCGAGACCATTTTCCGTGGCAATCCAAACAAAACCCTCGTTGTCTTGTGTAATCTGATGAATGTTTCCATTTATTAACCCTTCGTCTATCGTAACTTGCAAGACTTTGGGGTTTGACACACAGAAACTCTGCAGAGCAAACAAAACAAATACTATGACAGAAAAAATCTTTCGCATTGTTTATCTTCTACCCTTTTTTAAATACACCAACGTAGCGCCGAATTTGTATTTTTGAAAAGACGCATCTTGATATGAGAATTGCGGATAATCGCGTTCCAGACAACCACGAATCTTTGTTTTTAGGACACCACTGCCCACACCGTGAATAAATACGATTTTTTCCAAACCGTCGGAAACCGCTTTGCTCAACTCAGTTTCAAATGTCTTCATTTGCACGTCAAGCATCTCGCCAGCACTCATTAATGAAGGATTGTCAACCAATTCGTTGATGTGAAGGTCAATTTCGCGAATGTTTTCTTCTTTATCTTGTTTCTTCGGTTTCTCGACTTTTTCTTCCTTTTTTGACAAAAGTGCCTCCTGAATTTGGGCAACATCAACTTGCCGCAACAATTCCTTCTCCTCGGCTTCCTTAACTTTTGACGCATCATAGAAATCAATCACGTATGCGTCTTCGTCAAAGAAATCATTTACCACAAACACACCTGGTTTGTAGAATTTCACTGGATTTATAGGAACTTCGACAGAAACATTTTGTTGCAAAACGAATTCTTTATTTTTATAGAAAATTCCTTGAAAATAAAGTTGTTCCATTGTCGCAATTTCATCGTAACCACATTCCGACACAAGCATTTTGGTATTTGCTTCAAGAAATCCGGTAGAAATTTGTTTCATCGAGTTCTCTTGTTTTTTCGACAAAACATAGAGCAAGTGATAATTGCAGTCATTGATGATATAAATTTCAAACTTGCTTGAGTCTTTCTCATCACGCACAAACGCCAAAAACAAATGTGGCAAGTCGTTTCCTTCTATGTCGTCATCTTCCACCTCGGTTGCCACCTCAGGATTTGCAACAAAAGGATTCGCTGGAGCAGTTTGTGTATTCTGTTGTGTAACAGGACGTTCTATCAAAAGCAACTCCGATTCTTGCACTGGAATTGTAAAACCTAATTCATCAGAAATTTCCACAAGATTTGCTCCCAAAATCTTGGTAACCTCGCCACCGCCAACGTCATTCAAATAACGAACCTTATCACCAACTTGCAATTTCATAGCAATCAATTTTTTTACTATCCAAAAGTACGTACTTTTGCGAAAACTTTTGTAAAAAATGTCATCAAACGATTCATTGACAAAAATCACACAATTTACGTACGATTTACCCGACGAAAAAATCGCGAAACATCCTCTTGAAAATCGCGATGCGTCAAAATTACTCGTATTTCGCAATAAAACAATAACTGACGAAAATTTTAAAAACTGCGTACAATACATTCCCGAAAATTCGCTTGTCATCTTCAACAATACCCGCGTCATTCACGCCCGCATTCATTTGCAGAAAGCTACGGGAGCACATATTGAGATTCTTTGTTTGGAACCGTTTGAGCCACATAATTACGAGCAATCATTTGCTCAAATCGGCGAATGTACGTGGAAATGCGTGGTAGGAAATGCAAAAAAATGGAAAAACGAACCATTGCAGGCCATCATTCACGTCGAAAACGACATCCATTTTACTGCAATCAAAGGAGAAGCAACCGAAGACGGCTTCATCGTAACGTTCCGTTGGGATAGCCGCCACACGTTCAGCGAAATATTGGAACTGATTGGAACCATTCCTATTCCACCTTACTTGAACCGTGAAAGCGAAGAAAGCGACAACGACAGGTATCAAACCATTTATGCTGAATACAACGGCTCGGTTGCCGCACCAACTGCAGGATTACATTTCACGCCACAAGTGTTGGAAACCTTTCCTAAAAAGAACATCGCAATTGACAAAGTGACGCTGCACGTAGGAGCAGGGACGTTCAAACCCGTGAAAGCGGAACATTTCACCGATCACGTAATGCACCAAGAATATTGCATAGTAAAAAAATCGTTGGTGGAAAATCTGCTCAAGCATTTTCCTCTCATTACGGCTGTCGGCACAACTTCGGTGCGAACGCTGGAATCACTGTATTGGATTGGGGTGAAACTCTACGTAAATCCACAAACCGACGTAACACATCTTTCGCAATGGGAAGCATACAAACTACCACAAGACATTTCGGTGAAGGATTCCCTTTCGGCAATCATAACATATATGAGTACAAGCAAGTTGCAGGAAATAACCTACTATACCCAGATTATGATTACCCCATCATACACATTCCGACTCATCAGTTCAATGTTTACCAACTTCCACCAGCCACAAAGCACGCTACTGCTATTGATTGGTGCGTTTGTCGGAGAAGAATGGAAAAAAATCTATAAACACGCTTTAGAAAACGGTTATAGATTTCTGAGTTACGGAGATAGTTCGTTGTTATTCAGAAAATAAGGTCCCTTCTGGAAAGTGTTATAACAAAAAAAAGACTGCCTTCAAAAAAGGCAGTCTCTTCGTTATGAACAAAACAATTTACAACTCTACTATTCTGCAGGAGTTTCTGTTGCTTCAGCAGCAGGAGCTTCTTCAGTTGTTGCTTCAGCTGATTCCTCAGCAGCAGCGGCAGCCTCTTCAGCTTTCTTTGCCTCTTCAGCAGCAGCTAATGCAGCGTTCTTTTCAGCTATCTTAGCTTCACGTTGTTTGTTGATTTCAACTTCTTCAGCTAATTTTTTCTTTGCGAAATCAGCAGCAGTTGCTTCCAATTTAGAAGCATAAGCAGCGTTTTTCTTTGCCTGAGTGTCTTTGAATTGTTGGAATTTTGCTTCCAATGCTTTTTCGTCAAAAGCACCTTTCTTAACACCACCTTTCAAGTGTTTCATGTATAAAACACCTTCTTTTTGTAGAATTGAGCGAGCAGTATCAGTCATTTCTGCTCCAACTTCCAACCAGTATAGAGCTCTGTCGAATTTTAATTCCACAGTTGCTGGGTTTGTTACTGGATTGTACGTACCGAGTTTCTCGATAAATCTGCCATCACGTGACCTTCTGCTATCAGCAGCTACAATGTGATAGAAAGGGCTCGCCTTTCGCCCGTGTCTTGCTAATCTAATTTTAACAGCCATTGTATTTAATTAATTATTGTTAATAAAAATTTCGGGTGCAAAAGTATTGATTTTTTTTAGATTACAAAACATCTAACTCAATTTCTCTTCAATGTAAGCAATTATTTTCTCATCTTCGAATGGAGAAAACCATTGCACGTCGGCGTCACGCTTGAGCCACGAAATTTGTTTCTTTGCATATTTACGTGTGTTTTGTTTTATTTTCTCAATCGCTTCTTCTTTGCTTGTGAGATTGTCAAAATAGTCGAAAAATTCGCGGTAGCCCACGGTTTTCAATGCCATGCACTCTTTTTGAGGAATCAGGGAACGAACTTCGTCTTCCAAACCGGCGGCAACCATTTCATCTACACGACGGTTGATTCTTTCATAGAGTTCCTCACGAGGAAGATTGAGGGCAAGTTTTATGATTCGGAACGGGCGTTCGCGAGATTGCTCTTTGCGTAGTTGCGAATATGGTTTTCCTGCTTGAATGCAGATTTCAATAGCTCGTTTTAATCTCACCGGATTCTGAATATCAACTATTTCGTAATAATCGGGGTCTAAGAATTTGAGCGTCTGTCGCAGACTTTCAATGCCTTCGTTGAGGTATTGTTCGTTGACTTTGGCACGAAGTTCCGGCTCTATGTCGGGAATCTCGTCAATTCCGTTGCATACGGCGTCAATGTAGAGACCTGAACCACCAACAAGGAGTGCCACGTCGTGTGTCTTGAAGATTTCGTCGGCAATGGCAAGGGCGTCTTGCTCAAACATCCATGCATTGTAATAATCCCACACGTGACGAGTCTGAATCAAGTGATGCGGTACTTGCGACAATTCCTCGTGGGTGGGGACGGCAGTGCCGATGTTTGTCTCGATAAAAATCTGCCGTGAATCAGCAGAAATGATTTCCGTTTTGAAATGTTGCGCAATGCGAATGCCCGTCTTTGTCTTTCCAACTCCCGTTGGCCCAGCAATGACGACAAGCGTTTTCATTCGTGTAACAGTCGTTATTTATTTGTATTGAAAACGTAACAAGCACCTATGGAGAAGTGCATCAACGTAGTTTTCGAATACATTGTGTTCGGAATCTTGTCAAGTGTTTCTTGATATGATTTGGTGTTACCGATGAACGAAATGCCCGCTTTTGCGCTCACTTTAAAATGATCATAGCCAAGTCGTAAGAAAAGAAGTGGCTCGAAATGCCAAATGGTGAAATGGTCGGTCATAGTGCTGTTGGTTTTTGATGCCGATGGGTCGTAGTTGCAGTCCCAATGCAGTGCGTGGAACGTAGGAGCAACTCTGAACGCCAAACCGAAATCAACAACTTTGGTCGTGAAGCCCGTATTTAACTGACCAAACAACATGGTGTACCGGGAATCGTATTTCTCGCTTCCGTTGGTAATGTGAGCATTGGTGTCGGTAGCATGGCAGAAGCCCAGACCGCCGAATGCCTCCATTTTGAAGTGGTCTTTGTTGAACATATTATAATAGCCGGCACCAACTTCGTAATGCCTGTTGTTGAACTTTCCCCAGTGCGTCATTTCCGAAAGAGCCGTGGAGTCGGTTCCCTTGTTGGTATAAATATCGTATGAATCGGTGAAGTTACCATAGGAGATGTTGACGCTTCCCATAGCAGCTAGATGGTCTGTAATTGCATAGTCACCAGACATTTGCACGGCGTTTGTGGTGAGAGAAATTTCACCAAGACCGTCGCCCTTTTTGTCCAAAAGCGGAGCGTTTCCCATACTTGGAATGTACATAGATGAACAACTTGCCAAAACGAATACGCTTGTGATGCAAGCAATTAGTAACATACTTTTTTTCATAACAAGCAAATTTAATTCTTAATTTTAACTTCTTAATTCCATCTATTTATGTTCAGGAACAACAGCAAAAAATACTAAATCTTCTGTCCCTGAATTAATGAGACTATGTTCGTGACCTTTGGGGCAATAGTGAACGTCGCCCACGGTAACGGGCGAATATTCGCCGTCGCAAAGCACTTTGCCGGAACCTTGCAGAAAGTACATTATTTCGCTGTTGGTTTCGTGCGTGTGCAATCCGATTGAAGCACCGGGAACCAAACAACCACGCATAATTCTATTGTTCTCATCTACGTGAAATTGCATACGGGCAAATTTTTCGCCACCCTTGAAATTGGGGAGTTCCTCAATTTTGATCTCGTTGAAATTGATGTTCATTTCTGTAAAATTAATATGTGGTAAAAATACAATTTTACTCGTTGTGTATTCTATTTTTGGTAAAAAAGTTATCAATACTATTTCAATTTTTTCATAATTTTACAAAGTCAATTGATTAACAAAAAAAGAATAGTAAAAAAGATAGCGATTTTAAATTAATAAAGTATAAACCATAGCGTTTGCTATTTATTCGGACAGACTCTTAAAATTTGGCGATTTCGAGATGCTTCCACTAATGAATAAGTTCAGACGTCCATGTTTCGGCGTGGACAGAATTTATCGGTGGAAACAGGTGACGCCAAATACCTCAGAGTTTCGATAAGATTCGGTTCACGCCATTTCTTTATCCGCTTGTAGGTACTTTCATAAGTTTGTGTTGTCCGTATACGTAGTTCCGCTCCAAAACAAAAACATTATGAGAGGTTTTCGAGTTTGTATGTTAAATCACAGGATTACAGATGAAAAAGGGTTTGAAATGATTTTTCCCACGTATCTCCAAGCGGCGGAGGCTGCCGAGAAATATGTCCGCCCCAATCTTGAAGAATTTTCAAAAAGAACCATGAAATTACAAGAGCTTCTTCCTATGTCAATCAAGGAGTTGGAAGAAAGATGTCTGGCGTACCCAAATCTTGCCCAAATTATTGTCCCTTTTGCGTCAACCATAGCAGCCGTCCGTCGAGGAATGGAAGTTGTTGATAGCAAGGATTTTGGTAAATATTCGGGATGGGCGGCAGCCGACATAGAAAAAGAAATCGGCTTGCTTCATATAATTCGTGGTGTGGAAAAAATGTCTTACACGAATAGCGACAAATTCGCAATGATAGTGGAACAAGAAAATAGTTTGCCGTTTCCCCGTACCGAATTTGTAAACAAACTGCATGAATATAGAACTCAAAAGTTGATGGAAGACAAGCAATTTGTGTTTCAGGAATTGATGCGTACCTACAAGGGCAACGCTGAATTTCTTAACTATCTGACAATGAAGGAACGATATTCCATGCGACTGCTTCAAGGGATACTCCGTTACGAAAATCTATTAAACACGTTTCGTTATTATATCGAGCGCGTTGAGATTGTGGAAGAAACGAATGACGATGACGATAACGATATTTTTAGATAAAGTTGGTTATTCTGTCAGCATGCTTACTTATCGCTATGCTTCCTTTTTATAATAATATTTTCTTATGTCTTCCAATGACTTTTTGCCACTTGTAGAAATGGGGACCGCTATCTTGCCCCATTCATCGCCCAATAATCTGGCTAATTTATTGAGAAAGGCGTAATACTTTTTTTTTCGTTTCCATTTGTAAAAATAAGAAACGTCATAGTAGCGTAACATGGCAGAGTAATCGTCCATTGACGCTATCTCGTCTTGAAAATCATAGTTCTCAAGTAGTCTCCATGCTGAATGTCCCTGCTCACCAGTCAGAGGGAACGGTGGCAAATGTAATCTTCCTTCCCATTTGCCTTTTTTCAGCAACTCGCACCGTGTGATTTCGTTGTACAGGATGGCCGCAAATACGTATGCAAATTTGTTTTCGGTGATTTCAACGAACTCATCATCAAAGAAATAAGAAGCAGACATATAAATTTCTTCTACCTTATAGGAATCCAAGTCCCGTTTTTGCAGATAATCTTGACAGAAAAAAGAAGGAGGTTCTTTCCCTCTATCCATAAAATCATCTTCGCCATTAAGAACCTTCTGGTTTTTATACAACACACGGAAGTAATCATTAACACGAATACCTAAACGATCCTTCAAACCTTTTAATACCTGCAACTGAGTATCAATATCTTTCGTCTCGTCAAGCGTTTTGGAAAGAATGTTGAACAGTTCTTGAACTTGTATGTCGGAAAAGGATTTCATACGTGCTCGTTATTTGTTTCGTTCAACCGTTTTGTCGCCCAGATGCGGAACTGGGTACCACGCAAGGATTTAACACGATACCCGACAGATATTATGACATCAAGAGAATAAAATGGTACTGGTTTTTTTATGCCATTAACGTGTAAAAAATGCACGTTATTTTCTTTGGGAAGTTCACCTTCTTTAAAAATATTGATAATGTGACGCCGTATGTTTGATTCCTCACGTTCAAATAACATCGTCATCTGCGAAGTACTTAACCATACGGTTTCATTTCCCATTAGTACATCTATCTGTACCGCTCCGTCATCGGTTTGGTAAATCACAATCTCCTGTAATTCACCGTTTTCCGTATTTGTGTGTTTTTTATTTTTCATTGTATATCTCGACTTTTTATTTTCATGTGTAAAAATACATTTTTTACGGAATAATTCCACGATTCACCATCATTAATTCCAAAAAACTTTCCTACTTTTACGGAAACAAAAACTTAATGTAAAAAATGTAAAGAAATAGAAAAGAAAAATTTATAATTAACATAGTATAAATCTTAGCGTTTGCTATTTATTCGGAATCATTCTGAAACGTGAGAAATTTTAGATAAACGTGGTTCACCGAAGAATAAGTCAGTAAATGTCTGCGTTGCGTGGGCTTTTGGCTTATATCTGGTGAATCGGGTTTCTCACGACCTCAGAATGTGGATATTGTCAAATAGTCCACGTTTCATTTTGGTTGTGAGAGAAATCCCGAAATCCGATAGTTGCAAAATGCCAAAACGTGGGTATTATGACAGAGGACGAAGTAAGAGACAAAGCAAAAGAGATTCTTGGCTTTGATGACACCGAAACAGCCAAATCTGGTGTCGGGCAACTGACAACATTCAACCAATTAGGATTCAAGGGCGTAAACGACAAACCTGATGGTTGGTATCTTCCT
>JAFZTG010000095.1 GCA_017618935.1 Bacteroidales bacterium | reverse complement strand
TCTGCTTGGCTTTGCGCGACAACGGTTTGTTGGCAAAACCAACTCACGAACATATTATCCGTTTTGCTCCACCGCTTGTTATCAACGAGGAACAACTTCGCGATAGTATCGAAATTATCAAGAAAACATTCAAACAATTTGAATAACAGAAAAGAGGGTTTTTCAACCCTCTTTTTTTTGCTAAAACAATGTGGCTTGACATTTTATATATTCTTATAGGGTTCGTTCTACTTATAAAAGGTGGCGATTTCTTAGTTGACGGAGCCGTTGCCATAGCACGTCGGGCAAAGCTCTCGCCTATGGTTATCGGTCTTACGATTGTGGGATTCGGCACGTCGTCGCCCGAATTGTTGGTGAGCATTCAGGCCGCTTTAGGTGGCAGTTCTGGTATAGCACTCGGAAACGTGGTCGGTTCAAACATAGCCAACATAGCCCTCATTCTTGGTACGGCGGCAATCTTTCGGGCTTGCGTCGTGCAAAAACTTACCCTGAAAGTTGACATGCCATTTTTGCTCTTTATATCGGCATTATTTGTGGGAATCGCAATGTCGGGAACAATCAGCCGTGTGGCGGGAATCATCGGCTTCCTGCTTTTGTGTGCATTTATCGTTTGGGAAATCAAAAACTACCCTGCCGACATACAACCTGAGGAAGAAGAAAAAGAACCGATGGCAGTTTGGAAAGCATTGATTGTCATAGTATTGTCGTTCGCCGCATTGGTTTATGGTTCCGACAAGTTGGTGGAAGGTGCATCGAACATTGCCCGTGCTTTGGGCGTAAGCGACAGAATCATTGGATTGACGATAGTGGCAGTCGGCACGTCGTTGCCAGAATTATTTTCGTCGGTTGCAGCCGCTCGTAAAGGACAAACCGACATGGCCATAGGGAACGTGGTGGGAAGTGCCATATTCAACATTTTGTGCGTTGTGGGAATTTCGGCAGCCATCACGCCAATACACGACACAAACATTGGATTTCTCACCGACTATATTTGTATGATTTCCCTCTCGGGCTTGCTGTGGTTTTTCCTTGCCACAAAACAAACGCTTGAGAAATGGGAAGGTTTGACGCTTGTGGCAATTTATGCAGCATACATAACTTTCACTGTGTTAGCAACTTAGAAATTAAGAATCAAGAATTAAGGATGATATTTATATTTCTTCCTATTTTTGTAAAAAAAATAAAATATGAAACGTACCATTGTAATAACCGGCGGAGCAGGATTCATAGGATCTCACGTCGTTCGTTTGTTTGTAAACAAATATCCCGAATATACGATTATCAATCTTGACAAACTGACTTATGCAGGAAATTTGGCGAATCTGAAAGACATTGAGAACAAGCCGAACTACAAATTCGTAAAAATGGATATTTGCGATTTCGACGCTTTCTACAAACTGATGCAGGACGAACACGTTGACGGCATTATCCACCTTGCAGCCGAAAGTCACGTTGACCGTAGCATAAAAGACCCGTTCACGTTTGCCAAGACCAACGTAATGGGAACGCTCTCGTTGTTACAAGCGGCGAAATTATATTGGGAATCACTGCCCGAAAAATATGAGGGAAAACGTTTCTACCACATTTCAACCGACGAAGTATACGGTGCACTGCAAATGTCGCACCCTGAAGGCGTGAAACCGCCATTTTCAACAACGGCATCGTCGTCGGAACATCATTTGGCGTATGGCGAGGATTTCTTCTACGAAACCACGAAATACACACCGCACTCTCCCTATTCGGCAAGCAAGGCAGGCTCCGATCATTTTGTCCGTGCATTCCACGACACATACGGCATGCCGACAATTGTGACAAACTGCTCGAACAATTACGGACCATATCAGTTCCCAGAAAAACTTATTCCGTTGTTTATCAATAACATTAAGAACAAGAAACCGCTTCCTGTCTATGGCAAGGGCGAAAACGTGCGCGACTGGCTTTTTGTTGAAGATCACGCCCGTGCAATTGATCTGATTTTTCACAAGGGAACGATTGCTGAGACGTACAACATTGGCGGTTTTAACGAATGGAAAAACATAGACATAATCAAAGTTGTTATCAATACAGTTGACCGATTGCTTGGTCGTGCCGAAGGCGAAGATATGAACCTGATTACTTACGTAACCGACCGTCTTGGTCACGATGCACGCTATGCAATCGATTCTACAAAACTGCAAAAAGAACTGGGTTGGGAACCGTCGCTGCAATTTGAGGAAGGCATTGAAAAAACCGTCCGCTGGTATTTAGATAACGAAGAATGGTTGAACAACGTGGTTTCGGGCGATTACGCAAACTACTATGAATCAATGTATAAGAACAGATAATATGAGACGATTTCTTATCTTTTTCATTGGAATATTCGCTTTTTGCAGTTGCAATCAACAAAAACAGGAAATCTACGAGCAAACCGATGGGGGATTATTTTTTCTTTATCGAGACAAATCTGATTCTGAACTTTTGCCACAAGACGGGAATAAGTTACATCTTGACGTAAAATATTTTAACGATAAGGATTCGTTGCTGTTCAACTCACAAGACATTACGTCACAGTTCATTATGGATTTTTTTCAGCCTACTGCTCACGGGGCAACTATCAACGACGCTCTTGCCATGATGCACGAAGGCGACAGTATGAGTTTCAAAATCAATGCATATACGTTTTTCCTCAATGCAGGGCAAACAGCCATATTGTCGAAGGTTTCGAAAGAAGAATTCCTTCGATTTGAGATTCGCCTAAAGAAAATCCTTTCTCCCGAAATCGTGGAAAAGGAGATTGCTCAAAGAGACCAGGAAATGAAAGATGAAGAAGAATATCTTTTGGAAGATTTTCTAACGAAAAATTATCCTGGCATAAAGCCAACGAAATCAGGACTTTACTTTATCGAGACTGCCGAAGGCGAAGGACCAACGATTACCAAAGACAAACAGGTTGCAATTCATTACACGGCGACTTATATCAATGGTGAGCCGATTTATTCAACCTACCAGAAAAATAATCCGTTGGTATTTGCCGTTTCCGACCCGAATGTATGGCCATGCTTGTCGGAAGCCGTTCAATATATGAAGAAAGGCGGGAAAGCGACAATTATTGCTGAATCGAAACTTGCCGCCGGCGAACGTGGCGACAAAGGGCTAAGAATTCCTCCCCGAAAGACGATTATTTTTGACTTGGAAGTGATTGCATTTAAATAAATAGAATCAGAGGGAAATAAAAATTTCCCCCTTCTCTATTTCACTTTTGCCATCGGATATTTTACGCCCGAGCACGACAGCAAATCGCATTTAATGGAGCCAATCAGCACCTCAAACTCAGCACGCAAAGGCAGTAGATTGTCGTCATCGCTTACCCAGAAACGTACATCGTCCTCGTGACGGAACACACGTCCTACCTCAACGACAGGTTGAAATTTGAGCGCGTTGAACGTTCCCATTTTCGTCGATACTTTTTCTTTTCCCTTATAAATGACTTGGAACGTGTAAAGTTCATTATCGAAATAAATTTCGGTGGTCAACGTGTCGTTCACCTTCATATTTCTGAATCCGTTACGACGCATCAGATACAAACTTGAAACAATGTCGAATATATCTTTTGGAGTATTCACAGTTCCATATTTCTTACTGTGCAACGTGTTGTTCGTGTGATTAAACGTTACCTCATCATACGATTTATAACTGTTTTCCTTTATGTTACGAATCGATTTCGACGGTTTGCAAGTCTTCTCGTCAAAATAGCTTTCGTACACGTCGTTCATATCAAGGAACCAACGAACCATGCCAACGGTCTTTGCTGTCGCCTTTGCGTGATATTCACCCGATTTCGTCTTATCCAATGAAATGACAGCTTCACCTCCGTCCATAATACCATAATACAAGCTGAATTTCAAATTCTCTCCTGCCGAATATGGGCTCTTCGTTTGTTGGCCGATTGCTGCAATCGCACAACTTAAAACTAATCCTAAAAATACTGTCAAACGTTTCATAGCCGTAAATTTTTCTTTTCTTATTCCAAGTATTATGCCAATTTATTTTTCGTCAGATGTTTCTGCCGTCCGCAATGCCATAAACATTGATTTCAAGGAGAATTTCTGACCATACAACAACATTCCCGAACGATACATTTTTGCCGACAAACGTAATAAAATCACGCACATAAGTACAAGCAGCACGATTGACAACGTCAATTGCCAATACGGAACACCAAACGGCAAACGAGCCATCATGGCGATTGGCGAGGTAAACGGAATTTGCGACAACCAAAATGACAATGAACCATTCGGGTCGGCAATGATGAGTGGCAACAAGAAGAACGGGATGTACAACGGTACCGTGACTGGAATCACAAATTGCTGAGTCTCAGTATCTTGGTCGGAGATAGCTCCGATTCCTGCAAAAATTGCCGCATACAAAAGATAGCCGAACACAAATAAAATAAGGAATGCACCCAGCATTACTATCCAATTGACACCCTCCAACGTTTGAAACAAATTGATGGCATAATCCATTGACGTTGCCTCCGGCGTAACGACTTTTTGCGTTGCGAGTGCGCCAGTTCCCAATGTTTCAGCCATTTCGGGCAACTGCGTGGGAACATACGGTTCGGGGAACAACAAGAACTGCGCCCCTACGACCAAACCAAAGGTCAAAACAACCCACAAAACAAATTGCAATAAGCCTACACAGCCAATTCCCAGAATTTTCCCCGCCATAAATTGCACGGGTTTCACCGAAGAAACTATCACCTCAACTACCCTACTCGTCTTTTCCTCAATCACACCTCGCAAAACAATGATACCGTATAGCAGGATAAAAATCAATATAAGAGAGGTAAACGCTGTAGCTACGATGTTCTTTTTTTCCATAGTTGCTTCTGTCTCGACCGTTTCGCCTTTGGCATTCCATTTCTTAACGCCTACAAATACGGGTGTGGAAACCTTACCAATAGTTTCGGGTGAAACATTTTCGTGCATCAATGCCATATATTCCAAATCCCTTCGCAACGCATAGCCGACGTATGCTTTCAACGCCTCGTCAACCCACACGTTGGAATACAAAATCACAGAATTGGAACTATAGATATTGTTGGGAATGAACAAAACTGCGTCAAAACCCGACGTGGCAAATGTCTCGCTCATCTCGTCAACCGTGGCATTCACGACGACGGTGAATTTATATGTATCGAAATCACGAAGCGTTTGTCCCAACAAATTCGATTCATCAATAATAGCAACACGCTTTTCCCGTTTTTGCTCATATTTCTCAATAAGCATAGGAACAATGAGAATGCTCGCCAAAAGCAACGGGCCAAGTAACGTCATAATAATGAACGACTTATTCCGTACCCTTGATGAAAATTCACGTTTGAATATTTTGGCAGTTTTTCCCATTTATTCCTGATTTTGTTGTTGCACTACCTGAATGAAAATTTCATTCATACTTGGTATAATCGGTTGGAACGACAATACGTTTCCCGACTTCATCATAAACTGAAGAACCTCGTTTGTCGGAATATCTTGCAAAACCTCGATATTCACAATCGTTCTATTGCCTTCAACTTCGTGACCGAGAATTTTTATTGACGGAGTAAGTGTTGTCAGTAATTTGTCGTAATAGCCCGAAAATTCAATCTTATAGCGATTATTTGCATACGATTGTTTTATTTCCGACAGATTCCCGTTCAATATGTTCTTCGACTTATAAATCAACGCAATGTTGTCGCACAATTCTTCGACCGATTCCATATTATGCGTGGAAAGAATGATGGTCGTTCCATTTTCTTTCAGACGAAGAATTTCCTGTTTAATGATTTGTGCATTCAGTGGGTCAAAACCACTAAACGGTTCGTCGAGTATGAGCAACGACGGTTTATGAAGCACTGTCGCGATAAATTGCACCTTTTGTTGCATACCTTTTGACAATTCCTCCACACGCTTGTTTCGCCAATTTCCAATTTCCAAGCGTTCAAACCACGCCTCCAATTCCTGTTTTGCAGCCGCTTCGTCCATCCCTTTCAGCGAAGCAAAATATAAAATTTGTTCGGCGACACGCATTTTTCTGTACAATCCACGTTCTTCGGGCAAATAGCCCATACGTTCCACATCGGAAAGATTCAACGGTTTCCCGTCAATTGTAATGGTACCCGACGTAGGTTGAATAATTTGGTTAAGAATACGGATGAAGGTCGTCTTTCCCGCTCCGTTCGGGCCCAACAAACCAAATATCTTTCCCGAAGGAATTTCTATGGTAACATCGTCAAGAGCCGTAACGCCCGCGAAATTTTTTACAATATGTTGTGCAAGAATGTTCATTATATAGAAATTCTATTTTAATGCTGCCAATCGTACCGAAACAGCATTTTTGTGAGCATCAAGCATTTCTGCCTCAGCCATAGTCTCTATTGTCGGTCCAAGGGTTGTAAGTCCTTGGGGAATAATTTCTTGGAATGTAATTTTACGAACAAAACTATCAAGCGAAACACCACTGTAAGCCTTTGCATATCCGTTGGTTGGCAATGTATGATTTGTTCCCGAGGCATAGTCACCGGCACTTTCGGGAGAATAGTTGCCCAAAAATACAGAACCGGCATTCACAACCTTTTTGCTGAATTCAAACGCATTGTCAACCGAAAGAATCAGATGTTCCGGGGCATATTCGTTCATCATTTCCACAAGGTCGTTCATCGAGTCAAATACGATTATTTTACTGTTTTTCACCGAAATCTCCACTATTTCGTTTCGTTTCAGTTGGGCTTTCTGTCTTTCAATAGCCACTTTTGTTTCATCTGCAATTCTTTTTGATGTAGTAAGCAAAATAGCTTGACTATCTTTCCCGTGTTCACATTGCGAGAGAAAATCCGAGGCTATGAAATCTGGATTTGCCGTTTCGTCAGCAACAATCATCACCTCCGACGGACCTGCCGGCATGTCGATTGCTACGCCCTGCATGCTCACCATCATTTTTGCCTTCATGACGAACTGGTTGCCAGGTCCAAAGATTTTATATACTTGAGGTATCGTTTCCGTTCCGTAAGCCATAGCTGCTATTGCCTGAGCCCCACCGACCTTGAATATCTGCGTCACGCCTGCTTGTTTTGCCGCATACAATATAGCAGGATGGATTGAGCCAGTTTTTCCTTCGGGAGTACAAAGGATTATTTCCTTACAACCAGCAATTTTAGCAGGAATGGCAAGCATCAGAATAGTTGAAAATAGAGGAGCTGAGCCACCAGGAATGTATAGTCCGACCTTTTCAATACCAACGCTTTTACGCCAGCATTTTACGCCAAACATCGTTTCCGTAACCGAAGGAATCTCCTCCTGACGTTCGTGGAATCTTGTGATATTGGAAATGGCAACCTTTATGGCAGCTTTGAGATTGTCGGACACAAGCGATTCTGCAACGCAGATTTCTTGTTGTGACACTTTCAGATTCTGGATTTCTGGGTTGTCGAACTTGCGGCAATATTCAAGCACAGCCTTGTCGCCGTTTTCCTTCACATTTGCCAAAATTCCAGCCACTATCGGTTCAAGCTCGGCATTTTCGAGCAACGGACGTTTCAAAATCGTTTCCCAATCTTTTTTATCGGGATTTATATATGTTTCCATCGTTATTTACTGTTTATTGTTGATATTCAGCAAAATAAAATGTATTTGCACATTGGCAAAGTATATTTTATCACGCAAATATATTAAAAGTTAAGAATTACCGAAGAAAAGTTACCATTTAAAGTCTTTTGAGACGATTCAAAAAGTTATTTTTCTTTCTCACACAACGCTTTTGTAACGCTAAAAGAAAATTTGATTCATTTTATCAAAAATAAACTAAAACAATTATTTTGATTTCTCTAATTTTAATGTAAATTTGTCGCCGTCAAAAAAGTTTTTAACAATAATTTATAAATTTATTTATTATGGCAATTAAACTTGGTATTAACGGTTTCGGACGTATCGGCCGTATGGTGTTCCGCGCTGCAGTTGAGAACTTCGGCAAGGACATTCAAGTAGTAGGTATCAACGACCTTTTGGATGCTGACTATTTAGCTTACATGCTAAAATATGACTCAGTACATGGTCAATTCAACCATGACATCAAAGTTGAAGGCAACTTCATGATCGTTGATGGTAACAAGATCCAAATCTTCGCAGAAAAAGACCCTTCAGCTATCACTTGGGGTGCTCTTGGCGTAGATGTAGTTGTTGAATCTACAGGTTTCTTCTTGACTGCAGAATTAGCAGAAGCACACATCAAAGCTGGTGCTAAGAAAGTAATCATGTCAGCACCTTCAAAAGACGCAACTCCAATGTTCGTTTATGGTGTAAACGACAAGACTTACGCTGGTCAAACAATCATTTCTAACGCATCTTGTACAACAAACTGTTTGGCTCCTATCTCTAAAGTATTGAACGATAAATTCGGTATCAAGAGAGGTTTGATGACTACAGTTCACGCTGCAACTGCAACTCAAAAAACTGTTGACGGTCCTTCTAAGAAAGACTGGAGAGGTGGTCGTGGTATTCTTGAAAACATCATCCCTTCATCAACAGGTGCTGCTAAAGCAGTAGGTAAAGTTCTTCCTGAATTGAACGGTAAATTGACTGGTATGTCAATGCGTATTCCTGCATCTGACGTTTCTGTAGTTGACTTGACTGTTGAATTGAACAAAGAATGTACTTACGATGAAATCTGCGCTGCTATGAAGGCTGCTTCAGAAGGCGAATTGAAAGGTATCCTTGGTTACACTGAAGATGCAGTTGTTTCAACTGACTTCCGTAACGATGCTCGTACTTCTATCTTCGACGCTAAAGCTGGTATCCAATTGGATCCTACTTTCGTTAAAGTTGTTTCTTGGTACGACAACGAATGGGGATATTCAAACAAAGTTTGTGAAATGGCTCGTGTTATTTCTAAATAATAT
>JAFZTG010000094.1 GCA_017618935.1 Bacteroidales bacterium | reverse complement strand
TCCCGAAAAGACCTTGATTCCTGCTCCTGCATTGGATTCAACTTGCGGTTGCAACGATTGCAACTTTATGAAACTTAATACTTTGGAGAAACTTTATAACTGTTTGAAATACGAAATGCCCGAGATAAACATTTCGGAGGAAATTCGCGAGAAGGCGTACCGTCCAATAAAGAGGATGCTCGATGTTTCGGCAAAGTTGGGATTGTAAATAATAGTACAGTGCCCTTTGAGGCGTTGTTTACAACAAAAAATGGACGGCATAAGACCGTCCTATTTTTTAGTATGTATTGTGCTTAATTGTTACAAATCCCGTTAAACTCGTCAAGGGTAAGCACATTAAGTTGTGGAAACGGAATCTGTTTTAAGCAGTTGAAATGGTTGTCCTCTGTTACAATGTAATCAGCTCCCGCCGTAATAGCACAATCAACAAACTTGTCGTCGTCCTTGTCAATGTCGGAAAGCAAGTGGAAATGATAGTATGATTCTCGGTAAAGTGTCAATGGATGGCGCGCAATGGCTTCTACAACATTGTGGGCAATTTCGGGAGAGACGAGCATTGCGATTATCTCCTCGTATTCGGACAATATCTCGTTGCTTACACACAAACGATATTTACCTTCAAGAAAATCTGACCATATCTTATGGTACATACTTTTTGAAGGAAGAACCTGAATTAGGCAGTTGGTGTCTAGAACTACTAATCTCATTGCCAATCAAAGTGTCTTGTATGGAGTGCGCAAATGCTGTCCGCGCAATTCATCAAGTTTTTTCTGGTCGAATGTACCTTCGTCCCACATCTTGTCAATATCCCTTTGCGCACGTTCGGCAAAGAAACGCGATAGTATTAGACGCAACGCGTCCAAATCTTCTTGCGAGTCGATATTGGCTGCTGCGTTAAGTAATTCCAATTGTGCTATCTGCGAATAACTCATAATCTTTTACTTTTATCGCAAAAATACTTTTTTTTCAAAATCCGACAAAATTTAGATGATAATTCTTAGCAGAATAAAAATTATAAGCATAAGTTTAATATTGGTCAAAAATTCAATCCGAAATCTCCACTCATAATTCCAAAATCGTAAATTTTCATTATTTTTGTCCCAAACATTTTCGGATATGGAGAAACGCAGATACCAAAACGTAACGCGGTAATTTATTGGTATGGGCGAAATCCGTAAAAGAAGTATATTGTAATTAAAATTTGACAAAAGATGAAATTAGCAGTAGTTGGAGCCACCGGAATGGTCGGCACTCAAATATTCAGGGTTCTTGAGGAACTCAACTTTCAGTTTGATGAACTTGTTCCTGTTGCATCGGAACGCTCCATTGGTCGTACAATAACTTGCAAAGGTAAGGAATACAAGGTTGTGGGCTTGTCCGATGCTGTTGCAATGCGTCCCGACCTTGCAATATTCTCGGCAGGAAAGGATGTTTCACTCGAATGGGCTCCGAAGTTTGCCGAAACTGGAACATACGTTGTCGATAATTCGTCTGCTTGGCGTATGTATCCCGACAAGAAGTTGATTGTTCCCGAAGTGAACATTTCGGAACTTACTGCCGACGACCATATTATTGCC
>JAFZTG010000093.1 GCA_017618935.1 Bacteroidales bacterium | reverse complement strand
TGCCACATAGCCGAGAGGAGGCGAGCTTTCTCGTTTACGAAGCGGCTGTCGTGCAATGCTTCTATGAAGATTGACATCGCATTTTTGTCCTTCGTGTCGGCCAAGCAGTTATATATGTCGTTTTTTGTGTTGTCGCTTGTCGTCGTTACAAGCAAATCAAATAATAATGGTAGGGTTTTGAGCGATCCGTTTTCGTGTATGTAGGCGATTGCGTCGTGAATTGCACTTTCGTTTTCTGACTCGAAAATTGTCTTGATTTCGTTTATGACAGCACTTTCTTCTAATTCCATTGCTATATTTTTTTTAAATTTATGTCTTGAATTTGTTTGCAAATAAAAAATAAATAGTAATTTTACACAAACAAAATATGTAGCATTTTAAATTAAATCGTATGCGAAGTAATAAAAAACTAATCCGATTGTTGATCGTCTTGGGATTGATGGTTGGTATCGTGGGTTGTAGCAACTCCGATAAAAAGACAGACACATCAAATGTAGTTGATGAAGAACAAGCACAGAAAGAAAATCTTGTCAAGGAAGTGAAGAAAGTAATGTTCTCGTTGCCTTCACCAGTTGAAACAACTTTGTTGTTGAAACAAGCAGGTGCGGGATACGACGAATCACTATTGAATCCTACTTCAAATTCTACAAAGTATAATACTGACAAACAAAAAGCCTTGAACCTTGGTGTTTACGGTGCTGATTTGAGTTATGCAAGTATTTTCGAGCAAGATCAGACAATTATGCAATATATGCAAGTTTCAAAGAAATTGGCTATTGGCTTGGATTTGTTGGCTGCAATCGACCAATCAATCATTGATCGTTTGGAAGCAAACCACGATAATCGTGACTCTGTAATCAGAATTATCTCTGAAACATTCCTTAACTCTAACTCTACTTTGAAAGAAGACAATCGTCCAGAAATGGCTGCATTGATTCTTGCTGGTGGTTGGGTAGAAGCATTGTACTTGGCAACTCAATTGACGAAAGATGTTGTGAAAGACAAAGAATTGATTGAAAGAATCGTTGAACAAAAACTTTCTTTCAGCGAATTGACTCAATTGCTTGGCGAATATGCTGAACAAAATGCCGACATTGCAGAGGTTATCGGACAGTTGCAAGGTATTTCGAAGACTTTCAACGAAATAGAAATTGTTAAGTCTGGTATTGAAACTGTAACTGATGAAGAGTCTGGAACAACAGTATTGAAAGCAACTCAAAAAATTAACATAACACAAGCTCAATTTGATGCTTTGAAGAAAGAAGCAGCTACTTTGAGAAACTCATTTATCCAATAATTTAAAGATTTAGCAGATATGAAAAATGTAAGTAAATTATTAGTGTTGGTTGTATCTTTCGTATTGTTAGGTACTTTATCTTACGGACAATGTAGAACATTTGCTAAGAGCGAATGTAAACCAGCTTTGGAACCATACGTTCACGATGGTATTTTTAATGCTACTGAATTATCAGAAGGTGAATCAGCAGAATTGTATAAAACATTCTATTCAAATCAAAACTATCGTATTGCGATTTGTGGCGATGCTCAACTTCCAAAAATCAAATTCTCGATCATGGATGCTGATAGAAATGTTTTGTTCACAAATGCAAAACACTCTTTCAAAAGAGTTTGGGACTTCAAGATGGAATCAAGTCAACAATTGATCATCTCTATTGAAGTTGAAACAAACGATGAAAACATCAGTGATGAAATCGCTCGCGGTTGTGTTGCTGTTCTTGTTGGTTTCTCTGCTGATTAATTCTTAATTAGTTGAATCATAAAGGCTGTTTTGAGGTTTCAAGACAGCTTTTTTTATGTTATGAGATGCAAACATGAGACGCAATGCATTGCGTCTCTACAATAATTCTTAATTTAATTCTATTGGCAATTCTTCAGGTTGAAAATATTACCAAATACTACGGCGAATATCTTCTGTTCGATAACCTCTCGTTTGTAATAAATCGTGGGGAACGTATTGCGCTTGTTGCCAAAAACGGAATGGGTAAAACCACGCTCATTAAGGTTATAATGGGTATGGACACGCCAGAACAGGGCAGAATCTTGTTTGAACCCGATGTGTCGGTCGGTTATTTGGACCAAGACACCGAACTGGAATCTTCGTTTACGGTGTACGAAGAAGTGTATTCGGCAAATCAAAAGGTGCTGTCGGCAATGAGCAGATACGAACAAGCGCTGACGGCGGGTAACGAGAAGGAGATACAAAAGGCGACCGACGGCATGGATTCCACCGATGCGTGGAACTACGAACAGCAGGTGAATCTGATTATTTCAAAACTGGAATTGCCTTCGCAACAAAAGATTTCGGAGTTGTCGGGTGGACAGAAGAAACGTGTCGCAATGGCGAAAATTCTGATGCTTGCTCCCGATTTGCTGATTTTGGATGAACCAACCAACCACCTTGATATTGCTATCATAGAATGGCTGGAAGATTATCTGAAGACGATACGTAGCACCTTGCTCTTGGTTACGCACGATCGTTATTTCCTTGATAATGTGTGCGATACGATTCTTGAATTGGATGACAAGATAGTCTATCGTTATTCTGGGAACTATTCCTATTACCTTGAGAAAAAGCAAGAACGCTTGCAAGTGCAGACAGCCGAGGTAGCAAAGGCGAAAAACCTGATGCGTAAGGAACTTGACTGGATGCGCCGTCAGCCACAGGCACGGGGAACTAAGGCACGGTACAGAATCAATGCGTTTTACGATTTGAAGGAGAAAGCCGAAACCAAGGTTGAATCTGACGATGCAATGATAATCAACGTGGCGAGTCAATATCTTGGCAATAAGGTGGTTGATTTGAAAAGCATTGACAAATCGTTTGGCGACAAACAAATTCTATCAAAAGTGACCTATTCGTTCAGCAAGGGCGAACGGGTCGGCGTTATTGGCGAAAACGGATGTGGCAAGTCAACGTTGTTGAACATTATCACGCAACAATTGCAACCGGACTCGGGTACGGTTGACTGGGGCGATACGCTTTCTATCGGCTATTATAAACAGGACGGTTTGCTCGGGTGCGATGGCAAGCATGTGATAGATGTGATAAAAGACATTTCCGACAAGATTGAATTGGAGCACGGTCACACGATTTCGGCTGCACAATTCCTCGAACAATGGAATTTTCCTCGTTCCGTGCAATATTTATACGTGTCGAAACTGAGTGGAGGTGAGAAGAAGCGCTTGTATCTGATGACGGTCTTGATGCAAAAGCCGAATTTCTTGATTCTTGACGAGCCGACCAACGATTTGGATTTGTTTACCATACAGTTGCTGGAAGAATATCTGCTCAATTTTAAAGGTTGCGTCTTGGTCGTTTCCCACGATAGATTCTTTATTGACAAGGTTGCCGAACATTTGCTGATTTTCAAGGGAGCTGGCGAAGTGGGAGAGTTTCCAGGAAATTATTCCGTTTTCCGTGAATACGAGAAAAAACGTCTGGCGGAACAAGAAAAAACGGAAGAAAAGGAGAAAGTTGTTTTACAAAGAGAGCCACGTAAGAAAAAAGGACTTTCGTATAAAGAGGAACAATTGCTGAAACAAACAGAACAGGAAATATCGCAATTATCCCAGGAGAAACAAGAGTTGGAGGCTCTGTTTTCGTCGGGAACATTGTCGCAAACCGAATTGATGGAAAAATCACAACGTATGGGCGACTTACTTTCGTTGCTCGACGAGAAGGAAATGATTTGGCTGGAACTGAACGAAAAAATGGGGTAAAGAGAGGATTTATACTTTTTTAGTCACATCAAAAAAATAATCAAATTTTTTTTGCTTTATGCAGTATAAATCTTAAAGAAAGTTCTATTTTTGCACCACAAAATAATTTAATAGCAAAAAAATGGCAGAAGAATCTCAAAACGTAGGTCAATTGGAGCAAATTGGCGAATCAGTTTCTAAAATAGAAAAATTCTTTGAAGATAATAAAAAGACTATCACTATCGTTGTTGTTGTCGTAGCAGTGTTGATTTGTGGTTTCTTTGCATATAAGAATCTTTATTTGACAAAACAACAAGACAAGGCATTGGCTGCAATGTGGCAAGCACAACGCGCGTTTGACGAAGATTCGTTCCAAATAGCATTATATGGTAATGAAAATGTTACTGGTTTTGTTGATGTTATTGATGAATATAGCAATACAAAAGCAGGAAACACCGCATATTATTATGCTGGCTGTTGTGCAATGAAACTTGGCGAATTTGAGGATGCTGTAAAATATTTGAAGAAATTCTCTACCGACGATCCTATCTTGGAACCTCTATCAATCGGATTGTTGGGTGATGCATATTGCGAATTGAATGAGTTAGACAAGGCAGTTTCAAAATATGAAAAGGCTGCAAAAGTTGCCGACGACGAGTATATGAGTCCTATGTTCTTGTCAAAAGCAGGACTTGTATATGAAAAGCTTGGAAAATATAGCGATGCAATCAAGGTTTATACAAAAATAAAGAAAGAGTACGACAACTCTCCACAAGCTGCATCAATTGACAAGTACATAACGAGAGCTAACTTGTTGAAGAAATAATGGCTACATCGTTAAAAAATCTTTCTGAATACGATAGTAATTCTGTTCCTAACGCATCGGAACTTTCCATTGGAATTGTTGTTGCGGAATGGAACATGGACGTGAACAACAAACTTTTGCAAGGAGCCATTGAGGCATTGCAAAAACATGGTGTCGCAGAAAAAAATATCATCGTAAATTACGTTCCCGGTTCTTTCGAATTGACCTACGGGGCACGTATCCTTGCCGAAAATTATGATGTTGATGCAATTATCGTCATTGGTACGGTAATTCAAGGCGAAACACCTCATTTCACTTATATTTGCCAGTCGGTTTCATACGGAATCACAGAGTTGAACTTGTCATACGACTTGCCGTTCATTTTTGGTGTGCTTACGGTCAATACCAAGGAACAAGCAATGGACAGGGCAGGTGGCAAATACGGCAACAAGGGGGTAGAGGCGGCAATTACCGCCATAAAAATGGCTTTATACAATTAAAGCAAATCATTTTTCCGTGTAGATAAAATTTCTATATTTGTTCGTCAAAAAAGAACAATGATTTTTCTATTATGAAAGTTGTCATTATTGGGGCTGGAAATCTTGGAACTCACTTTGCCAGGGCATTGAAATCTGTTGACGTTGAAGTCTTGCAGATTGTCAGTAGGACTATGAAGTCGGCGGTGGAGTTGGCTTCGGAAATTGGCTGTGCATTTGCAACTGACATTCAGGATGTAAATAAAAATGCCGATGTGTATTTTGTGTGCGTGTCGGATAGTGCAATTGTTCCTGTTTTGCGACAATTGAAGGTCGGTGAAAAAATGATTGTTCACATGTCGGGAACCGTCGGAATGTCGGTGTTCTATGACTATGCGTTGAATTATGGTTGCGTATATCCGTTGCAGACGTTTTCTAGGTTCAAGGACTTGAATTATTCGGAGATACCATTCTTTATTGAGGCGAATAGTGATGAAAATCAAAAAATGTTGATGGATTTGCTGAAATTGATTTCACCACAAATCTATACGCTGAATTCTCAGCAACGAAGCATTCTTCATCTCTGCGCTATTATGGTGAACAATTTCTCAAACCATTTATGCACGTTGGCAGAAATGCTGATGAAGGAAAACCAGTTGCAGTTTGACGTGTTGAAACCGTTGTTGCGCGAAACAACCGACAAGATAATGAAATATTCTCCGTATGTCTCCCAAACGGGTCCTGCTGTCCGTGGCGATACATTCATTATGGAGAAACACCGTGATATTTTGAAGGATCATAAAGAGATACTAGATATTTACAATGCTATAAGCGACAGTATTGTAAAAACACATTCAGAAGATAAATAAGATGGGGAAATTCAAGGATACATTAAAGAATATAAAAGCGTTTGTTTTTGATGTTGACGGCGTGTGGACCAACGGATTCATTTACGTTGACGGCAATGGTTTACAAATGCGTACGACCAATGTGAAGGACGGATATGCAATTCATTATGCCTCAAAGTTAGGATATCCTGTCGCCATTATTACGGGCGGAAAATGTAAGTCGATTATTGGCCGTTTCAATGATTTGGGCGTGAAGGACGTGTATATAGAGGCGAGCAACAAGGTTGAATATTTTGAGCAGTTTCTCGAAAAATATAATCTGAAAGCAAAAGAAGTGATGTATATGGGCGACGATTTGCCTGATTATCGTGTGATGATGATGTGCGGGGCAAAAGTGTGTCCAGCCGATGCGGCTCACGAGATTCAAGAAATTGCCGATTATATTTCTGATAAAAACGGGGGACAAGGCTGTGTACGCGATGTTGTGGAACAAACCTTGCGCGCTCAGGACAAGTGGATGAAAAAAGAAGCATTTGTGTGGTAATGAAAGACTTATTACGCTTAATACGATATAAGAACTTGTTGATAATCATAGCAACTATGCTTATAATTCGCTATGCGTTGATAGGTGTGTTTATGCCATTTCAGTTATCAACGGTAGGATTCGTGTTACTTGTCGTTGCCACAGTGTGCCTTTCGGCAGCCGGATACATCATCAACGATTACTTTGACGTGAATGCCGATATGATGAACAAACCAGATAAGGTTATTATCGGAAAAACAATCAACCGAAGAAATGCGATGATTTTTCATTGGATTTTCAATATTGTTGGTTGTGTTTGTGGCGCGTTGGTTTCATTTGGTATAGGTTTGCCTAAATATAGTTTTATATTCTTGTTTATTGCCGGTGTTTTGTGGTTTTATTCCACTACGTTCAGCAAAGAACCAGTTTTGGGAAATGTTGTCATTGCCTTGTTGGTGGCATCGGTGCCAATTATTGAGATTTTATACGAAATGTTGCCGTTGCTGTCGTTGCCAATGGATATCTTACAACAATTACATATTCGTTTTGAGGAACTGTTTGTGTGGGGATTGGGATATACGCTGTTTGCGTTTTTATTGACATTACAGCGAGAAATGGTGAAGGATATAGAAGATTTGGAAGGCGATAGGACATACGGCAGAAATACCTTGCCAATTGCCTTCGGACTCAAGGCGGCTCGAATTTGCACCTTTGGCGTAAGTGTCGTTGTGATTGCAGGTATTGTTGTTTCGCAAGTTTGCAAGTTGTCTGATTCTTTTTCATTGATATTTATCAATGTTTGTATTACGTTACCATTATTATATGGATTGTATGTCTTTGT
>JAFZTG010000005.1 GCA_017618935.1 Bacteroidales bacterium | reverse complement strand
GTTGCTAACGCAAATATTGAAAATGTGATTATATACACATCTTTGGGTTCTGAAGTCAAAACTGTTGCCAAACAGAATCAGATAGATGTTTCAACTCTTTTGTCAGGCGATTATTTTGTACGGATAGTTACAGATAAGGGAATTGTTACAAAATCTATAATTGTGGTGAAATAGGTTATTGCTAATAGTAGAATATATGCTACCTTTGTGCTATGATAATCAGGCAGATTAAAAAATGTTTGTTGTTGATTTTCTGCACGACGTTTTCTTTGTTCGTGCAGGCACAAGAACTTGACTCGCTCATTTTCAACACTATCGTTACCGATTTGCAAACCATCGATTCATTGTATGCGGAACACAATGATACTGCCGTTGTTGATTCTATTATTCTTAGCGAACGACCTTACCGAATCGACACGCTTGGCTCGTATTTGTTGCCCTTGGTTGACTCACTTATTTGCTATGCCGAAAGTTATTATGGTTGTCCGTATCATTATGGTTCCAAAGGACCGAATAGCTTTGATTGCTCGGGGTTTACGGGTTTTGTCTTTTCGCATTTCGGACTGCAATTGCCGAGCAGTTCCACCTATCAGTTTAGAGAAGCTCCTTTTACAACTGAATGTATTGACAGTGTGCGACAAGGCGATTTGATTTTTTTTATGGGCAGAAACGGGAGAAAAACCGTCGGTCACGTGGGAATTGTAATCGATGTTGATACGGCAAATCACTCTTGCCGATTTATTCACGCTGCCACGCATGGGGGAGTCATTGCTACAAAATTTCCTTCGTATGCATATTATAATCAACGATTTATGGGATTTGGACGATATGAATTGCCCGAATATCTGTTATATACAAGACAGAGAAAATTTATTTGGACGAAACGATAGAAAACACGTCTGACGGTGAATGAGCAAATGTGTTTGCCCCAATTTTCCTTAAAACAGTTTCTGTTCTAAATCCCCACAATACTGAAATACAATCTACATCGGCGTTTTTTGCCGTCTCAAAATCCGTTTCGGAATCTCCCACATAGACACATTGTTCCTTCGTTACTCCCAAGTATTCCATTGCCTTCCAAACCATATCCGGATAGGGTTTGCGACGGATGCCGCTTGTTTCGTCTTCACCCATGGCAACGTCAATCCATTTTGAAAAATGTACTGACTGTAAAATCGAAACTTCTCGTTGCGGTTTGTTCGACACAATTGCCATTGTAAATCCTGCCAATTTGAGTTGTTCCAACAGTTCGGGAATACCGTCGTAAGGTCTTGTGCAGTCGTTGCAGTGAGCAGTGTAATGAGCACGAAATACGGGCAATGCCTCGTCAATCAGTTTTTCGGAAAATGATTCCTTTCGTTCTTCTAATGCCGCACGAAACGCGTCAATCAGTAGTTTTCGCACGCCGCAACCGACATATTTCCGTATTTCGTCAACTGACCGTTCCCGAAGTCCAAATTGTCGCAACGTAAAATTTACGCTTTGAGCAATATCGATTAGCGAGTCCATCAGTGTTCCATCCAAGTCGAATATGATTGCCTTGTAATTCATTTATTTCAAATCCCTGACATCTTTTTACAAAGATACATATAATGTATTGTTTTTAAGATTTCGTTTTGATATTTCTCAACAAGCTTTTCGCCTTTCGCACTAAATAATTTTGATAATACATTTTTTACGGAATAAGCCACAATTCACAGCTATGTACGAATTTCCTTATTCCAACCCCTTCATTGCCTTTTCAACAATTTCAGTTGTCACATTCCAATCATAGTGAGCATGGACGAAAGCATTTCCATTGTGTGCCATTTGTTCTGCCGTTTGCTCATCGCCCAAAAGGTTCAGAATAGCACGGGCGTAGGTTTCAGCAGAATCAGCCACGCAGATTTCTGTCCCATCTTGCGCACGCAATGAGCCGTTTGCCAAAGGCGACGTGATACACGGCAGCTCCATCGACATGGCTTCCAATAGCTTATTTTGCAAACCCGTCCCTATTCGCATGGGAGCAATGAAAATACGCGACTGAGCATACACGTCACGCATATCGTCAACCCAACCGGTAACCGTAATTTTCTCATTTGCAACTGATTTCACCGACGGCGCAGGCGTAGCACCGGCAATACACAACGTAGTTTCCGGTCGTGTTTTCCAGACTATCGGCATAATTTCACGTGCAAGAAACGCCACAGCATCAACGTTGGGCGGATACGCCATATTTCCCGTAAAAACCACATCGTAGATTTTTGCAACATCTTTTTTCGTAAAATGCTCGAAATCAACGCCATTCGGTACAACCAAAATTTCATTTTTTCGATCATGGTCAATACATTGACGATCGGAATCACTAATAATCGTCTTTACGTCGAACGTATCCATTATGCGACGTTCATATCGCTGCAAACGACGAAATTCCATACGGAAAACCCATCGTTTGAGACACGAAGCCTTTTCCTCGCGTCGCTTCATTCCAACCGACAACGTATCCTGATAATCTATCGTCTTTTTATACGGTTCATCTTGCAAATAAGGGGCAACACGCACCAACTGCCCATACAACATATCGGGTTGCACGTGCTGAATAAGATTGTGAATGCGGGAATGTGCCGACGAATTATAGAAATAACCACATTGTATCGGCCATCCTTTCAGAAAAGCGATACAAAGATTCCACAAAATCTTATATTTAGGTAAATCTATGATTTCTATCATCTTACAAAACGACTGCAATTTTTGTACGGCTTCAGTCTTTTTAGCCGAAGCATCGTCATTCAAGCAACACAGATATATGTCGTTATTGCGGGAAAGACTTTTTATTTGATTGAAAGCACGAAGTTTGTCGCCTTTCTCCAAAGGCCACGGAATTCTTGAAAGTAGGACAAATATCTTCATTGCTTTTCGTTTATTTTTTTGATAAAATTCAACCAAATCTTTAATAATCAAAGAATTATCAAATTGTCTTGTTATGAAATCTTGTGCATTTCGTGAAATTCCATCTATCGTTTCCGGATGCGAAATAATTGCCTGAATTGCCGAGACGAACTCACTCGGCGAATCGGCAATACACATTTCCTTGCCATTTTCGGCAGAAATACCTTCCGCTCCAATCGAGGTGGAAACAATAACTTTTCCATAGGAAAGTCCTTCCAAAATCTTGATTCTCATTCCCCCACCCGCCAACAACGGCACAATCATAACGGTATGTTGCGACATAAATTCGTAGGCATCGGGAACTTCGCCGACATATTGCACGCCAGCCACACGTATTCGCTCAACGAACCATTGCGGTGCATTTCGACCAGCGACAAACAATTGCAAGTCGGGATGTGATTTTCGCAATTGTTCCCAACAATTATCCAAAAACCACAACAATCCTTGTTGATTTGGCGACCAATCCAAGGCACCCAAATGAAACAACGACAAGGATTCTTCCCGTTTTGTTGCTTTTTGCGGCAGATCTGCTACGAATATACCCGTCGGGGCAACAAACTGTGGTTTGGTATTACCAATGCAATTATAAGTTTCTCCGTCACGTTTGGTTATTGGTATCAAAAAATCATAGGTATTGAGCATTGATTTCTCAAATCGTTCCACTCGCTTTGCCAAATTCTTCAGATACCACCGTTTTGCCAAATTTTTCGTCTCGCTTGCCAACCGTTTCCAAATCTCGAACTCCACATTATGAGCCCTATACGCTATTTTTGCCTGCGAACACTCGCGAATCAACGGGATATACGCACAAAGGTACAACCCCTCGAGTTGGACTACATCAAATTGTTTTTTCTGCAATATTTGTCGCAACAAATCGGAAAATTCGTCGGTTATAAAACGTGTAGCAGTGTACGGCAGCTTTGAAAACAGCAGATTTTTTAGCGCATCTTTCGCCGTCAAGTCGGTATTGACGAACACGGTACGAAAATCGGCCAAAGACTGCACCTGTTTCGGCATTTTTTTTACATCACAGTAATGTTTCGCCGTATTTATAGCCGCCACAGTAACGGAATTCCCCGCCTCCGCCAATCCACGAATCATGGCGAACGTGGCGATTTGTCCGCCGTCCACCAACGGATAAGGGAACTTGTTACAAACGACTAAAACATTCATTGACAGCAATATATAAAAAAACGCCGATGGAAGATTCCGTCGGCGTTTTCTGTATTATCTGTATTATTATCTAGCGAAACGTTTGTTGAATTCAACCGAGTTACGTGGGTTGATTTCGATATAGAAAGCGGTACTCTTTCTTTCTGGGAATTTATACACGCCATATCCTTCTGGAGTTTGACCGATTTTTTTACCACGGAAATGTTTTGCATCCATTTCACGAACTTGTGAAACGTAGAATGATTGTACGATTTCAGTCGTATTTTTACAATCCTTATCAGTTGCAATCACCAATTTGCATGTGAATCTCACTGGAGTATTATCTTCAGTATAATCTACTTTATAAATAGTAGCTTTTTTATTTTTCAACGCATTGTGTTTTTCTTCGTATGAAGCACATGCCGTGTCAAGGATAAGACCTTTATCAAGTTTCTTGTCATTTGGAGTCAAATAGTAGTTACCTTTTGTATAAGTGCTTTTTGACAAAATTTCAGAAACCTCATCTTTCTTTTCTTCACGACCCATCGTGATTTTTTGCCATTCATAATCCATATCGGTCAAAGTCGGCTCACTTGCCTTATAACGCTGAAACATAGTATATTGAGCGTCTGACAATTCGTTTTCTACTGGAGTCATCGGAAGTTCCACACCTTCAATCGTAAATGTTGATTTTGACCAGTTTACATAAATAGGAGCATCAGTCTGATTCTCAATCTTTACTTGCATTTTACCTTGGCTTGACCAGAACAAATAGCTCACATCAGCCAAATTATTTTCTGCGTGATATTGTTTATACTCGTTCAAAGGAAGATTGCTTACCGAAGCAACATCATAAATTTGAACATAACCACTTGCGTTATTTACGTTTTGAGCTTGTACGTTAACAGCCATCAAGGTAGCCAAACCTACAACAGATAAAATTCTAACAATCTTTTTCATAAACAATAATTATTAAGATATTGGACAAATATAGACATTTTTTTAGAATGCACCATATTGACACATATTTTTTCGTATCTATTTTGTCTAAATCAAAAAGATATTGTGTTTCTTACATTCAGAAACAATGTCATCGCCCCACAAAGAGCTTTGCACTTCGCCTATGTGAGCTTTTCTCAAGAAGAACATGCACAAACGGCTTTGGCCTATTCCACCACCGATAGACAACGGCAATTCATCGTTCAACAACATTTTATGGAACAACAAATTCTTTCTATCCTCGGCATTCGCCTTTTTCAACTGATATTCCATGGCATTTTTATCGACACGGATACCCATTGACGAGATTTCAAAAGAATTTTCCAAAACAGGATTCCATAATAATATGTCGCCGTTCAAGCTCCAATCATCGTAATCGGGAGCACGGCCATCGTGTTTCTCGCCGTTTGAAAGCGTGTCGCCTATACCAATTAAGAATACCGCGCCACATTCCTTTGTAATCTCATATTCACGTTGCTTTGCAGTCAAATTCGGATATTTCTGCAACAATTCCTCCGACGTGATAAACGTGATTTTTTCTGGCAGGATCGGTTTTATCTGCGGATATTCTTCGGAAACAACATATTCAGTATGTTTCAGTACATCGTAAATACGCTTTACCATCAAGCGAAGAAACGCCATATTTCTGTCCTCGGGAGCTATCACCCGTTCCCAATCCCATTGATCTACATATAATGAATGTATATTATCCAAATCCTCGTCAGGACGAATCGCATTCATATCGGTAAGGACACCATAGCCTGGCTTCATTTCGTACTTAGCCAACGCCATCCGTTTCCATTTTGCCAACGAATTTACGACCTCCGCCTGACTATCGTTGAGGGCTTTCACGGGAAAAGTCACTTTTCGTTCCACGCCGTTCAAATCATCATTGATTCCTGTTCCCTTCAACACGAACAACGGAGCCGTCACACGACGCAAGCACAATCCAACAGATAAGTTTTTCTCAAACGTATCCTTTATCAATTTAATCGCCAACTCCGTCTGTTGCAACGTCAATGGTGACGAATAATTTTCTGGAAAATATGTATTCACAAACATATCAAATATTTTTTGCAAAATTAACATTTTTAATTAGAATACGTGAAAATTCAACCAGATTTTCTTTGAATTTTAAAGCAACATTGAAAATTTATTTTCAAATATTTAGGAAACAGGCCGATTATTCCATATTGTAAATAATACGAAATGTATATTTCAAAAATATTTTCTCCCTATTGCAAGTCAAATTCTAAATATTTTTTATTTTTGCAAACGATTAAGGCCTTTTTAGCTCAGCGGTAGAGCACTTCACTCGTAATGAAGGGGTCAACGGTTCAAATCCGTTAAAAGGCTCAAAAGACTTACCTTTATGGCAAGTCTTTTTTTTTGAGTTGATACATAAATAAAGTGTATATTTGCACAATGGCTCTGTAGTTCAATGGATAGAATAGTAGTTTCCGGAACTATTGATTAGGGTTCGATTCCCTACGGGGCTACAATATTCCAGTTTTTCCCTATGGCAGACAATCGGCAACGGATAATTCTTGTGGTGAGCAATGATTTGTCGTGTGACGCTCGTGTGCATAAAATGGCGACAACACTGACGAATGCCGGATATTCGGTTCTTGTGCTTGGACGTAAATTACCCCAAAGTTTGCCCTTGTCGGAAATGCCCTACGAACAACGTCGATTGCGATTCTTGTGTAATCGGGGCGCATTGTTTTATGCGGAAATGAATATCCGATTCTTCTTTTTCTTGCTGTTCAGAAAATTCGACCTTGCAACGGCAAACGACTTGGACACCTTGTTGGCAGTGTATTGTGCGACGAAAATCCGACGGAAGGCCATTGTATACGATAGTCACGAATATTTTACCGAAGTACCTGAATTGCAACAGCGACCACGTGTGAAAAAGGTTTGGCTGGGTTTGGAACGACGTATATTCCCAAAACTTCGTTATACCATGACGGTGTGCGAATCCATTGCAAAAATCTATCAGCAAACCTATCATACCAATGTCGAGGTTGTGAGGAATGTGCCGTTTCTGCAAGCTACGCAAGCGATTCCTGCAAATCTGCAATTGCCGTCAAAACACGTGGTGCTATATCAAGGTGCGCTGAATCTTGGTCGCGGACTTGAAATGCTCATAGAATCCATGCAGTTCTTGACAGACGTTTGTCTGCTCCTTATTGGCGATGGCGATAAGACAATGGAACTGAAACAGTTAGCAAAAGAAAAGGCTGTGGGTGAAAAGGTGATTTTTACAGGGAAGATTCAGTTCGAGAATCTGCCATCATATACGCAATTGGCAACCATAGGCGTATCGGTTGAGGAAGATATGGGCGACAACTATCGCTATGCGTTGCCAAATAAACTGTTTGACTACATTCACGCGGGAAAACCCGTACTTGTGTCGGATTTGCCAGAGATGAGAAACGTTGTCGAAACGTATCGTTGTGGCGAAGTGTTGCAAAATCGTACGCCAGAACTTGTCGCCCGACAAATTCAAACTCTCTTGCAAAATACTTTGCAATTACAATCCTATGCCGAACAAAGCAGAAAAGCTGCCCAAGAACTGTGCTGGCAAAGGGAGGAAGAAAAGATTTTACAACTCTATCGTAATTCTCTGAATTTCAACTGACCATTTTGGTAAAATTTATATATTTGCGTTGCTTAAATGAAATTAGTACTAATAAATTTATAAAACAATGAGAAAAAAAATAGTAGCAGGAAACTGGAAATGTAACACTACTTTGCAAGAAGGTGTTGCATTGGCAAAAGAAGTAAACAGCATCGTAAAAACTTCTGATGTACAAGTTATTTTGGGAACTCCATTCATTCACTTGACTGAAGTTGTAAAATTAGTTGATAACAAGGCAATTGCAGTTGCAGCACAAAACTGTGCAGCTGAACCTAAGGGAGCTTTCACGGGTGAAGTTTCTGCTGCTATGGTAAAATCAACTGGTGCTCAATATGTTATCCTTGGTCATAGCGAACGTCGTGGTTACTATGGTGAAACAAGCGAAATCCTTAACAAGAAATTGGCTTTGGCTTTGGAAAACGGTTTGACTCCAATCTACTGCTGTGGTGAAGCTCTTGATGTTCGTGAGGCTGGAAAACAAAACGATTTCGTTATCAATCAGTTGAACGAGACTATCTTCAAACTTTCTGCTGACGATTTCAAGAAATTGGTTATCGCATACGAACCAATCTGGGCAATCGTAACTGGCAAGACAGCTACTTCTGACCAAGCTGAAGATATGTTGAAGACTATCCGCGAAGCTATCGCTGCTAAATATGGCAAGGCAATCGCTGACGAAACTTCTATTCTTTACGGTGGAAGCTGTAATGCAAAGAATGCAAAAGAATTGTTCGCAAAACCAAACATCGACGGTGGTTTGATTGGTGGCGCTTCTTTGAAGGCAGAAGACTTCAATACAATTGTAATGTCATTCTAATAATAGAATCATATTTATAAAAAAAAAGCCATCGATTTTCGATGGCTTTTTTTATGCAATTCCCCAATCTTTCGTTACTTAATTATGACTTTGAACGTCGATTCTCCTACTTTCACAAAATATACGCCGTCAAGTTTGATGTTGAATTCGTATTCCGTAGCGTCTTTTGCGAAATTGATTTTTCCTCCCTTCACATCATACACGGCTGTTTCCGCATATTCCGCATTCTTCACATAAATCGTATGACCGATTGCATAAACATCGGCATTCGATTTCACCAAGTTTTGTACTGCAACGTTATTTTCAACCTCGGCAATGTTAGACATAGCCAAAGAAAACGGACCCGATTCTGCTTTCAGGAACTGCGTCTTTGGATTAATCGTTTCTGGTAGTTTCACACCCACGTAATATGAGGTCGTTCCTCTCGCCGGCAACGTGTCGGTATATGACGTCAGGTCTGATGGGATCATAGCCAGTGTGTCGATTTCCGCCACGCCCTTCACCTTCGT
>JAFZTG010000092.1 GCA_017618935.1 Bacteroidales bacterium | reverse complement strand
TTGTGTTTTCGTCGTTTCCTTTTTTGTTTCTTTCTTTTCTATTGTGTATGCAGGAATTTTCACCAGAAACTCTTCTGGGAACGGATTCAGGCAATAACCGTCGTCCTTGCAAAGTTGATAACTGTACGTTACTTTTATTTCGCTGGGTTCTATGTCTTTTGTGACAACAAACTCTTGTATCCATACGGTTTGATTACTAAATTGTCGGATGTTTACACCAAAAATGTCGTCAAAAAATTCATCAACCAAGCCTCTACGAATGACTAAACCACCAACTTTCTCAATGCCATCGGGAAATTCAAAGTCAACTTTTGCCGCAATGGGACCACCCGGAACTTGGTCGAAACTATACATGTGAAAGTCTTGCGGAATCGTTATGTTCATCACGATTTCGAAATGGTTTTTATTGACCTTTTCCGTAGAATAATAAATGTTCCAATCTGCTGTTTGAGCAATGGAAAGGAAAGGTAACAAGCAGAGGAATAGTATGTATTTGAGTTTTTTCATTTCTGTTTTTTACAAAAATAAAAAAGAGATTATAATAAACAAAAAAAGGAAGCCCGAAGACTTCCTTTTATTTTATATGTACCAACTATTATTGGAAGAATTTTTCGTTCGGGTGTGGTACGGCAGAACGTCTTGCCGATTTACCCTTGATAGCCAAATTGTGAATTTCAAAGCTCAATGTTACCTCGTGAGTACCACCTGTTGACAAACCTGCATTTGAAATTGTCATATCGTAGCTATATAAGAATTGATACAATTGTTTTTTGTCTTTTGAGTATTTAATGTAACCCAATGTCAAGATAATAGCGTCAAAACTCTTTGCCTTGAATGTACTCTTAACTTCGTCCATGTTGAAATCCTTTATGAATTGCTTACGAGCCCAACAACCTACGTAAAGCGAAGACATAAACGAAACTTTCGAAGGAATTGTCGCATTCATACCAAAGGTAAGGGTTTTTGCACCCGATTCAGAACCTTTGAACCATTGATTTGCCTCTGCTTGATTTTCAAATATGAAACCTGGGCAAAGCAAGAAATATCTGTTGTGGAAACCCTGACGATTGATACGGAATTGCAAATAACCGTGAACGTCGAATTTCATTGGAAGTGGAGCTTCCTGACCATCGTCAATCCAAGACATATCTGGTTGAGAAAGGTGATGGAATGCTACACCGAAGATACCAGTTGCAAGATATTTCACTGGAGTTTGGCGAATGTTAAATTGTACAACAGCACCAGCATTATAATCAAATACACCTTGACTCCATTTACCTTCTTCTGGTGGAACAAACTCCGTTTCGTAAATTGCTCCGAAACGAGGATCCAACTGGTCAGTAAATGTCAAATTATCATAATCAATATTTTTATGTATGTATTGTGCACCAGCTCCAATTTGGAACATCAAGTCAGGCAACACACGAATTTGTTTTGCGTATGCAAGACCACCCTGATAGGTATTCAGACAGTTTTCACCTTGAGTGTTACGAGTGAAATACCCACCAATACCACCTTGTGCAAATTTTACATCATAATAGTCGAAACTAATACTTTGAGTACCCCATTCTCCTGGTACGTTTGTCCATAAGTGTCGGTCTGTTACTGTTCCACGCAAACCAGGGTTGATACCCGTCATTGCAGGGTTATAGTACGTTTCCTTCAAATAGAATTGAGAATAGTTCGGGTCTTGGGCCATTACCGAATTTGCAAAAAGCAAAGACGCCACAGCTGCAATAATAGAAATGTAAATCTTTCTCATTGTTTTCTATTTTAATCTTTATCTATTCAATTTCCTTTTTTTCTGCATTTTTAGATACTATGCAGTAGTGCAAATATATGAAAAAAAATAAATGAAGCTTGAAATCCTTGATTTTTTTTGCATATCCTCATTATTTTATTTCTTTTTTCGAAAAAGAGATTTAGTCAATATATTGAGATTCAATGCTTTTCAACTTTTGCATTTGAGAGAAAAAAAATAAATTCTGTTTTAATTTTATAAATATGTGGCTTCGGAAACCTCTATTTTTCTTAATTATTAATTTTAGGACGTTTCAAAACTACCGTGATGTCTGTTGTAGAGACGATGTGCACATCGTCTCTACAAGAAAATACCATGATGTATACTGATAATTTTCAATTGTCAATTCTGAAAATCATCTCAGTATTTTTCCAAAATATTCGATGTAACTATTTCCTTTTTTATTTTGTCTTTTTTTTGTTGATTTTATATCTTTGCAAGACTATTTTGGATAAATGTTGGAATTTAGATAATGATATGATTTTTTGAAATAACTACCTTTATATAATGTATTAAGATGAAACGTTTATATGTATATGTACTCAGTTGTGTAATGTCTATAGCTCTTGGATTTGTCGGGTATGCTCAAACGGCAACCTACGATCCGTCGGTTTTTATTGACATACATATTAATGAAGGAAACCCTACGTGCCCGTTCCCTCAATTCCTTGAATATACGGGCGGAGGAAAATCTTTGGCAAAGTACAATGCCGAGGGTGTGACGCACGCCGATATGGAAAAAACGTTGCGTGAGGCATACGAGATTATGATGCATCGTTGTCGCTACGAGGGAACGTATTGTGGTGTGAAATATATCTCGTTCAACCGTGACGATGTGCCGGGCAACTACGGAACGTTTGTTTCGGAAGGTGACGGATACGCATTGCTTGCCGCCGCAATCTTTGCCGACCAAAAAACATTCAACGGATTGTACATGTGGATTCACGACATTCGTTTTTCTGGTGTGCAACGTTTTCGTGACGGTGGCACAAGAGGTTTGAACGCCAATGACTTTGCCGGTCCGTATCTTGCTGCATGGAAAGATAAGACGTTTAACGCCGCTTACGGTTCCGACAGCCACTCGGCAACCGACGGTGACGTGGATATTGCAATGGCTATGTTGATTGCCTACAAACAATGGGGCGAATGGATGATGCAAGACGGACAGGTAGTGAAAGATAGTCGTGGAAATCCAATTTCTTTGAAATATGAAACACAACGTGTTGTTGGTGCCTTGGTTGACACGCTACCACAAATTGACCCAGGAAGTCACGCAATGACGGGGTATCTCTGTGGTGTGATTGGTATTGACGGCTACGAAAAGCGCGGTAACTCATGGGGTGAATTAACTCGTTGGCGTTTCACCGATGCTGGAAATGCAGCATATCCAGGCGCTAACGGTCCATATAATGGAGGACCAAATTTGTATAGTGTTTATGGAGGAAACTACATAGATTACGATGCTCCGTCGTACTTCGAGGAATTTTGGCGTTGGCTGAAAAATGGCGATGGTGTTGACGACAATAACCGAGCGGTTTCCGAATGGGAGATTCATCAGTTCAAGCGAGCGGCGGCTTCGGGTAACTGGCTGAATAAAAAAGCATACGAACAAGGATATTATGCATCTATTGGCAGGGTTGAAATGCAAACCGACGGCCAACCAACGTTTGGCGTGTATGTCGATGGTGAAGACTTCCGTTATCCGTGGCGACATATTTTGGATTACTTGTGGCACGGCGATGCCGATTATGATTGGAATCCCACCACTCACCAGGTAATAGCAGGAACAAACAATTCTGAACGATTGATGGGCGTTCGTCATGCTGGTTTGTTGAAAAATCCGTCAAATTCGGGTACGCAGATTTGCTCAAAGCAAGGTGCGAGTCCCGACCCTGGACAACCTCAATGGTTTGGCGTTTCGCAAATACCTCAACAATGGACGCTTACTGGAGGAATTACTTCTGCATATCACACAAACTATTCTGTTGGTGCTGGTGCAACGGCTGCTGTAGCATCTGAAGACTTGGAGTTGATTGCCGACATTTATCGTCAGTGTGAATTGATGTGGGACGGTAACAATACTGCCGCAAAACTCGACCCTGAAGAACGATACATTGGAAGTACGCCGAAGTATTTCCACGGTTGGTTCCGTACATTGGGTATGTTGGTTTGTTCTGGAAACATGATTGCTCCCGAACAGATGGTTCCCAAGGCAAATATGAAAGTGTACATGTCGGTTGACAAAACCTATGCATACGAGGGTGATAGGGTTGGTTACACCGTACAATATAGAAACTACGGTACGCTTGCTGCTACTGGCGTAACAATTCAGACACCTCTTGATGATGATTATACCTTTGTGAGTGCAAACAAAGGTGGTGTATATGATCCTGCCACTCATACCATTACGTGGAATATAGGTACCGTTCCTGGATTCAAGTCTGGCGGACTTGCTGCAACAATTGACTCTGTTGCTTTCACTGTAAAAATAACGAGTTTACAAAATGCAAGGGTATGTGAAACAAGTACCATTACGGGTGATAATTTCCCAGAATGGATTAGCAACGAATATCCGAATCACGCAACCTACACAATGGAACGTAACTGCGTTGACGTGTTGGCAAACCGTAGTCTTGTTCTTGAAAAAACGGCAAATCGAAAGGAACTGAATCCGAACGACAAGGTAACATTTACGGTAGATTTTGAAAACGTTTCTTCCGAAGATTCTTGGTTGAACGGTGGTCGTGACAATGTGCGTATTTCTTATGGTAACTATTACATGAACGGAAATGCGTATCAGTTTTACCATCTGTATCGTTTTTGGAACGATTCGTACGAGGCATACATTAATATGAATAACTACCGCGTTTCGTATTTTATGTTTGACGCGGCTGCTCAAGGTTTGTACAACGCAACGACGAATCCGACGGGATGGACGTTTGTGGTTGACAACCAAAACGACCTTGACAAGTATGGATATAACCCGTCAACTGGTCCGATCTCATTTGCATATCAGAAAATTCCGCAAGGCGAAGATGCATACGGAAAATGGAACCAACGTTTGATGATTCGGTTTGCCGACGTGCTAATGGCTCCGTCAACACACGTGTACGACAAACTGGATTCCCAATATTTGTTGCACAAAGGTGTGTGGGGACCTGGCTTCATTCGTGCCCGATTGGCTTCCAATCCGAATTCTGATTTGACAAATCGTGTCAAGGACGACTGGTCGTTCTCGACTGATATTACTGCGGGAACGATTGACGGACAAGGCGAAACATTTACATTGATTTCACCGTGTTGGGCAAATTATGATAACTTGGGATATGAAATTGACAATTATTCTCGTCACACGTGTAGTTCGCCTATTTCAAGACTTACAAATTTCGATCGCGTGTTGGTTGAAGAGTTCGACGGATACACATGGCGTCGTATTCAAGGTCGTGGTCCACTTCCGGGTAAAGAAGCATACCATGTAACAATTGTCGATACGATTCCAAAAGAACTTCGTTTTGATGCTTGGGTAACAAAAAAAGCACTTGGCATAGAGGCAACTTATACTGCCGCACCTGCTAACGCTCCATATTCGGGTATTGTGAAATGGACTATTCCTGAAATGCTTGTAGGCGAAAGTGGTAAGTTGGTTTATTCTTGCGTGGCAAACGACATTGGTTGTCCGAATGCGGCAGACGCACATTATATAAATGCGGCATGGATTTATTCCGATACTGATTCACCTGATTCATCATCGGTTGCGTTAACGACAACGTGTACAGATTTGCCACCATATATAGAACCACAAAATTCGTTGTTCAAGACGGCTTCGCAAGAAACTGCGTCAATCGGTGATGTGATTTCGTACGAAGTGAAGTACGTCAATACTACGGGAACTGTGGTTGACGACGATTGCTCTTCTACAACGAATTGGAAAAGATTGGGCAACGGAGCCATGTCATCCGTATCAAATGGAGCACTGAAATTGAACACAAATGGCAATGGTGCTTTCTTCTTCGGTCCAAACTACGCGTATGGTAAGGATGGTTCTGTAACATTATCATTTACGGGTTCACCATATTCAACGCAAGAACTGTATTTTGTAATGCGTTATCAGAGTGGAACACCTGGCTCAAGTAACTTCCAAGGTATATGTATGAAATTGTTCATTAACAAGGACGGAAACAACAACTTTGGGTATGAGTTATATAATAATGGTACGTTGATAAAAAAAGAGGGAACGACATGGTCGGATGCCATTCAGTTTTCGGGTAGTCATACCGATCCTGTTCTTAAATTTGTGTTGAATGGCGATCATCTTTATTTATACATCAATGATCAAGAAAACGATTGGACAAGCGTGTTGAAGGATTGGGGTGGATTGACCGCGTCGGCTGCAGGTAACTTTGGTATGTATGTAAATAGCAATGGTAACGGAAATTCAGCATTGACACATTTCCACTCTGAACTTGATTATGCGTTCGAAGTTGCAATTTCTGACGAGTTGCCAACAGAATTGACAAACATTACCAACGTTTCTGGTAGTGGAACGTATAACGCAGGAACTAACAAAATCACATGGCCTACTTCTACAAGGGCGATTGAACCTAATGAGGTAATTTCATATACATTCGATGCAACAGTTAACGATTGTGCATCGTACATTAATAATTACGCCACTGCGAAGGTATATGGACAAGAAGAGATTCGTGTAGTTAATTCCGTTAAATGTGGTTCGGTTCAATGTCCCGATCCTCCTACGGCAACGCCAATTTCGGGTTGTGTGAACGAAGAAATAACGTTGACTGCTGAAAAAACTGGCTCAAATACCTTGATTTGGTATGACTCAGACCAGACAACACGTTTATCATCAAACAAAATAACGAAGAGCACGGCGGGAACATATACCTATTATGTCTCTCAAAAAGGTTCGTGCGAAAGCGATAAGGTTGAAGTTACCGTAACGGTTAACGAAACGCAAAAGCCGACGGTTACAGATGTTTCGTATTGCAAGAATCAAAGTAATGTGACGGCTTTGTCGGCAACAGGAACAAACATTACGTGGTACAATGACGCAAAAGTTGAATTGTCGGGTGCTCCCGTTCCCGATGTTACGGAAGAAGACACTACGACCTATTATGTCACTGATACCGAAAATGATTGTGTGAGCGATTATGCACAAATCGATGTTGTTGTCGGTGCGTTGGCAAAACCGGGAGTTACGTCTCCTGTAAATTATTGTCAGGGTGAAACAGCTACGGAACTTACCGCCACTGCAACGGGAACGTTGAAATGGTATGAGTCGGCAACTGCAACGACGTCGGTTTCGTCGGTAGTGCCGAGTACGGAAACAGTGACAACAAAGAGTTATTTTGTTTCTCAAGCATCTGACGAATGTGAGAGTGAACGTGCTGAGATAGAGGTGGTTGTAAAGGCGAAACCAGAAGCGACAATTGCATCAACGGCTGATTCATATTGTGGTGATGCTTCAACGGTGAAACTGTCACTGACATCGGATGTGGATGTAAGCACTGCCACCTATTCTTGGTTGAAAAACGGTGTGGAAATAGCAACGACGTCGGCTGTAACAAATGCCGAAGCTGGTGAATATACTTGCGTTGTCACGCTTGACGGCTGTTCATACACGACCGAGGCAAAAACAATCACACAAAACGAAAGTCCTGCATATACGATTTCGGGTGATGGTAGTTACTGCCCTGAATCAGAGTCGAAAACTCCTGTTGTAATTACGTTTACTGCTGGTAAAGCTCCGTTTACGTTTACTGAAAATGTGACAGGAGCAAATACTTCAACTGAAAACACATTTACTATTACTAATCCGTCGGGTGGCGTGTATAAGCTCACTTCGTTGACCGACGATAATGGTTGTGAAATGACGGCGACTGCGCCAAGCGTAGAGGTGGTTGATTTGGAAACACCTGATTTGTCCATC
>JAFZTG010000091.1 GCA_017618935.1 Bacteroidales bacterium | reverse complement strand
TGCCGTCTGTTACAATTTCCCCAAAACAATGTTCCCGATTTTGGGTGCAAATTGTGACGAAATACGTGCCTGCGTTATAATTGTGCCATGTGGCACGTGCAGACGGAATACGAAATCTGTTTCTGAATTTTTCGTTTACCATGATTGTTTGTGTTAATGTTGGGGCAAATATACGTTTTTTGTTTTATACAACCACAATCCGTGATGTTCATTCTCTGTAGAAACGTGCCATGGCGCGTCTCTACAACCATCCTCCCTCCATTTTGTGTCTTTTTCACACCAACCCAGTAAAAATTCATCTAAATTATTTGCATTTAGATATTTAAATACCTACTTTTGTTCACTATGCTATGGACTATAGTCTTTTGTAAGGTGGTGATGCACAGAAACCTTGCTACACGGGCGTTCTAAGGCATGGTAAAAAAGTATGTTAAACCAAAAGCAAACGATTTTTTTCGCTTGCTCTTTAAAATATTAGAATTATGAAAATGAATTCTACATGTAAATTTCTTCGCAGATTGCTCATCTTCTTGGTGGGAATGTTGGGGTTTGCTGTGAGTGGTGTGGGGCAGACGTATACTATTGAAAATGTTAACAATGTCAATAGTTCTACAAGTTTGCCTTCTTGTTCAGAAGGAGATTTAGTATATTTTAAATTAAATTGTGGGGATTGGAATCAAGGTTTTCGCGTTTTAATTAATGGAAGTTCTGCTGTTAAATGGTCGGCAGAAGACGGAGGTGGCTTGTCTTTTAATAATGATATGTGGGGCAGAGGATGGGCATTATATTTTAATAGTGCTTCAGGAGAATATGTAGTGGCATTGAATACGTCAACACAAAAAGCATCTTTGGTAAGTTCAATGCCTCTATGTGCAATAGACTTTTCTACTGATTTTCAAATCGCCGATAGATCAAATTGCAATAACCCAGGAGGGAATTTTGTTAGATGTGGTGCTACAGGTAGGGTTTATTATAGTACTTTGACGTGGACTGACCAGTATAATTGGCCGTATTTTCGTATAAAACAGGGTAATACGAATTTTTCTGAATTTTTTACTACTAAAACAGGAACTATTCAAGCAAATGGAGATGCATTAAATTTAAATTCATATACAACAGACCCTGTTTATGTAATTCTTGATTTCGAAAATAGAACAATTGAAGCAACTACAACAGAACCCAATTGTGGACCGAAAATTACGTCAGCTACAGTTTCTGTTGATGGAACTTGTGCAGGTCAAAGTACCTTAACGGCAGGTCGCAGTGGTTTAGCAAGTCCAGCGGATGGGTATCCTAAATGCCAGTGGTTTAATGGTTCAACTCCTGTTACTGAGATACTTGCGTATGATGATAATGACGAATATGAGCCTTCTGTTGAAGGAAATTACAAAGTGCGTGTTTATGCGAGTAGTACCGTATATGCAGATTCAGACCCTGTAACAATCTCTGGCAGTCCAACAATTTCTGTCTCACCGTCAACACTTAGTTTTGCAAGAGAACCAGGTCAGACAAATCTTACTGCTAACGTTACAATATCTACAGCATGTGTTGATTTAGAAGATGTTACGTTTAATTGTGCAGATGCCAACTATACGGTGACCGACAATCATAATGGAACATATACCATTACATTTAAAAGCGAAGATTTAGACGACGAAGGGGATATAGGTAATTATAATACTACAGTTCTTTTTGATGATGGTGTTGGCGGTGCTGAACCATGTGAACTTACATTGAGTGGTGTGATAGCTTCTTGTATTGGGCAAGACGTGGCAAATTTTGATTTTTCAACAAATACAATTGGTTCTACAGTTAATGGCGTTAACATTTCTACGTCTTTGAATACGACAGACCAACAATGGGCTGGTGACGATGATAGAAATTACTATAAAGTTGCTAATTCTGTCTTCTTTGCAGGAAAAAATTTAGCATTGTCTGGTAATTCAGGAGATTGTTTCCAATTTTATTGGAAAAAACATTTATTTTCAAACACGACGGTGTTGTCTTTATCGGGTATCCCGACAACTGGAGTCTATGCAGTACAATTTATAATTGGTAACTTAGGAAATCAAGTAAATGAATTATGTACAACGGATGTAATGTTGAATGGTGAGTCAATTGGTAGTGTTCCCTATCGAGGTACAACAACTTTGAGTGGCATTGTTAGTGGTAGTAGTACGGCTGATATTGCTTTAACAACGGAAACAGATTATATAACAAATTCTAATGTCTTTTTTATTGATGAAGTTTCTGTTACAAAAGTTTGCCCTCCCGAAGTAGAAATCACTTCGGTAAGCACCGAATGTGAATCAACAGCTTCGTTCACGGCAAGTGCAACACAGGGAACAGGTACTATTGCCTCGTATGCGTGGTATGTAAACAATGAATTGCAAGCAACACATACGTCAAGTTCTTCAACCGATGTCTTTGAGCCAGGCGAAGTCCTTGCAAATAGTTCAATCGTAAAAGTTGTGGTGACAGATTCATACGGTGTAACTGCCGAGGCGACATATACTATAAACTGCGGTCCCGATGTGAGCGACATTACAACTCCTGCAAGAATTTGTGAGGGTGGTAATTTGTCTATAGATGTTCCTACGGTTACTCCAAAAGGAGAAACAACTATTTCTTCACAAGGTTGGGAATATGCTGATTCTCCAACTTCAAATTCTTGGGAAGAAATGGATTGGCCAAATCCTCTTAATGATATAGATCCTGATTTAAAAGATAAATATATTCGTTATTTTGCAATCGATAATACAGGGAAAAAAGGTAAAAGCAATGCTGTTCAAATCACGATGTTCAGACATCCTGAAGTCGGTGCCATTACTATTGATGATATTTGTTTAGGAGAAACATTTTCTTTGCCTACCGTTGGTTATACCACTTTCGCGGATTCTGATGGGGATGGCGATACCGAGGTAAGCACTATATGGCAATGGTGCATGGATGAAATGTTCAGCGGAACTAAATACTCAATGGGTAATGATACGTATAAAAACACTGCACGAACATATTATATACGGTATGGTGTAACTGATGAATGCGGTTTTACTACCTATAGTAAGACGTCGGTTGCTGTAAATGATAAAACAATAACGCCAAGTTATGATACCTATATGCGTGTGGCTGGAATGACAAACGTGGTAGTAGGTACGTCAAACACAACTTCGACTTGTGTTGGTAATTTGACATATTCTATTACTACTGGTAATGACGATGGATATTTTTCAATAAATCCGTCAACTGGCGAGATTACTTTGACAGGAGTGGCTCCTGCGGGTAGTTATCCTATGACAGTGTCTGTTACCGACGGGGAAGGGTTGACAAGAACCGTGAACATCACGGTAACACTTACTGCTACTCCTACGCTTACGGTTGACGGCTGTATGCCGAGCGATGTGTACGTTTATACGAATCAGCCACTTGCCAACACGTTCTCTGTAGGAAGCGGTTATGTGAATGGTGATATACGGATTTCGTTGTCGGGTTCTGCCGCTACGTCGTTCAGTTTGTCACAGACTTTGGTTGATAAAAACACGGTACAGAGCGTTACCGCAACTCTTGCATCTCCGTTTACTTCGGCAGGTGATAGAACCCTTACGTTTACCGCCCACGATACGGATGACTCCGACAATGTGGACGATGAGACGTGTACGACCACTATTCACGTTGTGGAACTTTCGCTTCGCGACTATGTTGATGCGCAGACAAGCTGTAATAGCACGGCCAACACGCTCCGTGTAGTTGCTACGGGTGAAGATGCAACTAATTTACCTCTTACGTATCAATGGTATAAAGATAATGTTGCCATTCCAGGTGCAACATCTTCTTCTTATACACCAACAAAAACTGGGTCGGGCAATGGCGCATATCATTGTGTGGTATCAACGAATGGAACTGTGGTACATACGACTGACAAGGCTAATATCTCGTTTGTTGATGGAGTTCCAGAACTTACGTTCAATGAAAATACGGCAGAAGGTGGCGTTGAGATTCCTTCGGAAATATTCTGTTCACAAGAAATAGGTGCGGTAATGAAAGTTACGTTTGATGGAGATGATGTAACTGATGATTATAATCGCTTCTGGTGGATAAACAACCACAGCAAGGCTATGGAAGGTATCACAGAAACGGGTGTTCACACGTATTCGTTCAATTGCGATGGTTCACAATATACGGCTACCATTGGTGCATATATTCGTGATAATGCATCAGGATGCGTTGTGACGATAACAAAAGATGTAACTGTAAATCCAATGGGTAATGTGTATTACTATTGTGGTCCCGATGGTGATGGTTCAGATGTAACTTCAGCATCGAATTGGTGTACAGTTGAAAATGGAAATCCGGCTTCGTGTACTCATCCATTGGTTGATGGAGAGAACAAATTTTATGAACCAGGTAGCCAATACATTATAAATAAAGATAATGTAGTATTGAAATCTGGTCAAGAGTGGAAAGTTGCTGGAACAGGTTCTAAGATAACAATTGGCGATGGGAACTGGAGTAAAGATAATTTTACTTCGGTAGGAAACGACTGGAACAGATTTACAAATAATGCACCTTGGGGTGTCCCCAACGGTAACTATGCTGAGTCTATCGGTACATTTACTGGTCAAAGTATGCAAGGACAGATGACAAAGATTGCCGAGCACGATTATCGTGATTATGCAAAGAAGTTTACGATATCTGGAACATTGACTACATACGAAGATGTGAATGTAGATGTAAATAATGGTTCTTCTGTAAATGTTACAACAACAGATGGTAATTTTTCTTTTGGCGATATGGCAAAAGATGAAATAACCCATGCTGACGGTAATGCCAATGGCTATTACAATATTGTGGTAAAACCAGGCTCTAGTGTGACGTATAGTGGCAATGGTGCTAAAAAGATACGTTCGGGCGATTATTCTCAACTATATATACAAGATGTTGCAACGGATAATTTAGGTGACATTTGTTTTGAGACTAGTGCAAATGTTACAGTGGCACAAGTGCTGAAGAACACGACATCGGTGTCTCTCGACAATATAAATCCTAACGGTTCAACGGTAGAGTACGTTGGAACGGTTAATCAGGAGGTTGCACCATTGAAATATTGGAATTTACGTACCGAATCGGCAAGTAATAAAACGCTTATTGGCGATATTGAAGTTGCAAATTCTTTGTATATAGGTGCGGGTTCTACATTGGTTGCCGGGAACGTTATAGGCAGCGATACTTGCGACATCACAGTTTCGGGTGGTGGCGAACATGTAGTGGAAATGGTAGGTCATTTCAAACCTGGTGTTTCTACGTTCACGTATGCTTCAGGCTCAGAAACGACTATTGAAGCTATGAATTATTTCAACTTGAATCTTGGTAGTAATGATAGGACTCTTTCAAGTAGAAATGTTATTGGTATAGCTGGTTCTCTTATCACAGATGGAGGCAGTCCTACATATACGGTGGAGGGAAGTACGGTAGAATTTAATGGAGGTGTAAAACAGCATATTCCAGAATTCACATTCTACAATTTAACAATCAACGACACGGCAATGCGGGCAAATACAGGCTCTTCCTTGAATCCAGAATTTTTCCTTGAGATGGATGGAAATGTTGAGGTTCAAAATAACATTATACTTACCGAAGGTGTGCTTAGAATAAATGCACCTGCTAAAGCTAACGAAGAAGATCCAGATCCTGACCCGTATGTATTAATGCTTTCTAATCCTGCAAGTTCTGCTATTGGACAAGGATATTACACGTCTGCTCAACGTGCTTGTTATATCAATGGTGCGATAACACATGTTTTGCCCAAAAATCTTAATGAATCATCTACGATATATTATTTCCCTGTTGGTGACGATATGGAATATATGCCGTTGATGCTCAATAATATTTCTACTACGGAATCCTCTTCAAGTGATAATCCATTAGTGACGGTAGGAGTTGAATATGAAGGAGTAGATGGTAAACTTGCAGAAGATAATTCCAACGTAAAAACAGGTGACGCATGGCATGTGAGTGGAGATGGTTATACGAGTGGTAGTGTGGGTGTATCTTTGTCTGGAGGGTTAGGCTCAAATGAATTAGGAGCGATAAACGCACTTGCTTATGGACGCGAAAGAACAAGTGAGAACTTTGCTTTCGAAGATATTTATGGTTCTGTAAGTGATGGAACAGTTTTGTTTTCTCAAACAAGAGCAGAAGGTTATTATGCTCTTATCCATCGTACAATAACAAATAAGACATATTATTATGATTGTAGTGGGGATATAACAAATATATCATCTTGGAGAACAAAAGATGGCAGTGGCAACTTTAATGGCTATGCAACAAGTTTTGATGAAACAGATGCTAAATGGGTAATTGAATGTGGAACTACAATTAATGGCCCTTTAACTATCAATGGCTCAAATTCTACTGTTGAAATATCAATTCCTAAAGGGCAACAATTGATAATAAGTGACACCGTTGATTTTATAACTGCAACGGTAAAAAAAGGAACGGTAAATGTAGCGTCTGATGGAATGTTAACAGTTGATTATGGTTTCCAAATGGATGATATTGCAGATGATAGTGATAATCGTGGTAATTATACAAACAGAACGTCGTTGATAAACAATGGTCGTGTGAATCTGTATTTGGCAGATGTGGTGCTGACGAATAGTTATATTGAAAACAATGGTTATTTATATACCGAAAATGTCAATTGGGATTTGTCATCGCCTGGGTTAAGTCAAGAACCTGGAAATTTATTGGAAGGTGCTGCAGTTCTTAACGACGACGGTAATGTATATCATCATACGCAGTTCATCAATAATTCAAAAATTGAGATGATAAATGCAAATATCTATGTGACCGATGCGGGTAATGGATCAGGTATGGTTCACGTACGAAATTCAAGTAATGCGGTTTGGTTAGTTGACAATACAAACAAATCGGGTGCAAGTTTTGTAAACTTTGAAGGTATTGAGTTTGCACATTCTAATTATGGTCGTGATATTGCGTTTGTAGATTTCCAATGTAACTCAACCTTTGTTGTAAAGCACGCGGATATGACAATGAAATATAAAGGTAATATCAATAATACAGGATTGAATTGTCCTGCGTGGATAGGTGGTGATATTACGGTTGAGGATGGTAATATGACTGTTGGTCGTGGTAATCAAGGTGGTGGTACATTCACGCTTGAGCAAACGTGTGGAAACATTTACTTAAAAGATACCGACAACAGTGGAGACGGAATATTCTCTTGTTACGGCACAGGTGGTTATACAGTAAACATTGCCGGTACGTTGTATGCAATGGGCGTTACCGTTTCAAGCGGTGCAAGCGGTAGTTCTTTCAATGTGAAAGATGATGGAACTGTGTTCATTGGAAATATTGGTGCTCAAATGCCGACATATACGTGGCAGTTTACAATCAATGTTGAAGACGGTGGTACATTGTATTATTGCGGAAATAGAACTGCTGGTGCAGACAACGTTGGTTCTAATAATGGACAGTTGTATTATGCAGGAAATTATTATTCGGGAACTAACCCAATTGCAGAAAACGACTTTACAAATTCGGGAAAATATGACCAGTTGTATGCGAGTGAGGAACAATGTATGGCTGCATATCGTGAAGGTCTTCCAAATACAGATCCTGCTCATCTAATGCCTGTTGAACTCACAATGTTATACGGTGTTTGCATAGAAGACAATCAGGTAGAACTTCGTTGGCAAACAGCATCTGAAACGAATAATAGTTACTTTGCAATTCTTCGTTCGTTCGATGGAGTACACTTTGTGGAGATAGATTACATTACTGGTGCCGGTACAACTACCGAAATGAACAACTACGTTTATTACGATGTAGATGATAATGATGGCATAGTTTATTACAAACTTCGTCAGGTAGATTACGATGGTAACTACACCGATTCCAAGGTAATTGCCGTTCAAACTTGTGGCAAGAACGCCCGCTTCTCTATCACGGATGAAGAAATAGAAGTATTCTTCCGCAATCCGCAGGCAAATTATGTGGTAATTACATCGGTAACAGGTCAAATCTTCTACTCAAAGAAATTCACCAACGTAGAAGAAGCCCGTATCGCCGTACCACAACGCAAGGGCATCTACATTATCTCGGTAATCGACAACAAACAAATCACCAGCGAGAAATTTATACGGTAATTCCCTGTAGGGCTGTCATAATATGGCAGTCCTACATTGAATGAACCGAGATGATAGAATATAGAGATGTGCCATGGCGCGTCTCTAATAAAAAACAAAAAAATGAAACGTACAGAGGTTAGAACGAATGAAAAATGGGACTATGCAAATTGTGTAGTCCCATTTTTTTTATCTTTGTGAAAAATGATACGGTTGAAATGAATACGTCTATCAATATCTATCAAATTTTCACGCGATTGTTCGCAAATAAGAACGAATCAAATGTGGAATTCGGAACGATTGAGGAAAACGGCTGTTCCAAGTTTAACGACGTTACGTCGGTTGCTCTGCAAGAATTGAAGAAATTTGGTGTTACACATGTGTGGTATACAGGTATTATTCGCCACGCTTCGTGTACCAACTATTCAAAATATGGTCTTACTGCCGACAACCCCAACGTAGTGAAGGGTCGGGCCGGTTCTCCGTATGCTATAAAAGATTATTTCGACGTTGATCCCGATTTGGCGACAAACGTGGCTTTACGAATGACAGAATTCGAGAATATGGTACAACGCACCCATCTGGCCGGTTTGAAATGTATTATCGACTTTGTGCCAAATCACGTTTCTCGAGAATATCATTCCGACAATCTGCCTTTGGGAGGAACATCGCTGGGCAGTTACGACGACACGACTGTTTCATTTTCGCCACACAATAATTTCTATTATATCCCCAACGAAGAATTGCAGTTGCCCAAAGATATTGTATTTCCATACAATGAGAAAAAACCGGCATATTACGAATATCCTGCAAAAGTTACGGGAAACGATGTGTTCTCATCTCGTCCGTCACGAAACGACTGGTACGAAACAGTAAAATTGAACTATGGCGTTGATTATCAGGATTTCTGGAGACCATATTTTGATGAGATTCCCGATACATGGATTCGTATGATGGAAATACTTGAATTTTGGGCAAACAAAGGCGTTGACGGTTTCCGATGCGATATGGCAGAGATGGTACCCGTACAATTTTGGGGATGGGTAATTCCGCAAATCAAGGACATAAATCCCGACATCATTTTTATTGCCGAAATTTACAATCCCGACGCGTACGCCACATACTTGGAAACAGGTCACTTTGATTATTTGTACGATAAAGTCGGTTTGTACGATACAATGCGTTTGATGGTTGAAGGCAACGGCAGTGCAAAATATATTTCCGATTATTGGAAACGCACCGAACACGTGGTGGGCAAAATGCTCCGTTTCTTTGAGAACCACGACGAACAACGTATTGCATCTCGCTTCTTTGCCAATGATGCGAATAAAGCTCGCGCATCAATGGTATTGCTCGCGACGTTAAATCCAGGTCCGCTTATGATTTATTTCGGTCAAGAAATAGGCGAAAAAGGAATGTACAAGGAAGGTTTCAGTGGCATTGACGGAAGAACCACGATCTTTGACTATTGGAGTTTGCCAGAATACAACAAATGGGTGAATGGCGGTGCATTCGACGGCGGACGTCTGTCGGAAGACCAAAAGGATTTACGCGAGTTTTATATGAAACTGTTGAATTTCCGTTTGCAGTCAGACGCTATCCAAAATGGTAACTTCTACGATTTAATGTGGAAAAACTACGGAGGAAATCTTGACTGCGATAAAATTTACGCATACACTCGTTACAGCGAAAACGAAAAGATATTGATAGTCATCAATTTCGATTTCACACAAATGCACACATTTCGGCTGATTTTGGGCGAACACGTCTTGTCAGCAATGAAATGTCCGCTCAAAGGAACAATGATGTTGACGGAAGTGTTTGAACACGATTTCTCCGACTCATTTTCAACCGAAGATGTATTGGAACACGGCTTGCCAATCTCTATTTTACCTAATTCAGCTTTAGTATTTAGATTGGAATGGAAATAACGCTTGGCTTTTCGTCGTGTCCGAACGACACCTACACATTTGACGCATTGGTGCATAAAAAAATCGACACCAAAGGCATAGATTTCAAAGTAGTAATAGCCGATGTACAGGAATTGAACCGTCGAGCTATGATAGGCGATTTACAGATGACGAAATTGAGTTATTTTGCCTATGCAAACGTGTATAAAACATACCAGATACTTGACGCTGGCAGTGCATTAGGTTTTGCCAACGGTCCGTTGTTTATTTGCAAAAAGGGAAACCAAAACGCAATAAATTCCCAATCAAGAATTTTGATTCCAGGTAGGGAAACCACGGCAAACCTGCTTTTCTCTTTGGCTTATCCCGACTATACGAACAAGACGGAATGCTTGTTTTCGGAGATAGAACCGCGAATTATGAGCGGAGAATTTGACGCAGGTGTGATTATCCACGAAAACCGTTTTACCTATGCAGAACGTGGATTCTCCATGCTTCGCGACTTGGGTGATTTCTGGGAAAGCGAGACACATACGCCTATTCCGCTTGGAGCAATCACCATTCGTCGCGATGTCCCCGACGATTTGAAAAAGACGATAAATGCTCTCCTTCGCCAAAGCATAGAATATGCAAATGCACATCCACAAGCATCAAACGCTTTTATTCACGAACATGCCCAAGCCATAGAAGACGAGGTTTTGAAAAAACATATCGCATTGTTTGTCAACGATTTCAGTCTTTCGCTCGGCACACAAGGCAAAAAGGCAATAGAAACTCTCTACCAACGAGCAAAATCAGTAGGAATCATTTCGGAAGAGCCGAAAGATATGTTTTAGGTTACGGCAACAAAAAAGGGAATCGACCAAAGTCAATTCCCTTTTTTATATCAATTTAAGAAAACTATTTTACAACTGCTTCAAAACTTGAATCTTCTGCAAAATCTCTAAATTCCAAATCTTTCTTTGCTCTGTCGCGGAAAGAAGAATCTTTGTCGATAGCAGATTTCAAATTCGTTACGATCATATCAATGTTTTTCTGTCTTGCACCGATAACAGCTTTCAAGTAGTCGCAAGAAGCATCTGGATTTTCAACATCGTTAACTGTGCTTAGAGCACCGTCAACATCGCCAGCCAACAATTTAGCAAGAGCAGCGTTGAAAGTCTTGTTGCTACCGAACATTTCAACAGCAGTTGGGTAGTCACCTTCTTTTACCTTTACAGTACCCATGTTGTATTTTACTTCAGAACCAGCACCTTGTGCAACTTCGAAATATTCATAACCTTTTGCCAAATCGCCTTGTTTTACAGCCAAAGCACCCAAGTTGTTCTTAACAGCCTTGTCGCCTTCTGAAAGTTCGTCAGCACGAGCGAAAGAAGCTTGAGCATCTTCGAATTTATTTGCCTCTAATTGAACGCAACCTAAATTGTTAACGATTTTCCAAGAATCTGAATATGCAGTAGTACCGTTCTTCAAGATTTTTTCTGCATCGTCAGCATTTTCTGCGATAGTTGCAGCGAACAAGTATTCGTCTTCAGTAAGTTTCACATCAGATTTACCCAAACCAGCCGACAAAAGAACATCGTCAGATTTACCAACTTTTTCAGCACTTACAACGATTTTTGAACGACGCAACTGAGGAAGAATGCTGTTAGCGATTTCTTTGTAAACAACACCCATTTTCTTGATTTCTGCCTCACGAACAACTGGATCAGAATATTGAGAAAGGATGTTCAAGATAGCATCTTTATCACCAATAGAAGAAGATTCCATCAATTGACGGAAACCATCCCAGTCTTCTGCAGTGTAATTAGCTTCGTATTCTGTTTTGATAGAGCCCTTCAAAGCTTTTTCAGCAGCAGCTTGACGATTCTTTGCCAAACTTTCGTTGCCGTCTTCTGGTCCATCAGGAGAAGCGTAACCAACGATTGCGACGCTCTTCAAAGACATTGTTGTGTCAGCTTCTGCATTCTTAGCAAAAGTCTTCATATCCTTGATACCTTGTTTTGAAAGTTCTTTTGATTGAACCGAAGCATTGTTGATTTGGAATACGATTTCAGATTCCGAAGTCAACACTTCTGAACGTTTGAATTGGTTTTCAGAAACGATTGGAAGAGCGTCATCCTGCAACAAAGCAGCTGTTGCGATAACACCTTCTGCAATTTTCACAGCTGGCAAATCAACTGATTTTTTCTTCACAGTCACTTTGCTGTTAACCATCAAATCGGAAGCCAACAAAGCATCTTCGTAAGCAACTTTTCCTGTATACGTATATGTGCCACCTGCACTAGAGATTACGGCACCATTGCCTTGAACTTTTTCGCCTTGCAACGTTGCAGGTTTGTATGAAGCAGAAGCTCCATCACCTTTCAACACTGGAGTTAATTCCAATACAGCATTTTTGTTGAAATATTTTGCTGGATACATAACAGTTACAGATACATCAACGCTGTCGCCCTTCATTTCAAGGGGATCGGGAGTAACATTATAACGTACCGTAGCAGCATTTTTTAACATTTTGTTTGGGCTACTACAACCTATCGCCAATAGTACCGCAGACCCAAGAACAATTTGAAAAATAGATTTTTTCTTCATTTTCTTAAATTTGAATTTAACAATTTGTTACCTTATAGTATTTTCAACAAACAAAAATAGAAATGTTTTTTTAGACAACAAGCATATTTACGATATTTTTTGATATTTCGCAGATTATTCTTCTTGATTTTTGCGAAATAAATCTTTTACAGTGTTAAAATCTTTCGTGAAAAAGAACCCTACGCCATTGGTATTTTCTCTTTTTTCGGACAACTCGTCTTCATTGCTACGCGAAAATCCCTTCACTTTGATAGTACCTTTTTTATTGAGTTTCATCTCAACACTCACATTGCCAGAAAAATCATTTGTCTGATTTTGGTCCGACGATTGTTCGGTTTCGCCCGTGCCTCCAAAATCCGTATAACCGTTGACATTCACCATTATCCTATCATTCCAGAACTGTCGGGAAATACCAAACTCGAACTCATTGTTCGTCACGTTGTCGGTTCCCATTCGGTAATTCACGCTCACGTCCATATCGGGGTCTATTTGCGACAACAAATTATTAAACTGGTTGCTCAGCACCTCAAACGACACGGAACTTCCTACGCCCGAACCTGAATTGACCGCCATAAAAGCACTTTGTAACATAAGCGAGAAAAATTGCAACGTCATCTCATCTTCACTCAATGTTGACAACACTTCCGAAACTTGCGTGGCCGACGACGGCACCAGTATGTCGTATGAAATGTCGGGGGACAACAAATTATTCTTCAAATGCGCCTGGCACGTTACAGGAATTCTTTTCGAGGCATTCACCGTACTGTCGAACAAGGGTTGTGGCGACGCCTTTGTTTCGTAATTGGCCGACAAATCGACCTGAGCATTCAAAGGATCGCCATTCCAAACAATCGTTCCGCCTTTTTGCAGTATCAATTTCTTGTTTATCAAATTTTTAAGCGTAAAAAGGTAATCTCCTTCTTCTATCTGATATTTTCCATACATCTGCAAATCACCGCCTTTATCCATCTTCACCTGAAGATTTCCCGCTCCTCGCGCTTTTATTATATCGCCGACTTTCGGGTCAAAAATTATTTGTGCCTGAGCATCGGGGGTCACGTTCAACGTGAGGTTCAGCGTCAACCCCGACGACGATTTTACTTTCTCGTAGGTTTGCACTGTGAGCGAATCCGTTGAGAAAAACAAGAAATCGTATGAACCCGACAATTCCGAATAGCTAACAGGAACGCTACAAATGGTGTTCTCCAGCGTCGTTCCGTTTCCCGAAATGTCTGTCTCATTCAAATCGCCATCGATTTTTGCCGTACCATTATAATAAATAGTACCATAAAAATAATCGTTGTCCTTTGCCGTGGTTTTCATCACAAGCATTTTAGGTGTCTGAATGTCGAAAAGATAATGAGGATTGGTAATCTCTTTCACATCAAGAAAACCATGGATTTTGCCTTGATTGTTTTGTGCGTCGGCAATAGAAAAATCAGAAAAGAAAAAACGTGTTTTCCGTGCTTTCAACTTACCAGAAAATGTGTAAGGCACATTAGTGTAATTTACTAACATTGAGCCGTTTGCGATTTCAATTTCACCCGAATACGTAAGATTTGAAAGTTTTCCGTCAACGTCAATATCGCCATTTGCCATTCCCACAATATTATCGACCGTGCCTTGCAGAATTTCCGAGAAATTATCCAATTTAAAATCGGTCAAACTCACATCAAAATGCACAGAATCCTTTTGTGGCACGTACTTTCCTTCAACGGCAAAATTCGGGGTATTATCCTTACGAATGTACATTTTCATAAGCAAAGCCTTTTCCCTATTTTCCCAGAAACTACGAACACGCATTTCGCCAAGCGGATTGTCGTTAAACGAAATGTTTGAAGACTGCACATCGGCAAACACAAGCGGCGTGGCATACAAGTTTTTCAGGCGCACGCGACCTTGCAGCGGTCCTGCCAAACGAATTCGTGCATTATTTATAATAGGATTTATCTCGCTCAAATCATAATTGTCAACGTTAACGACAACTACATCCTCGGGATTTTCGGAAATTGTTCCGTCGACCGAGATTTTCTTTGCGTCCTTTGACAAAGAAAAGTTTGTAATTGAAATTTTTGTGGAATCAATAACAATAGTCGATTGCGCAACATTCCACACCGAATCTTCCACCTGAATGGTCGTTGGTTGAATAACCAACTCAAACTTAGGAAGTTTATTCTCACCCTTGGAAATCATAGAACCATCAAGGGAAATTTTGCCCGTTGTCTTAATCGCATCGCGATACGCCCAATCCAGTTCGGTTGACAAATCTCCTCGTTTTACAAAACCTTGCAATCTCAAAGAATTGTTTGTTGACGACCTATGTAAAGAATCCGACAAATAAGCAATTGCATTGTATGATATGCTTTCTTCACTAACCGAACAATCCATCTTGCATTTATGCAATTCCACAGAATTATATGAGAACTTCGGAGAACTTATTCTTACATCGCACACATTGTTGGAATGCTGGTATTGAGCCTGAATCTTCGTATGTTCAGCAATTCGCACATTCGACTGCAACAAAGAAAAAATCGTATCCATCTGCTTTATCTCAACCTCTGCGGCAAAATCCTCGGATTGAGCATATTTTTCAGTAATTGTCGGAAGAAAATCCAAGTGTTTTTTGAGCAATGCCAACACGCTATAGGTCAAATCTGTGTATTTCCCCTCGCCTTCCACCGAAGCATCAACAAACGCCGAATGTAGTCGAATAGTCCTCTTGTTTTCGTGTTCCACATTCAATGCTATGTTTTTCGTTGCTATTTGTCCCTTGGCGTTAGAATATCGAAAATCGCGAATCGACACGTCGCCACTCATATCGTCTAACTCGGCACCCTGAAAGTCAACGCTGAGCCGGAATGCCGCGTTTGAAAGACTATCGTTGAAAATATGCAACTTGTCGAGTTTTGCTTTCTCTACATTTGAAATAAAACGGAAATCGGGCACGTCTTTGGAAATATCGACCAATCCGCCAAAACGCATTTTGAGATTGGGGTCGTCAATGTCAAACTTTCCGAAAAACTTGCGAGCTGAAAGTTTCCCGTCAATATTCAATCCGGTATATTCATAGTCGTTAAACTCCAGTTTATCAAGCGTCCCTGCAATTTGTGCCTTAATCAGCGAATCGGAATTAAACGAGGCATCAATGTCCAAATTTCCTGTTGCCTTCCCCAATAGCGTCATACCCGACAAACACGTTGACAAATCAAAATCATCAAAAGCAATCTTTCCCGTACAAACATTCGTCTTTTTCTGCGTGAGACGCGCATCGGTAGAGACTTTTCCCGCATTAGTAATCAAAACGCCTTTTGCTGACAAGTCATTCCAAACACCTTTGACCGTTCCTACATAATTAAAATACGTGAGATTTCGTAACGTGCTTGGCAATGACACAAACTGTTCCTCGTCGAAAGGAGGTACTTGCGTATGTTCTATGTCGAACTGATTAGTTATCAGTTTCTTCGCATTTATGACAAATTGCGTTTCTTCCACATTGGGCAATCCTTTTGCCGAAACAGACCCGACAAACTGCGAACTTCTACCATATCCGATATGAAGATTTTCAATCGCAAAATCCGAAATCGTACCTTCCATCTCGCCTTCAACAGAGCACGAATACGGGAAATCCTTCAACGAGGGAGCAAAATACGAGATGTCGTGAAGAGCGACAGTTGTTCTTCGCACGTGAGCAGACAAATAAACCTTCTCGCAAAAATCCGAGAAATCTGAAAAATCGGCATATTTCATGGAAAAATCCTGTGCCGCAAGTTTTGTCTGTGGTGTGTATAATGACAAATCCTCACAACGAATCAACGTATCGCTCATTGTTGCCGACGTGTGCAGATACTGAATTTTCAATCCCGACTGTTCCTCACACGAAAGATTATCAATGGCAAGAGCATAATTTCCATCGTACATAGAAAAATCATGCGCTTGGACAAACAATTTCGACAACGCAATGTTGCTGAAATTTACGCCATATTCAGCATGTTGCTCTTCGGTCAAATCGCGATAACGCACATTGGCATCCCGAATAGAAATTTCGTGTATTTGCAAATGAAATTTCGAAGATGTGTCGGATGAACTCAGCGCTTCCAACAACGACGCTATATTGAGGTTTCCAAAGCTATCCTTTTCTACACAAATCATTGGTTTCGACAAGCCAATTTCCTTTATGGAAACAAACGACGAGTCCAACTGCATTCTGTCAAGAACAGCCTTTATGCTTGCAGACCGAAGAACGGTATCGTTTTGAGAATTCGTCATTATAACATCTCTCAACACCAATCCGTCCCACGGAATCGGGACGACGTGACCAATTTCTATGTGCATGCCGATGAGCGAGCCAACCTTTTCAGAAACGACGTCAGTCAATTTTTTTTGAACGGCCGGAATCTGCAACAACATATACGCCAAGAGCACGATACCCACAAGGGAACCAAAAATCCAAGCGAATATTTTTGCGATACGTTTTAGCACTCTCAACGAAAATAAGCGTATTTTTGCGTGCAAATATAGAACATAAGTCGGTAGGTATCAACCGAAAATAAAAAATATGAGTACAACTATTCTTGCCATAGAATCTTCGTGCGACGACACATCGGCTGCCGTCCTACGTGATGGGGTCTTGCTTTCCAACACCATTGCAAGTCAAAAAGTTCACGAACGATACGGCGGTGTTGTTCCAGAACTGGCATCCCGTTCTCATCAGCAAAACATCATTCCTGTGGTTGACGATGCACTGAAACAAGCAGGTGTTTCCATCAACGATATTGATGCCGTGGGATTTACACGAGGTCCAGGTTTGCTCGGTTCTCTTTTGGTGGGAAGTTCCTTTGCAAAAGCATTCGCATTAGCAAATAATTGTAAACTAATAGAAGTCAATCATTTACACGGACACGTGCTGGCAAATTTTCTCGTCACTCCCGAAACAGTGGGAAAAGAACAGGCGCAATTCCCGTTCCTCTGTTTATTGGTTTCTGGCGGACATTCACAAATCATTGTAGTGAAGAGTTTCACCGACATGGAAATTATCGGGACAACCATTGACGACGCCGCTGGCGAAGCATTCGACAAATCGGCGAAAGTGTTGGGGCTACCCTATCCTGGCGGACCACACATTGACAGACACGCAAAATTGGGAAATCCCAAGGCATTTCAATTTAGCAAACCTCAGATTCCCGATTTAGATTATAGTTTTAGCGGATTCAAAACGTCGCTTCTCTATTTTTTGCAAAAAGAAGTGAAACAAAATCCGAATTTTATTGAAGAAAACATTGATGACATTTGCGCTTCGGCACAAGCAACTATCATCGACATTTTAATGAAAAAACTCATTCTTGCTGCAAAGCAAACAGGTATTCGCGATGTTGTGATTGGTGGTGGTGTCGCCGCAAATTCAGGGTTACGCGATGCCATTGTCGCAACAGGAGAAAAATATCACTGGAGAACATTCCTCCCCGAATTGCGATACACAACCGACAACGCGGCAATGATAGGATTGGCCGCATATCATAAGTATATGGCAGGACAATTTGCCACGCAAGACTTAGCTCCACGAGCTCGATACTCTTTACAAGAATATTTTGGAAAATAATGTAGAGACGCGATAAATCGCGTCTCTACATGGTACAAAACAAGGAGATGCGAATCTGTCACATCTCCTTGTTTCATATCGTCCGTTAGGATTTCTTATCGAACCAAAGTCACGCTACCGAACTTAGCCTTCTTGCCGTGACCAACATCGAAACCTTCCCAGACTTGTCCGTCAAGGAACGTTGCCTCCATCTTCCAGATATATACGTCGGACTTCAACATCTTGCCTTCGTATCTACCGTCCCATGAGCCCACGAACTTGCCGTCCTCTACAGCATCCGAGTGCCACAACAGGTTACCCCACTTGTCGAATACCGAGATCTCGCACGTCTTCAGGTTGTAACCTTTCGGCTGGAACGTTCTAACACTGTGCGCGGGGTTCATCGGGGCAAACGCCGTCGGTACG
>JAFZTG010000090.1 GCA_017618935.1 Bacteroidales bacterium | reverse complement strand
TTGATGTGACTAAACTGCAATTACGTTGCGAAACGTGTGGCGAGCCAGTCACCGTCTGGACTCCCGACATGGGTTGCCCGCAATGTGGCGGCGCAATGAAACGCGACGAAGAATTCTCCGTATTCGGAGTGTGATTCCTTGAATTTCCATTCTTTTTATAATTAGACTCCTCGTTTCGTGTGGAATGACGCGCTTTTTGCGTGTTGATGAACTATTGTGTGCTCGTCATTCCGAACAGAGCATAACGAAGGTGAGAAATCTTCTTTTGAACATCAAAAATTGTGAAAATGTTTTGCACCGCCCGTTTTTTGAAAAATCCCTTAAACCATTATCACTATTGCCTTTTGAGTTTTTTCTTCCAAAAAAGTTATTAACAATGTGGGAAAAAATGGTAAAAAGTGTGAGAAAGTGGGAAAATTGTATTTACTTTTACACTCGAATTCAAAATGGAAAAATGTGATAACATTTGTAGGTGAACATACGGGAAAAATCGACGCAAAAGGGCGTGTGCCGCTTCCGTCACAGTTGTTCCGTCAGTTGGGCAATGTGAGCGAAGGTGCTCGCTTTGTGCTCAAAAAGAGCATCTACAAGCATTGTTTGGAGTTGCATCCTATCGATAATTGGCTGACGATTACACAGCAGTTGTCCAAAAGTCTGAATCCGTTCAACAAGAAACACAACGATTTCTTGCGTGAATTCAGCAAGGGTACGTCCGATTTGACGTTGGATTCCATGAATCGTCTGCTTGTTCCGAAACAGTTGGCCGAGTATGCGGGTTTGTCGAAGGATGTTGTCTTTCTCGGTGTTGAAGGAATTATTGAAGTTTGGGATAAGTCACGATATGAGGCAGATGAAATGTCGCAATCTGATTTTGAAAAACTTGCTGGAGAAATTTTTACTGATGACTTTAATTTGAATGGGTAGAGCTATATGAAATATCATGTTCCTGTCCTTTTGAACGAATCGATAGAAGGACTGAATATAAATCCGAAGGGGATATATATTGACGCCACGTTTGGTGGTGGGGGACATTCAACCGCAATACTCAAGAAATTAGACGGAGGTCATTTGTTCGGTTTTGACCAGGATGCCGATGCAAAGCAAAACGCTCCTCAGTCGGAACAGTTTACGTTCGTCTATCACAATTTCGCCTACGTGAAGAATTTTATGCAATTCTTCGAGGTCGGGCAGGTTGATGGCATTTTGGCCGATTTGGGCGTGTCGTCGCACCATTTTGACGAAGCAGAACGGGGCTTTTCGTTTCGTTTCGACGGTCCGCTCGATATGCGGATGGACAGGTCGGTGAAGAAGTCGGCGACCAACGTGGTGAACGAATATGACGAGCAACAGCTGACCGACGTGTTCAAGAACTACGGCGAGATAGCAAATGCCCGTCGGTTGGCTCAGGAAATACTCTCTCGTCGTTCGGTTGCTCCCATTCGCACGACAGAGGAATTGAAACAGATAGGACAGCGATTTTGCAATCCGCAGACGGAAAGCAAATATCTGTCGCAGATTTTTCAGGCGTTGCGCATCGAGGTAAATAACGAGATGCAGGCGCTGAAGGATTTTTTACAGGGAGGATTGGAAATTCTCAAACCGAAAGGCCGCTTTGTGGTGATAACCTATCATTCGTTGGAAGACCGATTGGTGAAGAATTTTTTCAAGACGGGGAATATAGAGGGAAAGATGGAACAGGATTTTTATGGTAATGTGCGAACGCCGTTCACTGCCATTTCAAAAAAAGTGATTGTTCCATCCGATGAGGAAATAAAGGAAAATAACAGGGCACGAAGTGCAAAATTACGGATAGTAGAGAAAAATGGCTGAAAACAAGGTAGTAGGAAAGGCAAATTCGGTGTTGCAGTTTATGGCTGGCGGATTCTTGGAGTCGCAAGCCCTGCGGAAGTACATCCCTACCATTGTGGTGTTGGTGGTTATTATCCTTTTGTACACGGCCAACGGCTATAATATGTATAGCATTGAGATGAAAAACAAACGCTTGGACAAGGAGGTGAAGGAATTGCGTGCGGAATTTGTGGCAACCAAGCAACAACAGATTAAAATGACGAAATACGGAAGTATTCAGGAAATAATAAAAGAAAAACAATTGGATCTGGAGGAACCGAAAACTCCGGCATTTACAATATCGACTGATGGCAGAAAATAAGACAGATGCACAAATAATAAAAAGTATCTATCTCAGATACATTGCAGTACTCGTTGGAGTGCTGATATTCATTGGTGCACTTGTCTGGCGTGTTGCGAAAATCCAGATGGAGGTACAACCATCGCCACCCCAATCGGTCGTAAAAGTCATTCCCAAACGTGGCGACATTTTGGACAGAAACGGTCGTGTGCTTGCGTGCTCGGTGCCAGAATACGAGGTGTATTTTGATTCGAGAATCGATTTCTTCAAGAAAAATCCGAGTATCCTAAACGATAGTCTTGAATCTCTTGCTGCCGGATTGGCTCGCGTGTTTGCCGAACCTGGGCACGACAAACAGTATTTCTACAAAAAACTGCTTGATGCGAAAAACAATGGCAAGATGTTGAAACTGCACGAAAAGAATGTTGACTACAACACGTTGCAGGCCTTGAAGAAATTGCCAATTCTTTGCAACGGTGCGTATCGTGGTGGTTTCACCGTCAATACGATAAATAATCGTGTATATCCTTATGGTGGTATGGCTACGAGAGTTATCGGCTCGTTTCAGGACGACCACGGCCGAAACGGCATTGAACGTGCCTATGACAAATACTTGTTCGGCGATCCCGAACTCAAGCAGAATAATATCGCTCTCGGTGGCAACGGCGAAGAAGGTGACGGTTGTGATATAGTGACCACCATCGATGCCGACATACAGACCATTACGCACGAAGAACTTATGAATGTGCTGAAAAAATACGATGCGGAATGGGGGTGTGCAATCGTAATGGACGTGAAAAGTGGCGAAATTCTATCTACTACGAACTTGTCACGAAATGAAGATCCTGCCGACTCGAATTTCTACGAGAATTATAATTATGCGGTCAAAGGCCGTTGCGACCCTGGCTCTACCATCAAATTGTCGGCTTTGATGGTAGCTTTTGAAGACAATTATGTGAAACTTACCGATACGATTGATACGGGTGACGGCGTTGTTTCTTATAAGAACGACCAACTTACGGTGACCGACTGGGTGCGCAAGACGCGTGGCGACGGCTTTCATAAGATTCCCGTCCGCGAGGTTTTTGCCCAATCGTCGAACGTGGGTATTAGCAAAATTATCAACGAGCACTATGAAAAACGTGGTCAGAAAGGCGAGTGGGAATATATAGAACGACTGAAGTCAATGGGACTTGACCAAAAAAGCGGCGTTGACTTGCAAGGAGAACTGCCGCCAAAGGTAAAAGACCCAAGTATGACTACGGGCGACGAACGTTGGAATGGTACTACGCTGTTGCAGATGTCGTATGGCTACGAAATAGAGTTGACACCGTTGCAGATTCTGAATTTCTACAACGCAGTGGCAAACAACGGCAAGGTTGTGGCTCCTCATTATGTGAAGGAAATTCGTAAGGACGCAAAGATTGTGAAGAAATACACTCCTCGTGTTACTCGTTCGTCAATCTGCTCGAAAGAAACCTTGCGTAAGTCGCACGATATTCTGGAAGCAGTTGTGGAAATAGGAACGGCAAAGAAATATGCAAGTAAGTATTATAAGATAGCGGGGAAGACGGGTACCGCCCAAACGTTTGAGAAAGGTCATTATAATAAAGGTAAATGGCGCGGCTCGTTCTGCGGATTTTTCCCTGCCGACAATCCGAAGTATTCTTGCATAGTGGTTATTCAGGCAAAAGAAGCTGGTGAATATAGTGCCGTGGGTGCGTTCAAGAAAATAGCCGACAGAATTTTCTTCATGGACGAGGCTCTTCTGGCAAAGACGCTTGTCGATACTGCTTCGGTGGCATACGTGCCAATGATGGCAAATGGATATAGAGACGATTTCAAGAGTATCTTCAATACTATCGATATTGATTATGCTGATGCTCATTCTCAATGGGTTAAGAATGATTTTGCACAAGATAAGGTGACGATGAAGGATCTCAAGGTTGACAAGGTTCTTGTGCCTGATTTTCGTGGAATGGGAATGCGCGATGTGTTGTACTTAGCCGATAGTCTGAATATACTTGTTGAATGTCACGGATTGGGAAAACTGAAACGGCAGTCGATAGTTGCAGGCAGTGCATATAAACCGAATGATTTAATTGTAATGGAGTTTGAATGATGAAAAATTCTGATTTACATACTATTATAAGTCACATTGCCACAATTCAGGTTGTTGGCGATGTAAACAAGTCGATTACGGCAATTGACACCGATTCTCGGAAAATTGGCGAAGGTATGGCATTTGTCGCTGTTCGTGGCGTTGCAGTCGATGGACACAAATTTATTCCTTCGGCTGAGAAACAAGGTGCCTCGGTTGTTGTCTGTGAGGAATTGCCCGAAGTGAAAAATCCGAACGTAACCTACGTTCAGGTGGAAAATTCGGTGATTGCTTGTGGCGAAATGCTTCGTGCATTCTACGGAATTGACTTCGATGCGATGAAGGTCGTAGGTGTTACGGGAACGAACGGAAAAACGACAACGGCAACATTGCTTTATCGTTTGTTTACAAGACTTGGCAACACGTGTGGCTTGCTTTCCACCGTGGTGAATTATGTAGGCGACAAAGAGTTCGCTGCCGACCATACTACGCCCGATATGGTGCAAATGTATGACTTGTTCTATAAGATGCAGCAGGCAGGTTGTTCTTACTGCTTTATGGAAGTGAGTTCCCACGCAATTCACCAACATCGTACGGCGGGAGTGAAATTTGCCGGTGGTATTTTTACCAATATCACGCAAGATCATTTGGATTATCATAAGACATTCGCCGAATATGTGCGCGTGAAAAAATCGTTCTTCGACGACTTGCCTTCGACGGCATTTGCCTTGACTAACGACGATGACCGCAACGGACAGGTTATGTTGCAAAATACCAGGGCGCACAAGAGTTCATATTCGTTGAAAAGTATGAGCGATTTCAAATGCCGCGTGTTGGAGCAGCATTTCGACGGAATGTTGCTGAAATTTGACGGTGTTGAGGTTGTTGCCCGTTTCATAGGATATTTCAATGCCTACAACTTGCTTGCTGTGTATTCGGCTGCAATGTTGCTCGGACAAGACAAACAGCAGGTTTTGCAAATCATAAGCACACTAACTCCCGTTGCTGGTCGTATAGAGTTCTTCAAGAGCGATAAAGGCGTGACGGCTGTTGTTGATTATGCTCACACGCCCGATGCGTTGGAAAATATTCTTACGACGTTGCAGGCACTTTGTCCGAAAACAAATAAGATTATTACTGTGGTTGGTGCGGGCGGAAATCGTGACAAGACCAAACGTCCGATTATGGGAAAAATCTGTGCTCGTCTAAGCAATCAGTTGATTCTTACCGCCGACAATCCTCGTAACGAGAATGCTGCCGACATAGCAGAACAGATGTATGCGGGAATAGAACCTGAATATGCCCAAAACGTGCTGACGATTCTGGACAGAAAACAGGCAATTCACACGGCAGTAATGCTTGCACAGCAAGGCGACGTGATTCTGATTGCAGGCAAAGGTCACGAAATGTACCAAGAAATTCAAGGTGTGAAACACCATTTTGATGATAGAGAAATTGTTAAGGAAATTTTTAAAATAAAGTAATATGCTATACCATTTATTCGACTATTTAGAACAGTTCAATTTTCCTGGCGCGGGAGTATTTCAATACTTGTCGTTCCGTGCAGGTTTTGCGTTCATCACGGCATTGCTGATTTCTATCTTCTTTGGTAAAAAGGTGATTGAATTCTTGCAGAAAAAGCAAATCGGCGAGATTATCCGTAATCTTGGTTTGGAAGGACAGATGCAGAAGAAAGGCACTCCAACAATGGGTGGTATCCTTATCTTCCTTTCTATTATGATAGCGACGCTTTTGTTTGCAAATCTTACGAATGTGTACATTCTTCTCATGTTGTTCACAACGGTATGGTTCTGCTTGCTTGGATTCTTGGACGATTATATCAAGGTGTTCAAGAAAAACAAGGAAGGAATGCCCGGACGATACAAGATTGTCGGTCAGGTGGTATGTGGTTTTGCAGTTGCTTTAACATTGTATTTCAACGACGACGTGGTTGTGGTGCAAAAATCCAATGTGATTCAGAACACGCAACAACAATATAGTCAAGAACAGATTGAACATACTCGTGTGGAATTGTATGGCGAAAAATCAACAAAGACGACGATTCCATTTGTGAAGAATCACGAATTTGACTACAAGTCTGTTGTAGGTTTTCTTGGCGACAACGCCGTTTGGGTTGGTTGGATAATCTTTGTCTTGGTTGTGATTTTTATCACGACGGCAGTTTCCAACGGAGTGAATCTCACCGACGGATTGGACGGACTCGCCACGGGAACCACGGCAATCGTGGGGGCGGTGCTGGGTATTCTGGCATATTTGTCGGGTAACGTGATTTACTCTAACTACTTGAATATTATGTATATTCCGTATTCGGGCGAATTGGTGGTATATGCAAGTGCCTTCTTGGGTGCAACCATTGGTTTCTTGTGGTACAACTCGTTCCCTGCTCAAGTATTTATGGGCGATACGGGTAGTTTGATGTTGGGTGGAATCATCGGCGTGTTTGCCGTGCTTATCCGTAAGGAACTATTGCTTCCGATTTTGTGCGGAATCTTCTTGGCAGAAAGTTTGTCGGTGATTATTCAGGTGTCATATTTCAAGAAGACGAAGAAGAAATTCGGCGAGGGTAAGCGATTCTTCTTAATGGCTCCGCTACATCACCATTATCAGAAAAAAGGTATTCCAGAATCTAAGATTGTAGCCCGTTTCTGGTTGATTGCCCTTATGTTGGCTGCACTTACATTGGTAACATTAAAATTACGATAGGAAACATAATGAGAAAAGATAATTTCATCGTCATTCTTGGTGCTGCTGAAAGTGGCGTGGGTGCCGCTATTCTCGCAAAAGAAAAAGGTTTCGAAGTGTTCGTTTCCGATAACGGGACAATCAAGGAACAATATAAAGTTATGCTTGTTGAAAACGGCATCGACTACGAAGAAGGCCATCATACCGAAGAAAAGATTCTTCAGGCAAGCGAGATAATCAAAAGTCCGGGTATCCGTTCCGACGCTCCGCTTATCGTAAAGTTAATGAATCAGGGCACTCCGGTGATTTCCGACCTGGAGTTTGCCGCTCGTTATACCAAGGCGAAGTTGATTTGCATCACAGGAAGCAACGGCAAGACGACAACAACCTTGTTGACGTATCATATATTGAAACAAGCAGGATTGAACGTAGGTTTGGCAGGCAACGTGGGAAAAAGTTTCGCCTTGCAGGTGGCTCACAATAATTTCGATTATTATGTGCTGGAAATCAGTAACTTCCAACTCGACCACATGTACGATTTCAAGGCCGATATAGCCATCTTGCTCAATATCACTCCCGACCATTTGGACAGATATGAGTACAAGTTCCAAAACTATATTAACTCGAAATTCCGCATTTTGCAGAATATGCAGGCCGAAGACACCTTTATTTATTGCAGTGACGACCAAGTGCTGATTGACGAGATTGGTAAGCGAATCATTTCTGCCGATATGAAGGCTTTCACGGTTACCGACGACGAGTCGAAACAGGCCTATTTGAAAGATGATACGATTTATGTGAACTTGACCGAAAAAGACGGTTTTTCTATCTCGGTGGGCGAACTGCAATTGCAAGGAAAACATAACTATGGCAATTCTATGGCTGCTATTTTGGCTGCCAAGGCGGTTGACATTAAGAATGACAAGATACGCGAAAGTTTGAAGTCGTTCGAAAATGTGGAACATCGTCTTGAAAAAGTTCCCTTCCAAGTGAATGGCGTTACGTTTATCAACGATTCCAAGGCAACGAATGTCAACTCCGTATGGTACGCACTCGATAGCATGAAATCAAAAAATGTGATTTGGATTGCTGGTGGAACCGACAAGGGTAACGATTACTCGGAATTGTTCGATTTGGTCAATGCAAAAGTAAAAGCATTGGTTTGCTTAGGTGTTGATAATGAGAAACTTAAAAAGTCTTTTGGTGACAAACTCGATACAATAAAAGAAACTCGCAGTATGAAGGATGCGGTTGAAACATCGTTCAAGTTGGCGAGCCCGGGCGATGTGGTGTTACTATCTCCCGCTTGTGCAAGTTTTGACTTATTCAAGAGTTACGTTGACAGAGGTTTACAATTCAAGGAAGAAGTGAGAAAATTATAATGGCAAAGACGATTACCATAGTAGAAAGAGCAACGAATGTGAAGTCATTCTGGGATGTCTTTATCGGCGATAAGGCAATCTGGATGCTGTATTTCATATTGTCGGTTGTTTCTTTGATTGCGGTATTTTCTTCGTCAAGTATGGTGATTATGCATAATGGTGTAAGCAATACTGGTGGCGTGTTCATTAAGCAACTTTTGTTGTTGGTCGTTGGTATTGCTATTGCGCTGATTACCTCATGGCTTATTGCTCGTTGGTCACCCGATATTCTCCGAAAATTCGGTTGGCCAATTTACTGGATTTCAGTCATTTTGTTATTGATGACCTTCTCGTCGGCATTTTCTCAGGAAATCAACGGAGAACGTCGTTGGATAAACATTCTCGGTTTCTCGGTACAACCGAGCGAGGTTGCAAAAATGACGTTGGTGATTGTCTTGTCAAAGATATTCTCTAAAAATAGGAATGAACTTGACGACACGAAGAAAGTTCTATTGCCCGTTATGCTCTCAACGTTTGTCGTTGCTGGCATTGTGTTCAAGTCGAATTTCTCATCTTCGTTGTTCTTGATTCTCATTATGTTCTTTATGATGTATGTGGGAAGACTGCCTTGGAAACAAATCCTTCTGATTATTGGTACGGGCTTGATTCTTGCTTTTTCGGTGGGAACGGTCATTATAAAGCATCCCGATGTATTTCCTCGTGGAGCAACGTGGCAGAAACGTCTTGTAAGTTTTTATCCCCCGTTGGCTGAATATGCTACTGGATACGATGTAGAGACGAAAATTGACAATTATCAGGTAACGCAAGCGGAAATTGCCATTGCCGAAGGAGGTATCATTGGTAAGATGCCAGGAAACAGCACGCAGCGGTATAAACTTTCGCAAGCGTATTGTGACTTTATTTTTGCAATCATCATCGAAGAGACTGGCTGGTGGGGAATGGCAGGTGTCATTATCCTTTACCTGATTTTCATAATACGCATCTATGCGCTGATTCGACGGTCGGTGCAGGCGTATGAGGCACTCTTGCTGGCGGGCTTGGGATTTATCATAGTAGCACAGGCATTGTTGCACATGGGTGTGGTGACGGGAATGTTGCCGGCAACAGGACAAACTTTGCCCGTGATTAGTGCCGGTGGCTCGTCGTTGTTCATCACCAGCATCGAGTTTGGAATTATATTAGGTACTATTCAGTACAATAAAGATAATAGTGATAAAATAACAGATAATAAAACAGAGAAAAACGATGAAAGTTCTAATTAGTGGTGGCGGAACAGGCGGACATATATTTCCTGCAGTGAGCATTGCAAATGCTTTGCGTGAAAAATATCCCGATTGCGAGATTTTGTTCGTGGGAGCAGAGTCTCGTATGGAAATGGAGCGCGTCCCTGCGGCTGGATATAAAATTGTAGGTCTTCCAATTCGTGGTTTTGACCGTGCTCACTTGTTGAAGAACATTTCGGTGCTTATCGACTTGTGTAAGAGTATGCGAAAAGCGAAGAAAATCGTGAAAGAATTTCAACCTGATGTTGCCGTGGGCGTTGGTGGATATGCTTCGGGAGCAGCCATGAAGGTTGCCGCAAAACTCGGCGTTCCCGTATTGTTGCAAGAACAGAACGGTTTTGCTGGGGTGACGAATAAACTTTTGAAGAACGATGCGAAGAAAATCTGTGTCGCTTACGAGGGAATGGAGAAATTTTTCCCTGCCGAAAAAATTATTTTGACTGGAAACCCTGTCCGTCAAAATCTTGCTGGAGGCAATAAGGAAGAAGCATTGAAAGAATTTGGCTTCTCTGCCGACAGAAAAGTGTTGCTGATTATCGGTGGCAGTCTTGGTGCTCGTACGGTAAATAATAGCGTGATAGCTCATTTGCAAGAAATAGCCGACAGCGGTATTCAAGTTTTGTGGCAAACGGGTAAAAGTTATATTGAGGCAGCTCGCAAGGCGGCAGAGCCGTTCAAGTCGGAGCGACTGATTGTAACTGACTTCGTGAGCAGAATGGATTTGGCGTACGCTATGGCCGATTTGGTTATTTCGCGTGCTGGTGCAAGTTCCATCTCGGAACTGTGTTTGTTGGGCAAACCTGCCATCTTGGTGCCTTCCCCAAATGTTGCCGAAGACCATCAGACACACAATGCAATGGCGTTGGTGAATAAAAATGCGGCAGTCTTGGTAAAAGACGTCGATGCCGAAAATGAAATGGTGGCAAAGGCGTTGGAATTGATTAACGATGAGGCTAAACTTGCCGATTTGTCTAAAAATATATTGACGTTGGCTCAACGTGATTCTGCAAATAGAATCGCTGATGAAGTAGTAAAATTGATTAAGAAATAATGAAAAGGAACTATTATTTCATAGGAATTGGTGGTATTGGCATGAGTGCCTTGGCTCGGTATTTCAACCTGCAGGGCGCGTCGGTGTTTGGCTACGACCGTACTGCATCCGATTTGACTCGTGCCTTGGAATCCGAAGGAATGAGCGTGCATTATGACGATTCTGTCGAGGCAATCCCTGCAGCGGTAAAATCTGCCGTTGACGATACTATTGTGGTCATTACGCCTGCTATTCCTAAGGATAACGAAGAATACAATTTCTTCAAGAATAATGGTTTTACTATACTAAAACGTGCCCAAGTTCTTGGTCTTATCTGCAAGGATAAGAAAACGGTTGCCATTGCGGGTACGCACGGAAAAACGTCCACAACGACGTTTACCTCATATTTGCTGAATAAGTCGAAGAATGGCTGTAACGCCTTCCTTGGTGGTATTTCAAAGAATTTTAACTCGAACTTTGTCTATGACGGAAATTCGGAACTGATTGCCGTCGAAGCAGACGAATTTGACCGTTCGTTCCATAACTTATACCCGACAACTGCGGTGATTACGGCTATGGATGCTGATCATCTCGACATTTATGGCACGCACGAGGCTGTGATAGAATCGTTCTATCAGTTTGCGCGTCAGATTCAGCAAAATGGCACGCTCATTCATAAGTTGGGACTGAATTTTGAACCGATTTCCGAAGATTTGAAGAAACACAATGTAAAAGTTTATACTTATGCGTTGCAAGATACTTCGGCTGACTTTTATATGAAATCGATTGCAATTCGCAACAATGCGTTTGAACTGACGTTGCACACGCCGTTCGGCGAAATTTCGGATTTGCACTTTGGATTGCCAGGAAAAACCAATGTTGAAAATCTTGTTGCCGCTTCGGCCGCTTCGTTGGTGAATGGTTTGACGGCAGACGAATTGAAACGTGAGGTTGCTGAAATTCAAGGTGTTGTCCGTCGTTTCGATGTTCGTGTGTCAAACAATTCTGTGATATATATCGACGATTATGCACATCATCCTGCAGAATTGAAGGCGTGCATAGAATCAATCCGTGAAATGTATGCGGGTAAGAAACTCACAGGCATTTTCCAACCGCATTTATATACGCGTACACGTGATTTTGCTTCGGATTTCGCTAAAAGTCTTTCGTTACTCGACGAGTTGATTTTGTTGGATATTTATCCTGCACGCGAGTTACCTATTCCGGGCGTTACGTCGAAAATCATTTTTGACCAGGTTATGTGTAAGGAAAAAACGATGTGCACCAAGGAAAATCTTTTGGAAACATTGAAAAACAAGAAACTTGAGGTCTTAATTACCGTTGGTGCTGGCGATATTGACCGATTTGTAAAACCTATAACAGAATTGTTACAATAGAATGGCAGTGAAGTTTAAGACATATATTCCTTTGATTGTATTGTCGATAGTGGCAATAGCCTGCCTGTCGTTTGCCGAGGTGGAACGCTCCGATATGCGTTGCACCGATATGTTCATTGTAATTGAGAAAAATAAGAGTCATTCTGATTTCATTACTGTTGATGATGTGTATGATTTGCTACAAACGAATCGTAATCAAATGATAGGCAATGAGATAAAGAATATTGACATTCACGAAATTGAATCATTGGTAGAACAAAATCCTATGGTGCTCGATTGCGAGACATACACGACAATCAAAGGCGAGTTGTATGTTCGCATCAAACAACGTACACCCATTGTGCGTGTGTTGGACGGTACCGATAGTTATTACATTGACGAGGAAGGCGTGAAAATGCCTATGTCGCGACATGCTTCGGCACGTGTGGTGGTTGCTTCGGGCAATGTGAGCGAGGAGAATATACCAACGATCTTGTCGTTCGTTCGTGAAATTAAGAAAGATGAATTGTTATCACCGATGATAGAACAGATTTATGTCACAAATCAGTCGGAATATGTTCTTGTAAGTAAGGTGGGACCTGCAAAGATAGACTTTGGCGATGCCGATAACTTTGAACGCAAGTTTCGCTACATACGGACATTTTACACGGCTGACAAAGTTCGTGAGAATTGGCAGAATTATGAGCGAATCTCGGTGAAATTCAATAATCAAATAGTATGCACAAAAAAATAAAATAAAAAAAGTATGGAAGAAAATGTAAATGGTCAACCAATTGTTGACAAAAGCAAGGCATTCTCTGCAATTGATGTTGGAACTACAAAAATTGTAGCTTTGGTAGGATGCAGCAGAGAAAATGGTACGTTGGAGATTCTCGGAAAAGGCGAAGTTGATTCTGTCGGACTGAAAGTCGGTCAGGTTGCCAATGTGGCGTATGCTTCGGCTTCTATCCGTGAGGCAGTGAAATTTGCTCGCGAGACTGCGGGATTTTTCCCTGAAAATGTTGTCGTTGGTGTTGCGGGTCGTCATATCCGCACTACGAAACACTGCGTTCCTCGTAATCGAGTAAATCCTGATGCACCAATAACACAAGAAGAACTTGACGACATTATGGAAGATGCATATAATGTCGGATATGGAGCAGATGAACAGATTATTCAGGTTATTCCGTTGAATTACTGCCTGAATAATATCGAAACGGTTGAAAATCCTATCAATATGACGTGTAACCATATCGATGCGAATTTTCACATCGTATTGGGTAAGATACAATGTCTGAACCAGTTGAAACAAAGTGTGGAACTTGCCGGTTTAAAACTGGAGAGATTCTATTTGGAACCATTGGCTTCCGCTGCTGCTGTTTTGAATGACAAACAAAAAGAAGAAGGTGTTGCCTTGATTGATATAGGAGGCGGAACTACCGACATCGCAATTTTTAAGGATAACGTGTTGTGTACCACATTTGTGAATCCTATTGCAGGAAATGTCATCACACAAGATATTAAGATAGGTTGCAACATATCGGAGGCTGAGGCGGAAATGCTCAAAGTCAATTATGGTGAGGCAATCAAGGATTTTGCAGATGAAAATGTTGTGTATCAGTTTGTTGATGCATGTCAGAATACAAAAGAAATAAGTCAAAAAACGTTGGCAGGAATTATCCAATCACGTGTTGAAGATATAATCGATGCTGCATTGATGAAGATCGGAACTTCGGTATTTGGAACGAATCTGGGTGCTGGCGTTGTGGTAACGGGTGGCGGATCAAACCTTAAAAATTTGCCTCAACTTTTGACGTATAAGGTTAGAAGTACGGTAAAGGTTTCTAATCCGATTGAAAAAGTGTATTATCCCCAAGACGTCACATTGTTCAACAATGCAAAATATTCTACCTCTGTTGGTTTGTTGATGTATGCCGAGGAATTGTTTAACGAGAAACAACAAAAATTGGCGGCTTCTGTTGTTGAAGAACAACAGCCTGTCGTTGAAGAACCTGTGCAAGCAGAACCGGTAGAAACAAAAGTTGCTGAACCTTACAAGCCGGAAGGGAAAAAGAAACAAACCCCATGGATTGATCGTCTTACAAAGACGATGACGGATATATTTGATATTCATTAATAAGTAAAGAACGTTTCATATTAAATTGTTAAAGCTATGGAAAACAATGAATTTGATATAACAAGTATGATTCCGACGGAATCTCGTAAGGCAGCTTCAATCAAAATCATCGGCGTCGGTGGTGGCGGTGGAAATGCGGCAAATAGAATGTATAACGAAGGAATCCAAGATGTTGACTTCATCATCTGTAACTCCGATAAAATGGATTTGGATAAAAGTCCTATTCCTACCAAGATTCGCTTGGGCGAAGGTCGTGGTTGCGGTAGCAATGCCGAAAAAGGTCAGGAGTACGCAAAAGAATGTACTGCCCAGATTCAGGAGGCATTGGAAAATACGCAGATGGTGTTTATCACTGCCGGTATGGGTGGTGGTACGGGAACGGGAGCTGCTCCTGTGATTGCCGAAATATCACAAAATATGGGTATTTTAACTGTTGCAATCGTCACTATGCCATATAAATTCGAAGGTAGCCGAAGAATGAGAAATGCAATGGCTGGTATAGAAGAACTTCGTAAACACGTCGATTCTATTCTGATTATTAATAACCAAACGTTGCGTGAACAGTATGGTGCTCTTACAATGACGGAATCGTTTGAGAAAGCCGATGGCATTCTTGCCGTTGCTGCTCGATCAATTGCTGAAATTATGCAGAAAACGGGATTCATCAACGTGGACTTCGAAGATGTGCGAGCAGTGATGAAAGATAGTGGTGTCGCCGTAATGGCTTCTGGTACGGCTTCGGGTAGCGAACGTGCATTCGAGGCTATTGAACGTACGCTCGATAGTCCGTTGTTAAACAAGGCCGATATTCGCGGAGCAAAGAAAATCTTGTTGAACATCACTTCTTCCGAAGAAAACGAATTGACTGGCGATGAGTTGGAAGTAATAATGGAATATATTCGTCAAAAGGCTGAAACCGACGTGGATATTACGTGGGGTTATATGAAAGACAAGCCTGAGGATGGTTCAGAATTACAAATCACGTTGATTGCAACTGGTTTCGAGATTGAAGATATTCCAGAATTTCAAAAACCGGTAGAAAAGAAAGTCATTTTGGTGAATCCGGCTCAACCACAAACTGTTGTTGAACAAAAGCAAGAACCACTTGCGACAGGAACGCAACGGGAGTTGTTTTCCGATACTCAGGCAATATCGACAACACAAGGTGTTGATGATTTGAACCGTTTGGACGATGACGATGTTTTTGAAAATATCATTTCTACTCCTGCATATTTGCGTCGTGATGCCGATCTGAAGACACCCGAGGTGAAATCGGAATTTTCAAAATCGAGAGAAACGGAAATTGCTGTGGCAAACCGCATAAAAGGAACTGCCCCTTCGCAAATTTCGATAGATAAAGATTCTAAAGGCATAGGTTTTGGTGACAACAAATACCTAAATCATAACGTGGACTAATGCCCCCCGTTATAAAACATACTTTTTTCGCCCGAAGGAGTGCACCTTCGGGTTTTTTTATGTTGAAACTTATTGTGCCTCACGATGTTTTGCATTTTTGTCATCCATAAATGCAAGATAATTTTTATATCGCGAAAGAGCAATTTTTCCGTCCTCCACGGCTTTTATCACATTACAGTTCGGCTCGTGCGAATGTGTGCAGTTATAGTATTGACAATCAGACGAATACTTGAATATTTCGGGGAAATATTGGCTGATTTCCTCACTTTCCATATTGAGCAAGCCGAAGGCCTTTACTCCAGGAGTGTCGATAATGGCTCCTCCGTTGGTTGTTTCGTACATTTCGGCAAACGTGGTGGTGTGTTGTCCTTTATGGAACGATTTAGAAATCTCGGTTGTCTTTAATTCGGTGAGATTTGTCACTGCCTTTATGATGGATGTTTTTCCCACGCC
>JAFZTG010000089.1 GCA_017618935.1 Bacteroidales bacterium | reverse complement strand
TATTCGTTTCTTTTGGTTGTGTGTGACGAAAATGGATTGAATTCCCTGCCTTCGTATGTGAAAAACATAGGTGAAACGAATGGAAATGGCCAGTTTGTGAATCCTATCGCATGGTTGGAAACAAATTCCAGCAAAGGCGTTCAGTTGATATATGGATCTAAAGTTCTGAAAACTCGTGCGGTGTTTACGCCAAAACAAGGCATTTTTGTTGATGAGGTGAATATCCGCACTCCTGATTATTCTTTGCAAAACATTGATTCTGTGTGCGGCACAAATGCCGACTTGTATGAAAATGCGCTGTACCAACAATTTTTCCCTGCTGTAAGCCAGCAATATACGTTGCGAAACATTCCGTTGGTTCGCGATGTGGTTGCATTGGACGGATATTATTCAAGAAACGAATACGAACAAAATCGTTCCCGTTTTGACTCGTCACAGCTTAAATACGATTACCCTGCAATAACGGAATGCCCTTGTTCCACGGTAAAAGTTTCTGATGACGGAGAATATATTTCCATTATCAATCCAGGAAATGAAGATGCCAAAAACCAGAAAAAAGAATCAACGGGAATCAAGTCACGTGTGGGACTTACGTATGGAAAATATCGGGGGAAAATAAAATTCCCGGTTATGCTCAATCAGGAACATGTGTGGAATGGCTTGACATACGCTTTCTGGCTGATTTATCAGGATAATCATTCGTGGAACAATCGTCGTGGTTGCCATAATGTAGGGTATATTGATAAAGGCGATGATTCGCCAACGCCCGAACGAATGTTCGAGAATAAATATTCCGAGATTGACATAGAAATTGTCAAGGCGTCGAAATTCTGGCCACCGCAGTATTATAAGGATTTCGGGAATCATTCGGAAGATGCGTCGCTGAATAACGAGGTGATGTATAGTTGCACGAATTGGGACTTGGCTTGTCAGCAACCGACGAAATTTAGTTCAGGCATATCCAAAATACCTTACAATGGCGAAAAATATGAGGCCATGCGTTGGAATGACTTATATAAGGCATTGACCATTAAAACACCGATTTCAAATGATGTTTTCAAGGAAGAATACTACTATTACGAAATAGAATGGAAACCCACGGAAATTATATGGAGAATCGGCAGCACACCTGAAACGATGCAAGTCGTAGGGTATATGAATGACGAATACACGTCGATTCCCAACAATCAAATGTTGTGCATTGTTACGCAGGAATACCACTATTCAGAGTGGTGGCCGCCTATCGTATTTGAGCAAGGATTGATTCCGTATAACAAATCGGATATTGAAGGAAGAATTTATGAAATTGTTATTGAGTAGTTATGGTATTTAGTAGTAATATATTTTTATTGTTTTTTTTACCTGTTTTTTTCCTTTGTTACTTTATTACACCTGTAAGATATAGGAATTATCCCCTATTATTGTTTTCTATTATTTTTTATTCCTATGGAGCGCCCGATTTTGTGCTTATATTGCTTTTAGCAACAGTGCTGAATTTTTACATTGTGAAAGCAATGCTGAAGGCGACAACAGAGAAAAAAAAGAAACTATTTTGTGCGTTGTCTGTGGTTGTGTCACTCAGTTTGTTGCTCTATTACAAATATGCAAATTTCTTTGTGGAAAACATAAATGCGTTTTTGCACGTGTGTAATCACTCATCAATATCGTGGAGACCTGTTCTTTTACCAATAGGCATATCATTTTTCACATTCCAGTCCATTACCTATACCATAGATATGTATAGAGCGACGGCAAAGCCAAACGAAAAACTTACCGATTATGTTTTATACATCATAATGTTCCCTCAACTTATTGCAGGGCCTATTGTTCGTTATAATACCGTTGCCGAGGAATTGGTTTCGAGGAAATATGTCACCACGCAACAATTGGCAGGTGCATATCGTTTTATAATTGGTTTGTCGAAAAAAGTTCTGATTTCCAATACGTTGGCGAAAATTGCCGACGAAGCATTTACGATGAATGTATCTGAATTGTCAACTCCTACCGCTTGGATAGGAATGTTGGCATATACGTTACAAATTTATTTTGATTTTTCTGGCTATTCCGATATGGCGATTGGTTTAGGAAGGATTATGGGATTTCATTTCCCCGAAAACTTCGACAACCCTTACACCAGCAAGAGTATCAGTGAATTTTGGCGCCGTTGGCATATAACGTTAGGTGCGTTTATGAGAGAATATCTTTATATTCCGTTGGGTGGAAATAGAGTTTCAAAACGGAGAACATATCTGAATCTTTGGATAGTTTTTCTTCTTTCTGGCTTTTGGCACGGGGCATCATATAACTTTATTTTGTGGGGTGCATTCCATGGTTTTTTCCTTGTGCTGGATAGGTTATTTATGCTCGATTTTCTAAAAAGAATCGGTAAAATTCCCGCAGTTATACTTACATTTTTCGTGGTAAATCTTGGCTGGGTGCTTTTTAGAGCCGATGGTTTGTCAAATGCATTGGGATTTTACCAAGCGTTGTTCCACTTCTCAGGCGCATTACAAATCAGTTTGGATGGAGAATCTATTTGTACGTTGATAGTTGCTTTGATTTTATCATTTATCACGCTGGCAAAATTCGGAGAAAAAATGTGCAACACTTTGTATGCCGAGGTTTATACGACAAAACAATCTATCATGTTGTTCATTTTCATTGTGTTACTGCTTGTATTGTCAGTAGGTTCATTGAGCGTTTCGGATTTTAACCCATTTATTTATTTTCGATTCTGATGAAGTGGAGAGATAACATATTGGAAAAAATCTTACTGACCATATTGGTGGTAGTTCTCGTGATACCAATCACCAATGTCGTACCTTTTCGCTCATTACATGGTGTTGTTTCGGAACGAGAAAAACCTATGTTCACACTATCGGGATTTAAGGATGGTTCGTATCAAAAAGACCTTGAGAAATACATCAACATGACCTACAATGGCCGTGAAGCGGCTGTGAGAATATATAACCAATTTATATGGACTTTTTTTCACAAAACGAATGTGGAAAATATCGTGATAGGGAAGGAAAATTGGTTGTTTGAACCACAACATGTTGAGGATTATTACCAAAGTCGTATGTATAAATATACCGACGATTTTGTGGCAATGAAAAAGAAATTGACCACAAATGCCAAACGTTTGTTTTTTGTTCAGGAAATCCTCAAAGAATATGGAAAAACAATTTTTGTGATGATTGAACCTGGGAAGGAACGATTTTATTCACAATATCTGCCTGAGAACACCTACACAAAAGAGAAAGGAGTTGTCGCTTCTGAGTATTATGCCTATTTGTTTGATAGTTTGCACGTTAATTGTTTTAATACGCTTCGCTGGTTTGAACAAATACAGGATAGCGTGTCGTTTCCCTTGTTTCCACAAACGGGAACACATTGGTCCAACATTGCCGCCACATACGTGTTGGATTCTCTTATCCGATATATGGAATTTGTGGGAAACGTGAATATGCAAAATGTTGTTATTGATTCTATTTACACTGCAAAAATAAAAGAACCCGATGCTGATTTGGAAGAGTTGCTTAATATAGAATTTCCAATAGCGTCAACAAAAATGAAATATGCAAATTTACGTTTGCTTCCCGATAGCGCGGCAGAGCGTCCGCGACTTATAACAATTGGTGATTCATATTTTTGGAATCTTTCGTACCAAATACCTTTGAAAAATATCTTTAGTGGGTATCCCTATTGGTATTACAATAAGACGATATATTTTGACAAGGATTATAACTCAACCGACGATATAAATCTTGTAGAACAGATAATGAATAGCGATTTTATTATGCTTTCATATTGCACGGCACAAATATATGATTTGGGAAACAGTTTCATTTCTCGTGCATTGGTAAATCTCTGCTATGACGACGAATATGTGGCTTCGATTATTGAAAAAATACAAAAATCAATGCTTACGGATTCTTCGTGGAAAGCGTCGTTACAGAAAAAAGCCGATGCACAAAACGTTCCTTTGGAACAAATTCTAAGAACTGATGCGGAATATGTGTTATATAACGAATTGGATAAGTATTTCCCCGAAATAGCTAGCGATACGGTCCCGAAACTACGTAACAAGCGAATAAATGAGATTTTGGAGATTCAAGAAAACTATAAAGATGTTCCCAAACTTGCAAGTATAATTCATTCCATCTGTTTGTCTCCCAGCTGGTTACAATCAATAAAAGAAAAGGCGGACACGTCTGCATTGACGTTTGAGGATTTTGTAAAAAGGGAAGCATTATGGGTGTATGAAAACAGATAAAAAAAGAAACAATGAATTTAAGAAAATTTGAAATATCGCGAATACTATTGTTTACTGTTTTTGCCGTAACAATCTTAGTCAAGTGTATATTGTTTCACTTGTTTTGTTTTGGTTCTCTGACAAACGATAGGTTATTGGATGATTTCCAAGACTTTTTTTCATTTTTCATAGCCAAGTTGTTGCCTGCCGTTTCTATCGCAAGTTTTGTGTTTGTGTTAAAACGTAAATGGTGGATTGTCGTCATCTCTGTTCTCATTGATATCTGGTTGATGGCAAATCTTATTTACTATCGGGCGAACGATTTGTTTCTGGATGTGGAAACTATAATGATTGCTGACAATCTAAACGGATTTGGCAGTGCTATATCAACGTATGTGAATTGGAAAACGCCGACATTTCTTATTATAACGATTTTGTTGTCTGTTTTCCTTGTTTTTACAACAGGAAAAAATAAGAGGTCATGGAAAGGTTTCGTAATTGCGACAGTCGTTTCGGTTGCCTTATTCTGTGGCGACTATTTTGTCGGCTATTCAACATACAAGCAGACTCCCGGTGCAGAGCCATGGATGTATTCTTCTTTCAAAACGGTGTATGAAATGTCGTCGGGAAGATTCTATTACAGCAATTGGATTCGAAAACAATGGATGGAAGGGCAAACGCCGTTACATTTCGCTCCTGCGTTGCTGTACAAGAACTTTTGTGATGCATATTACAAAAAAACTGATTTGAAAATTGACGATAAAGACAAAGAGGTCATAAATTCCTTTATAGATTTTTCGGCAAAGGATACTGATACGGTACGCCAAAACCTTATCATAATCTTGGGCGAAAGTTTTGAGAGTTGGGCATTACAAATGCAAGAAGACGGATTTGAAGTTACACCCAATATGAATGCATTGAGACGAAGGGAACACTCCTTGTATGTAGATAAAATCCGTTCACAAGTGCTTCGTGGCACTTCAGGAGACGGACAAATGATTATTAACACAGGATTATTACCGATTAGAGCTGGTGCGGCATGTATGTTGTTTGGTGAAAACGTATATCCTAATTATGCCCATAAATTTGAATCTTCAGTAATTGTAAATCCTATTCCGACGATTTGGAATCAACCTGTTGTTACATTTTCGTATGGCTACAAGAATCTCGACAATTATCAATTCCATGGCGTAAAGCGTGCCTGTGACGCCGATCTAATGGAAATGGCGATAAAGCAGTGCCTGACAATGCAAGAACCGTTTGCAATAATGATTATAACATTATCGACACATTCACCATTCTGGGATTACCCCCACTCTAAAGAAAAAAATCATTTTAAGGAATTTCCGAAATTATTCCAAGATTATTTGTACAGTATGCACTATGCTGATAGTTGCATCGGAGTATTCTTACAAGAGTTGGAACAAAAGTCTTTGTTGGATAACTCAACAGTGGTACTTACTGGCGACCACACAATTTTTCGGAGCAGTCTTCTTGCCGAAATGCAACCAATTGCACAAAAATACAATCTTCCAATCCCCCAAGAAGAGTCATTCTGTCCGCTTATCATTTGTTCTCCGACTATTGAAAAGCACACGGAAATAGATACTGTTTGTTATCAGATGGATATATATCCGACCATCATGCATTGTCTTGGAATCAATGATTATTATTGGAAAGGATTTGGTGCAAATCTCTTGGACAGTGCTTCTCCACAAAATCGGAAAATATCAGTCGATGATGCATTTCGGCTTTCAAATCTGATGATTAGAAGCAATTATTTCAATGAGAATCGAAATGATTGATTCCTACTTCTCATTATAAACAGTAACAGAGGTGTTTTTTATTTCACCAACAGAATGATTATAGTTCCATAAGTAAATGGAAAGTTCTAAACTATTCCCCCATTGAATGAATGGCCGAATATATCTGTAATGAATGGTATAATGATATGAACCATCTTGATTTTTTACACCTTTTTCCAGAAAATATTTTTGCCATACGCGACCAGGAATTGAAAAGACAAGAATAGGTTTGTTGTCAGTCTCGTTAACATAGTCAAATTCTATATCTGTGCAGGTTTTATATGGCTTATCAGTAATAGTATATTTTGCAATACTCGTGTATGCTTCTTTTTCGGTAACGAAATTTTGCTGAAAACTATATTGTGGTTCAATTATTTCTTTATGATTGGAAAATTTAACCATCATGTAATAAAACATTATGTAGCAGAAAAATATGACAACGAAAAGTAATATTGTGTTTTCAAGAAAACGGGATTGTTTCTTGAAGGTGATTTTGTTGAACAGAAAAGATAGATTGTCATATATTTTTTTCGAAGTTAAGGCAATGCCGATAATTGTTACAAAAAATAACACCCCTGCCAACAAGGAGATTCCCGCATTGTGGTAAGATGAAAACGTATCAATGAATGGGGGACGGAATATGGTGTGTACCACAAAAATAATCATAGACAGATTCCCCAGGAAAAGGAAAAATGACTGAAGATAGTTTTGTTTCCAGCAGATAAGTTTTTTTAAATAAGGATATGCGAAAAGAAAAATGATTGTTACGGATATAAAAGTAAATGGGAAACATACTTGAAAAAAATTTCCTAAAACAAATAACGCTATTGAGATAAAAAGCCATAGAATAGGAATTTTTTTATCTCTGTTTTGTGCAAACCAAATCCCAAAACAAAATTCTGGCAAATGTCCGGGAGCATTTTGCATTAAGGAGATATCCCTTAACTCGTGAAAGTAGGTGTGAGATATAAAAAAACATCCATACGAGATAATACAAAGTGCTATGAGGGCTTTCCAATTATATTTTTCTATAAACTTGTACAAAAAAGAGAACAGTAGGTATAATTGCATTATCAGTCCGAAGAACCACCATGGCCCAACAACTTTCAGTCCGCTATTGGGAAGTAACGTATGAAGAAATAACATCTTATATGTTAATTCATGCCATTCCAATTTCGTAACCAACGATTTGGTTGTAAGAATGGTTGATATAAAAAAGACAATGATACCCGTCAAAAGCAAAGGATACAGTTTCTTTAACCTATAACCCATAAAATTCCCCCACGATCGTTTGTTCTTTTTCATAGAGTATGTTAGTCCTACTCCACTGATAAAGATGAATATTTGAACGCCGTAGTGACCAAGATAACTGAAAAGAATGTTGATTATCTCGCTTGGTTTAGACGTTAAAAGAGAAAAAAAGTTCTGAATAAGTCGTTCATCAAAAAGAAATTCATTTTCCCCTGGTGACGGAGGCATCCAGTGGAAAAAGTTATGCATTACAATGCAAAATATGGCAAGACCTTTGATGAGGGTTGTGTCTTCTTTTGATATGGAATATGTTTGCATTGGTTCTGTCCGTTTTTATTATTCCAAAAATTCGGGAATAATAATGTTTTTTTGTTTTATCTTATTATCCAAAATCCAGTCTGCATCGTCATAGATAGCTTGTTCCATGGTTTTATCATATTTTTTTGCCTTTTCTTTGATAGATTTCATTTGTTTTGGGTCAGACTGCATGTCTTTCATGATTTGTTCCCGATGAATATTGAGGAAATTATCTCGTGTAACAAACTCTTTGTTATCACGAAGCAATGGTTTTTGCAATAGCACATTTGTTATTTCCTCTTGCAACAATTCATCGTATGATTTCCCTAAATGACTTGTTTGACAAAATATGGCAGTCTTCCATTCTATATCTCTGTTTATTTTGCGAAGAGTAAGATAACGGTCAAGGTTAGGGTTAACAACTTGTAAGACAGAGTCTTTTAACAATTCTGGGAACGCAACTGCAACGTTTCTTAATAATTCATCGGTTTTTTTCTTCAGTTTATATTCAAATTGTTTTTTATTGTTATTGCAAAAAACAGTGTCACGTCGCAAACTATCTGAAATTTCCTTTCGTCTTTGCTTTTGCCGATCCTGGCTCACACAAAGACTAATGAGAGCGTCCTCTATAAAATTGTAGGAACACTTATATATTTGAGCCGCATTGGAAAGCCAAACAACATAGTCGGAACAAAGCACTTTCTCGGCATAGTCTATTTCTGAAATAGGTCGTTGTTTTTTATCATGTCCAATATACGCCTCCCTGTTGTAATACAAGAAAGTAAAATCCTCGAAAATCTCGCGTGAAGGAACGTAGTCCAAAATCTGCCATACAAAAGAATTTCCGACGAACAACGCATTGGGTTTGGAAACCGAAGAATCTCTAAGAAATGTAACGTCAGCCTCCTGACTTGTGTATATGCCCTTTAGATTCACGTCACGGACAAGGTTCAAAGCATTTTCTATATCTCTATCTCGCTCTTCGGAAAATTTGCAACTTTTGTGAAAGTTGGAATATATAATTTGAGGAAGACGAATGTTTTTTTGCTGCTCCATATAGCGAAGAATGCTATCAGCTCCATAGATGGCTGAAAAGTTCCAATGATGCCCGGTAGGAGGGAAAAGCAAGAAAGAGGAGGTATCCTTTATTTGAAGATAATATGGATTCATGTCAATATAATCCAATTTAATACTATCGAATTTCTCGGTAAAGTATTTTCTGCCGTTGATACTTGTTGTGTCAAAAGTATCATCTGGTAGGTATTCAGAATAGATGATGGGTTTGTCGGGCACGATTATCCATAAGAATTCAATGTCATATTGTTTTAGTAGGTTCCTAAACTTATTGACAAGATTTATTTCATTGTTAAACGCGGTTACGGCTGTTTCATTATCCTTTTGCCAGCGAAACATTTCTTTTCCATAATAGTCGTCAACCGTGTGTTTGTAGAACATCCATTTCCCTTTCCCAAACGAAACGAAATCGACAGGTGTTTTTTGGTAAAAATCAAATAGATATTGGCTGTATAAACGAATCATTGGCTCTCTAAATCCATAATTCTCTGAAGTATATGATTCTAAGGTTTTCTGCCAAAGCCCGCTTCGGTAATCGTTTATTGAAAATTTTGGGAACTTCGTTTTCTCTTTCACAGATTCTCCCACTAACGATTTGAATCTAAATACCTTACAATGCTCTTGGAACATAGGTAAAAAGAAAAGCACCATGAGAATGGAGAACAATATCGTGGAATATGTAATTTTCTTTTTCATTAGAATCTAAAGTAAATAAATGGACTGAAACCTGTTGTGTTCAATGCCGCGATGCAAATTGCAAAGGCAAGCACGGCAACAATGAATACACATATATGTTGTTTTTTGTTGTAGTCGGTGAGATATACCCAATTCTGTAAACGAAGTCCCCATGGCGTTAGTGTGATGAATGAGAATATTGCCGCAATAATCATCGTAACGTACACATGTGGATTGTCGCTGAAGTGGAACGGGGTAAAGTCAAACGAGAACAAACGTTTTAGGTACATCCACGACAAATCAATTTGTTCTATTCGGAAGAAACAGCGGGTAAGAACGATGATGAGGAACGTGAAGATATGTGCCGCCCAGTTCCCTACTTTTTCCCAGAATTTCACCAAGAATAATTTGTCGGCACAAATGAATATACCTTGCAAAGCTCCATATACCACAAAGTTCCACGATGCGCCGTGCCATAATCCGGAACAAAGAAAACAGAACCACAAGTTGAAATATTTTCTTCCTTCGGGCACGCGGCTACCGCCTAACGGGAAATACAAATAATGTTTGATAAACACACTTAACGTTTGGTGCCATCGTCTCCAAAATTCCGAAATGGAAATTGCCACATAAGGGTTGTCGAAGTTTTCGGGGAATTTGAACCCGAGCATTCTTCCCAAACCAATCGCCATATCGGAGTAGCCGGAGAAGTCGAAGTAGATTTGGAACGTAAATGCGAAGATGGTAACCCAAGCCGTTGTACAGTCAATTGTCGCGACTCGTTCGGCAATGTCGGCAAGTTGCCCCGATGTGAGCACGTCGTAGTTCGACGGACCGAGAACGGAATCAACATAAAAACCAATTACGTCGGCAATCAGTATTTTCTTGCAAAGTCCGAGGGTAAAACGGTAAAAACCTTGCAGCCTGTCGGTCATAAGATATTGCCGTTCACGGATTTGGTCGGCAATGTCGCAGTAGCGGATGATTGGACCGGCGATGAGCTGTGGAAACATTGTAATGTACAGCGCATAATCGGCAATGTTTTTCATCGGCTGGTTCACGTTTCTATATGTGTCGAGCGTATAAGTGACGCTTTGAAACGAGAAGAATGAAATACCAATCGGCAAAAGTATTTTTGTCCATTCCAATTGTGCCAACTCAGTGAAACTGAGTAGGAAATTCACATTGTTCATCGTGAAGTTTCCATATTTGAAATAGAACAAAAGTCCCAAACTGATTGTGATGGAAATGGCGCAATATATTTTTTTCAATACAGGATTTTCAGTCTTGCACATCCAATTTACAAGAAAGAAATTCGCAATGATTGAAAGTATAAATTGAATTATGAATTCGGGAGCCCCGTACGCATAGAAAAAGACTGACGCAGTAAGCAACGTGTAATTACGAAACTTGTACGGAGTTAGAAAATAAAGAGCCAGAAATATTGGCAGAAAATACAATAAAAAGACGTTACTACTGAAAACCATATTGGTAACTCAAATCCTTTTTACGATGCAAAAGTAACCAATTTCTTAGATAAAACCTTTTTTCTACAGAATTTTAGCGTATAATTATAGGAAATGTTTCTTTCACCCCATCATAGGTTACAGATAGAATATATAATCTAGGTTGTAGATCCGAAAAGTCGAATGTGATTTTTTGAGCTAATAATTCCTTTGTTTCAAAAACTTTTCTTCCAGTCGTGTCAAATAATTGTATGTGAGTGTAAACTGCCGCCCCTGAGAAATTGCGGTTTTGTAAGGTGACGATCCCGTCGGAAAGACTGGGGGAAACTATTAATTGTGGCTCACTATATTGCAATGTATCTGTATTCATTATTGAATGAAAATCATTTACGGCTCCGATTGCACATGATTTTCCAAAATATAATTCTTTGGAAAGAAAGGACCCTGAGAATCTATTCTCATAGATAGAAATTCCATAAACAGGAGTGAATAAACTTTCAAAGAGAGTGCAAGCAATAATGTAGCGCCCTATACCTTCGTCCATATGATAACCATCACGAGTGAGTGATTTTTCAGTATTGAGTTCTGTGGAACGAGCGTTTTGTATTGCTGTTCCCGACGGAATAATGATGTCAATACCATATTTCTCTATCATTTGGTCAACCGTGGAAACTATGTTTGACCAGCCTTCCAATTCTTGCAATCCCAAGACTTTATGTCCTTCCCAGCACGACCATGTGAGATGCCAGCAAATTGCAACTTGTTTATTTAAACAATCTTGGTTAATGTATGAAAGCAAATCATCTAAAAAAGGAGAAAAAGTATTGATTTTGTATGAATTAACTGAAACTTGTTGTAGCGAAATTACATCCCAATGTTGACGAAGAATGTCTTGTAATGTTCCTTGGGTAATATCCATTGTTAAAAGTCCGGCTTTTTTCTCCAACTGTACTTGGTCGTTGTTCTTGTATTTGTCTCGCCACGTTTTCAATGACGAACCATCTTGCGTTACTCTATATAGGCAACACGTTTTTTCGTCTATGCCTGAATTACGGACGATATCACCAATATATTCGGTTACATCAATGGTGAAACTGTTTCCAATCATCAGGATACGTAATGTATCGCTTGGCAATGGGTTGTTTTTAATCGGAAGTGTTAATGAATTTTGAGCAAAACCTGTTGTGTTCCAGAGCAATAGCCATATAAAGACAACATATTTTTTCATCAGAAATGAATCGAGTGTAAATGTAAAGAAAAACTTTTTCAAGAGAGTTTTGGAAATTAGTTGATAAACAAAATTTTTTTTACGGTTGTGTATGTTGCCGTTTCATCGGAAATATAGATTAGATAAACTCCTGTCTGCACTCGTTCTCCGTATGAGTTCCGACCGTCCCATACAGCTGTGCCACCGTTTGCAGTGACAGTCCGTACCAGATTTCCCGAAACATCGGTGATTTTTAGGATGGCATCGGTTACAAGTCCAGAAATATAAATATCTCCATCATAATTCTCCCGAATAGGGTTAGGGTAGATTTTTACATTGGACATAGCTTGATCGCCAGCGGTTGCATCACCAACGTAAGAAACCAAACCATTGTCGGTGCCGATATAGATTTCTCCTGTTTCATGATTTATGGAAATAGAGGTTATTGTATTTGTGGGAAGGGGACTATTGTTTTTGGTGAAATTCAATAGTTGTTCGGTTCCATTTTCAGAAATCAAGAAAACACCTGAATTTTCCGTGCCTACCCATTTCCTGTTTGCTCCGTCAACGGCTATGCATGTAATGTATTCAGAACTAAGTAAATAGCCAACCTCTCCATCAATTTCGATTTTTATTCTTGAAATAGTCTGTCTATCCTTAAATACACGTGAAGGTGACGAATGAACGGCAATTCCTTGATTCGTCCCAATCCAAATATCTCCGTCCAAACCTTCGGCAAGACAAGTGGTTTTTGCAGCAATAACACCTTCGTTATCAGTGAGAGGAATAAGAGCGCATAGGTCGTCACTGCTATTGTCAAGTGTCGTATTTTCGTAATATGCAACCAATTTCGACTCACCTACCAACCATTTTATTCCTCGTGAATCTATCAAAAAGTGTTCAAATGACATTCTTCCTAGTGTAGGAATAGAATAACTGTACCACTTGTTTTCTGGAGTTATTGCTATGAGAGGATGAGAGGTATATTCGTTTACAATCCACAAATTGTTCTTTGTGTCAATTGCGATATCGCTTATAACGTCAACCTTTGCGGTATAATAATTATATTGTTGAATAAGCGAATTTGTGTGGTTGTAGATTGTATCGGCTTCCCACCATTGAAAAAATCTAGTGGAAACCAAACCTCCAAAAGAACCATAATAGAAGGAGTTAGAGTTTTTAGGAACAAACACACAACGTGCATTTTGAGTAACCCAATTTTTGTGCGAATACCAATTCCCCGTGTAGTCCATATAATCGACCATCGAACCGTCCCAGTTGATGACCATTCCAGCTGATATCAATAGTTTTCCTTCGTGGTACAAAACATCAGAAATTGCGTTTGATTGAGGACATTGGGGATAAATGTACTTCTCTGTTTCTGCGTTGAGTATCCCGTATTTTGTGTTTGCTATAAATGCGTTGGAGAAAGCCCCCATATATACGACGTCGGTGAATTTCTCAAGACCTTGTCCTTTGTCAATATTGTTTTTTAAAATCTCATTTTCATTGTATGCTTTTATCATTGTTGATGATACGATAATTAAGTGATTATCGTATGTTTTCAATCGTTTTACGCCCTCTATCTGTGTTTTAAACGCTTCCGCCGTTCCGTTGGTTATCTTAAAAACCGAATCTTTGCTTGCGTCGTTGGTGTTTTTATGGGCATAGTAGATTGTGCCGTTGAGTGTGGCAATATGGCTGATAGTGTCGTTTTCGTAAGGTATGTCAGTTAGTTTTGTCCATGAGGAATAATCCGATAAATTTGCATTTTGTACTGCTGCAGAAAAAATACCTTTGGTCGTTGCAACATAAACAGTCTTGTTGTCAACCGTAACAGATTTTGCAGGCACGTAGCTTCCGTCGTTGCTGAGAATAGTTGTGGAAATGAATTTCTGTGATCTCATTTCGAATGTGAGTACGCCAAATTCCGTAGCAATAATGGCAGTGTCGTTGTGCATCGCGATCGCGTTGATTTTCTTTGAACCATACAGCGGTTTGTTTGCGATGGTTGGAATTGCCTTCACTCTGAGCGAGGGATAATCCAGCATGTCGAGTGTGCCATCGTTGTAGCCAATCAAAAACGATGAAGTTGAGTCGCAAAACGCCATGCATGTCAGCCCTACCGTGCTGAGGCCGTTCAGTTTTGTGATTTTTTGGATTTCTTGCGTTGAGGTGTTGTAAATGAAAATGCCATTTTCCGACAGGGCAAACACATTGTCGTCAACACTTTCAAGTTGTTGCACGTTGCGAAACGAGAAATATTCATTCCACGTACCAGGTACTTGTGCGAAACAGATTGTGCACCAAAGCAATAGACCTATGTAAACAAGATGTTTTTTCATTTTGTATGTAAACGTTCGTAAAAGTACAGAAAAAAATGATGTTCCGTTATTTTTTCTCGTATAGAAAATAGTTTGATCAAATATAAAAATACTGAAGGTCAATTGATGAGAGTTGTATCTTCTTTTGAGATGGAATATGTCCGTACCTATTTTAACTTTTTGACAAAGGTAAACAGAGAAAAGCATTTTATTCTATCTTTGTCAAAAGATGTGTTTTATGGCAGACAACAAATATAAACTACAAGTTGCCGACGTGCAAGATTTGATAAAACCAATGGGATACTGCATTGCGTCGGATAGAATCACGGTTGACGGGGAGAAAGTGGGATTTATGTATCGTGAAGAAAAAGAAGATGACGACGACAGCGGCTGGAGATTTCTCGCAGGCGACGAAACCGACGAATATCTTGAAGATACGCACCATTTTATGATGTTTGACGTGAATTATATAGCAAATCTTGATGCTGCCATTATACCCTATTTAAAATGGAAGAAAGGCACCGAGTTCGAGCGTGTAGCAGGAACTGATGAATTCAAAAAATACAACGAATCACATTAAAACAAACTGCCCTGCTTCACATCGGGAATCCGTCCCAAATGGCGGTATGCCAACGGAGTGACTTCGCGACCGCGAGGCGTGCGTTGTAAAAAACCTTCTTTGATTAAAAACGGCTCATACACCTCCTCTATCGTTCCAGAATCCTCACCAACTGCAGTGGCAATCGTGTTTACACCGACAGGACCCCCACCAAATTTATCGATAATGGTACACAAAATCTTGTTGTCCATTTCGTCAAGACCATATTTGTCAATATTGAGAGCTTCAAGTGCAAAACGAGTGATATCGATGGTTATTTTTCCCGTTCCCTTCACTTGAGCAAAGTCACGTACTCGGCGAAGTAACGCATTGGCTATACGAGGCGTTCCACGGCTTCGTGAGGCGATTTCTTTTGCCGCCTGTGTCTCAATGTCAATGGCAAGAATATGAGCTGAACGTTCCACTATTTTCGACAGAAGGTCCACGTCGTAGTATTCAAACAAACTTTTTATGCCAAAACGGGCACGCAAAGGGCTTGTCAGCGAGCCAGAACGGGTGGTTGCGCCAATGAGCGTGAACGGCGAGAGCGAAAGTTGCACCGAACGCGCGCTTGGTCCCTTGTCTATCATAATATCGATGCGAAAGTCCTCCATTGCTGAATACAGATATTCTTCAACAACGGGCGACAGACGATGAATTTCATCTATGAAAAGCACGTCGTTTTCGTCCAGACTTGTAAGCAAACCAGCCAAATCGCCAGGTTTGTCAAGCACGGGACCAGACGTTATTTTCAGATTCACGCCAAGTTCGTTGGCAATAATGTTTGCAAGCGTTGTTTTTCCCAATCCTGGAGGACCGTGGAGCAGAACGTGGTCAAGCGATTCGCCACGCATTTTCGCGGCAGCGACGAAAATTTTTAGATTTTCAACAACCTTTTGTTGCCCGGAGAAATCGTCAAACGTGAGCGGGCGAAGTTGTTTTTCAAACTCGCTGTCTTTGTTTGAGATATGTTCAGGGTCGAGATTTGTATTCATTCTTACGATGGATACTAATACTTTTTACCCTTTCAACGCATTGGCACCACTCACAATTTCATTCAATTCGTTGGTAATTGCCGCCTGACGAGCCTTGTTGTATTCAATTCTCAAATCCTTCAACAACGTACCTGCATTGTCGGTTGCCTTGTGCATAGCGGTCATTCTTGCTCCGTGTTCCGAAGCAAACGAATCGAGTAAAATGCTAAAAAACTGAACTTTTAAAGAACGTGGTATCAATTCGTTCACAATATATTCTTTGTTCGGCTCAAAAATATAATCATAATTGAACCCTGTCTTTGCAGTAGTTGCTCCGTCTTGAACAACAGGCAAATATTGGCTCGTAGTGATGATTTGCGTAGCGGCGTTCTTGAATTTGTTGTAAACAATCACAACCTTATCGTACACGCCAGTAGCAAAGTCATTCATAATTTCCGTAGAAATTTTCGATGCCTCGTCATACGTAAGATGGTCAAAGATGTCGATAAACGATTTTTTCGGAGCGACACCCTTGCTTTTCAATGAATCACACACTTTTTTACCAATTGCGTACACATCAACGTTTGATGCGGCAAATTGTGCGGCATAATCCGATTTTACGAGTGCAGCGACTGTTTTACCAATACCTGAGTTAAAACCACCGCACAAACCGCTATTCGAAGCGACAGCGATAATCAAAACCTTGTTTTCCGGACGAACCGTAGCATACGCATTTCCTTCGCTCGACTCCAGTCCGCTACTCACATTTTGTAATATCTCTTGCAACTTCTCGGAATATGGTCGCATTTGCAATACTGCCTGTTGTGCCTTACGCAATTTTGCAGCCGACACCATTTTCATGGCGCTGGTGATTTTCTGCGTACTGCTTACAGATGCGATTCTATTACGTATTTCTTTAATACCTGCCATATTATTTCACTTGATTAACGATTAACGATGAGTGACGGTAAATCACTCATCATTAACCACTTATCATTATTTTTTATATTTTGCCGAAACTTCTTTTGCAGCAGCAGCCAAAACGCCTTTGATTTCGTCGTCAATAGCACCGCCTGCAATTTTATCAAGAGTATCTTTGTGTTTCAAGTCAAGATATTCAAGATATTCTTTCTCGAAATCAAGGACTTTGTCGATTGGAACGTCCGACAACAAGCCTTGAGTACCACAATAAATGATAGCAACCTGATGTTGAACCTTCATTGGCGAATATTGTCCTTGTTTCAAAATCTGAACGTTTCTACGACCTTTGTCAAGCACAGCCATTGTAGCGGCATCCAAATCGGAACCGAATTTAGAGAATGCCTCCAATTCACGGAATTGAGCTTGGTCCACACGCAACGTACCGGCAACTTTCTTCATTGCCTTGATTTGTGCGTTACCACCCACACGCGATACGGAAATACCTACGTTGATTGCAGGACGGATACCAGCGTGGAACAAACCTGATTCAAGATAAATCTGACCGTCGGTAATTGAAATCACGTTGGTTGGAATATAAGCCGAAACGTCACCTTCTTGAGTTTCAATGATAGGAAGAGCCGTCAACGAACCGCCACCTTTCACTTTACCTTTCAAAGAAGCAGGCACGTCGTTCATATTTTTAGCCACATCGTCGTTTGCAATGATTTTTGCAGCACGTTCAAGCAAACGAGAGTGCAGATAGAACACGTCGCCAGGATATGCCTCACGCCCCGGTGGACGACGAAGCAACAACGACACTTCACGATATGAAACTGCCTGTTTTGACAAATCATCATAGATAATCAATGCTGGACGACCAGTATCGCGGAAGTACTCACCGATGGCACAACCGGCAAACGGAGCATAATATTGCAAAGCTGCAGGATCGGAAGCCGTTGACGATACAATCGTAGTGTAAGGCATAGCGCCTTTTTCTTCCAATGTTTTTGCGATACTTGCAACGGTAGAGCCTTTCTGACCGATTGCTACGTAAATACAATATACAGGTTGTCCTTTTTCGTAAAATTCTTTTTGGTTGATGATGGTATCGATGGCGATAGCCGTCTTACCTGTCTGACGGTCACCGATAATCAACTCACGTTGACCACGACCGATAGGAATCATCGCATCGATAGGTTTGATACCCGTCTGCAACGGCTCGTTTACCGGCTGACGATACAAGATACCTGGTGCCTTACGTTCAAGAGGCATTTCAATCAGTTCGCCCGTAATATCACCTTTACCGTCGATTGGTTCACCCAACGTGTTTACAACACGTCCGAGAAGTCCTTCGCCAACCATAATCGAAGCGATTTTCTGCGTACGTTTCACCGTGTCGCCTTCGCTAATACCGTCGGATTCGCCAAGAAGCACTGCACCTACGTTGTCTTCCTCAAGGTTAAGCACAATACCTTTTGTTCCGTTGGCAAACTCGATCATTTCGTTGGCCTGAACGTTTGTCAAACCGTGGATACGGGCAATACTATCACCTACTGAAAGTACCGTTCCCACTTCTTCAAGTTCTGTTTCGGTCTTGTAGCCCTCAAGCTGTTTTTTTAAGATTTCCGAAACTTCTGCTGGTTTTATATCTGCCATAGTTAAATAATTTACATTTAATTATTTGCAATCAATTCTTTCTTAATTTGTTTTAATCGTGAACTCACGCTTGCATCATATTGTTCATCTTCCACACGAAGAATGAAGCCACCCATTAGTGAAGGATCAATTTTTGTCTGCAATTCCACTTCGGTGTTTTTTTGCTTCTTGACAAGATCCACAACTGCCTGTTCCTGCTTTTTCGACAACGGAGTTGCCGAAGTCAGCGTCACTGCCGTGATGCCTTGTGTTTTCCGATATATATCAAGTACATTACGTAAAATGTCCTGCATAAACATCTCGCGACCGTTCTCAATCACCAAATTCAAAAAATCAATCGTGTCTTGTGAAATTTTACTTTTCATCAAAGCGGAAACGAATGATTTCTTGCTGCTCGGTTTCACAATAGGACTTTGGAAAACCTCAGCCAATTCAGCAATTTCGTTCAGGCTCTTTGAGAGCAGTTTCACGTCGGCAATAACAGTATCGACGATTCCCTTCTCCGAAGCGAATTCAAAGAATGCCTTTGCGTAACGTACCGAAATTTTACTTTGATTCATTGTTAACTACTAATTGAATTTGAATTTTTTTACCGATTCGTCAATGATTTCATCAGAAACTTTCTTGTTTTCCAACTCTTTTCCAATGACCTTTTCTGCGATTTCAAAAGAAAGGATAGCCACTTGGTTCTTTAAATCCTGCATTGCCTGATTTTTCTCGTTTTCGATTGAAACTTTCGCCGCTGCCATAATTTTATTAGCTTCAACCGTAGCGTCGGCCTTGGCTTGGGCAATCATTTGGTCTTTCATTTCACGAGCTTCCTTCAACAAGTTGTCGCGTTCCTTACGTGCCTCTGCAAGAAGTTTCTCGTTATCGGCCTGAAGTTTCGCCATTTCTGCCTTGGTAGTCTCAGCAAGCTTTAGAGAATCTTCAATAGACTTATTACGTTCGTTTATCATTCCCAAAACTGGTTTCCAAGCGAACTTAATCAATAAGAAAACGACAAGTAAGAATGTAAGCGTCGTCCAAAAGACTAAACCTATACCGGGAGTTACTAAATCCATATTATACTATTATAAATTTACAATTCATTTTCAAAAGGGAAAACCTTCGGAGCCAACCGCCCCGAAAGTATCCCAATTGGTTGTTTTACTTTGCAATCAAAGCAACTACGACTGCGAACAATGCAACACCTTCTACAAGTGCAGCTGCAATCAACATAGCTGTTTGAATCTTGCTGTAAGCTTCAGGTTGACGTGCAATTGCTTCCATTGCGGAACCACCAATCTTACCGATACCGATACCTGCACCGATTACTGCCAAACCTGCTCCGATACCTGCTAGAGGTACCAATGAAACTACTTCGTTCATATCATTTATTATTTAAGTTAAACAATCATTCCTTTTTATGCTTCGTGTCCCTCCGGCATAGCCAAACCAATAAACAACGCCGACAACATTGTAAATATGTAAGCCTGCAAAGCGGCAACGAATAACTCAAGTACATCCATAAACATCACGAAGAACACCGAAACGGGAGCTATTGCCAATGTTCCGAAGATGAAAATCAGTGATGTCAAACTCAACACGATGATGTGTCCTGCCGTAATATTTGCGAAAAGACGAATCATCAATGCGAATGGCTTCGTGAAAATACCAATAACCTCAACCACAGCCATAATTGGAATCAACGGCCAAGGCAAGCCTGGCATACAGAAAATATCTTTCCAATATTCCTTGTTACCGCTGAAATTGGTGATAATCAAGGTGAATACCGCCAACACGAACGTAACGGCAATGTTACCCGTCAAGTTTGCACTACCAGGGAAGAACGGAATCAAACCCATCATGTTCGAAATCCAGATGAAGAAGAATACCGTCAACAAGTACGGAGTGTATTTGTCGGCATGTTTGCCAAGATTTGGTTCAATCACATCTTCCTTAATGAACAAGATAACTGGTTCCAACCATGCCTGGAATCCTTGTGGTGCCTGACCTGGGCGACGTTTATACGTTCTTGCCAAGCCAATGAACATTATCAACATTATAATAGCAACCAAGAACAAGGTAAACACGTTTTTCGTGATTGAGAAATCAAGCGGACCGTCCTCGGTAACTTCGCCATTTTCATCGCAGTAGAAAATTTTCTGACCGCCCATTTCCTGTTCCACCATTTTATAGGTATGGTCGCCTTTGGTCACCGCCTTGTGTCCGTGTTCGAATTCGCTCGCCATAAACACATCTATCTTGAACGGATTCGTGTTGACCAAAATCACAGGCAACGCGAAACCTACAGGATGTTCGGTTCCGTCGTCTTTTGTAATGTCAAACATGTGCCAATAGTGATTATCGCCAATGTGACCGAAAATTGTCTCGTTTATATTGAATTCAGGTTTCCCTGCTTCATTCGAAGCATCGTCATTCGCAAATGATATACAAGAAAAAAGGAAGGCAAAACATACCGTGAGAAAATTCCTTTTTGACATTTTTAAAGACATAATTTAAATTTTAATACTACGTATAAATTTACAATCTTACAAATGTAGAATTTTTTTTGAATATCGACAATTTTTCCTGAAAAATTTTTCGTTTTCGGGAAAGATTTTGGGATACCTTTATAATAGTATTCTTTTGCAAAGGGTTAGCAGAGAGGTTCAAATTCCGTTGGTTGCGATTCCTTTCGCCCTGAAAGGGCATGCACCTGTTAGCCAAGGACAATGTTCTTGATATAAACGAGTATTCGTAAATCCGCCCCGAAGGGGCAAAAGCATTATATTGTCAATCAAAAAAAATATATTGTTCGTTATATTCAATTTTATATAGCCGAAGAAATTCCAGATATTCGTCACGGAAACTCTGTTTTTCTTTGACAAATTTACTACTTTTCGCTTGGGGCAAAGGTTTACATTGGATTAGAAACCAAATTCGCCCCCAACTTGGGGGTGAATTGCTAATGCTTGTAAATGAAGTTTATTGTTTTTCAAATACCCAATGCCCAGTTTTTGCTGGTCCCGACCATTTGATGTGTAATGATTTTAGGTCACGATAAATTGTTGGCACAGACACATCCATTTTTTGTGCTAATTCCTCTGCTGTAATAGAGCTATTCCCATCTATTAAACGAAGAATTTTACTCTGTCTTTTACTAAACTTTTGCCTATCATTTTGGTTATCATTTGGGTTGGCATTTGTATTTGTATCATTCTCATTTTCAAAATGTTCCGCTCTCCACAATATTGTCCTAAAATCTTCATCTTGATAAAATTCAGGAGTCTTTAGATTCATAGCTTCACAACTATCTATAATATCAGTTGTTCCAGTGCCCATTTGCTCAATATATCCTGCTAAATATACAGGATTAGCAAGAACAGGATTGACCGGACGCGATGAATGTTCGGCAGTTAATTTTTTTATGGTCATTCCTTGTGGTAAGCGTCCGGGATTCCACACTTCAAGTCTATCCTTGAACAACATTACTTGTACACTTCCTGTGCTGTTATAGTCACGGTGTACCACTGCATTTACAATAGCTTCCATTACAGCTTGTGTTGGAAGTTCGGGTGTTACATCTACTTGGGCTGAATGAATCCGTTCGCCAACCTGTTGATTGATACGCGACATGACAAATCCAACCGCTTGATCAACCATTTCAAATACACTTCCTCCATAAATTTGTTGCGATAGCATTGGTTTTTGAACTTTTGTTCCATAAAACTGGGCACATTTTATGGTTGCCGAGGCAAACCATTTCTGTACATCTTTAGCAAACAAAAGCAAGGCGGCGTTCTTTATCTTATCGTCATCAGTAATCAAATGAAGGCTGCTAAGAATCTGATGTATGTTATCTTCTGAATATTGCAAGGGAAATTGCCGTTTTTCACGGGCAAGACCGACAAACCAACGGATTTTCGCCTTATCGAGGTCATTTATTGTAGCTTCTGCAAATATCGAAGAATCGAATGGACCGCTATGCAGAAGATTGTTCTGCAACATATAGTCAACCAAAGAGGCGTAAACACTACTTTGCAGTTCTTCGTATGAACTAAATGAACTACGTATTACTTCACCGTCAATCTTTTGTTTAAACAATTCCTCCTTCGCATCGCGTTGTGCAACATCCTTGACAAATGCCAGCCGATATACATGATGAACGGTAGCCATATTGTACTCGCTTTCTGTAGGAGAAATCCCATTCGTATCTTCATAACCATACAGTTTTCCTATCAAAAGCAAGTAAACATCAGCCTTGGCCGCTTGTTCCAAATATGCAGTTTGTGCAGACTTGTCTTGTGCAGGCAAATCCTCAAACAAAAACGGCTCAAAATATTGCGAAAACAATGCATCTTGGCGGATATACTCAGCCAATTGCTTCCGCTCGTTCTGAAACTCGCTTTGTACGCTACTTATGAAGATTCTCTTTCGGATCATAATTATATAATTTTTGTAAATATAATTATTTCCTAATTTCAATATCTGGCATTTGCGTTTTGAACTCAGGGTCGATGTTGTGGCATTGTTCTTTTACTATACCACGGCGATGAATTGCAGGCTGCAGACAATATTGGTCGAATTCTTCTTTATTCACATCTTCTTTTTTTGTCCAATGAGGGAATAGTAACTTCATATATGCCGTAGTGATTCTCTTTACGGCATTGAAGTCACGCATGTCTGCATCTTTTTGGAACGTCACTAACTCGTCGAACAATAAACCATATTGGTTTTGAGTACGCATGGCATGAAGTATTTCCGAAAAATATTCCACATTAACCGTCCAACCTTTGAAAATCATGCTTTTATTTATTCGAGGCAGATACCAACCTTCAATAAAACAATGGAATCTATCCAACAATGCGGATTCTCTGAAGTTGATTGGTAAAGAATCGAAATACTTGTTTGATACAGGACGTCTTTCTTTTGACAAAGGAATATTACCCATCAAAATAAGACCGCATTCAGAAGAAAATTCATTATTGTCAATTGTTGTTTTACCGCTTTCTAGATACGATTTCAATGCCGCTTGAATCTCTGAGGGCTCTTGAAAAACGATTGTCTGTATTTCGTCAAAGGCGGTGAAATCGTGGTTTTTTATTATGCCGTTTTGTTGTTTCTGC
>JAFZTG010000088.1 GCA_017618935.1 Bacteroidales bacterium | reverse complement strand
TTTGTTGACGCAAAGCACGGAGCCAAGCATTCTCGAAGTCCTGACCAGTAAACCAGAACCCATGTTGAAGTCTGTCAACGACGTGATTACTTTTGACGAAGGCGACGAGTTTGAGTTCACGGGGTACTATTATTCACAAACTAAGGTGGAAACCTTGCACTCCGCATTTATTACGAGTGACAAACAAATCAGGTTTTCGTTCACGAAAATTTCGGCACCTACGGTTACAACCGTCGAGGCGACCAACGTGACAAGCAGTAGTGCCACCGTTGGCGGAAACGTGACCAATGACAACGGGACTTCGGTTACCGAGCGTGGCGTTTGCTGGGCCACTACGGATAACCCCACCGTTTCTGGCAACAAAATAGTAAGTGGCAAGGGAACTGGCAGTTTCTCGGTTACGCTTTCATCGCTTTCTGCTGGGACTACGTACTATGTACGTGCATACGCAAAAAATAATGAGGGAACTTCGTATGGGACTACAATTACGTTTACGCCGAACATTATAGTAAATGGTGCCATACAAAAGGCCTTTTCCGTTTCGGCAACCAAGAAAGTGTATTTCTCGCAAGGCAATTTGCAATACCAAGCAAGCACAAAAACGTGGCGTTTTGCCGAACACCAGTGGGACATTGTGGGGGACGATACTAAGGGAACGGTCTATGAAAACGGCACAAAATGTGACAATAGCAAAATCTCGTCAACATATAGCGGATGGATTGATTTATTTGGTTTTGGAACAAGCGGCTACAATAATAAATATCCGTATATGACGAGTACAGACGATCTTGACTACTACAGTAGCAGCTATACTAACATAGCAGGAACAAACTATGATTGGGGTTTTTACAACGCCATATCCAACGGAGGGAACCAAAAGGGCTTGTGGAGGACACCTACCGCAGACGAGATGGAATACTTGCTGAAAACAAGAACAAATGCAAGCAGTCTTAAAGGAAAAGGCACTGTAAATAACATACCTGGACTGATACTTTTGCCCGACGGTTGGGAAACTCCTTCGTCGGTAACGTTCACGTGCAATCCGAACAATTTGTCAACGAATGTGTATTCTCAGGATGAGTGGGCGGTAATGCAGTCGTATGGTGCCGTGTTTCTTCCTTATGAAGGCAATCGCGGTGGCTCAAGCGGTAAAGAGGTGTTCGCTGTGGATCAGTACGGTTACTATTGGATGGGCAGTACAGGTTTGTATAAAAACGGAAGTCAGTTGACGCTCGCTAACAACGGCGGCGTGGGAAATTATAACACCCACTATGGGTTATGTGTCCGTTTAGTACAATATGTTAAATAAAATGAATGTTGAATTAAAAAAGTAAAAGATGGGACTAATAACAGATGAGGTCAAGGCACGTGGAATGGGTGCTATGACCAAAAAAGAATATGATGTATTTGTAGTAAGGGAATTAATGAAAAGTGGCATTACCGATGCGTATAAATTAAGTCTTTTGTTGAAAGTACCTACTAACAGAATAGCAAAAATCATAGATGAAATAAATTTACGTTTTTCCACGCAAAGCATTGAAGAACAATCAAAGAACGTTTTTTTAAATACATTGCATAAATGTCAGATATTGAATGATGGAAATAATGTACGGTTTATTCTAAACGATTCTAATACAAGAAATTATGTCGAAAATATTTTAAACTCAGAATTGCTTTTTTATGATTATAGTTTCAAAAAAGATGTAATAGTTATTCCGAGCGAAACATTAATTAAATTGTTGGAAGTAGTTTGTAATACACATGAATTATCTGAGAAATTAGACGAAATAAATAAAAAACTTGATGATTCTAAACCTAAAATTGCATGGAAAGATGTTCTTATAAAATTAGCCGGGGAAATAGTTGGTTCTGCAGTAGGTTCGGTCGCGGGGGCAATTGTTTGTCCTTTTGTTAAAATCTCAATAGATAAAATAATTAAGGCTTTGGATTCATTTAAATAAAAGAGACGTGCAAAGGTGAGTTTTACAATTATTTGGTCTTCAGGTAGTTGTAGCAGATTCCTCCCTTCGGTCGGAATGACGGGGCTGGCGGGAGGATATAAGGAAAGAAAAGTGAAAATGGCTTTGCCATTTTCACTTTTCTTTTTTCTTTCTGCCCCAAATTCACGTCTTTTCGAGCGATAGCGAGAAATCTGTTTATGGTACAATTCCATCCTCGAAGTTCGTCGAGCGAGGCGAGAAATCTGTTTATGTATTTCTCAATTTTAAAAATCGGGAATCTTGCGGAATATAGAATAAATACTATCTTTGGGCAACCAATTTATAAAGAGTAGTAATCTATGAAAAATGAAATGGATTCAAGCCCAAAGAGCGAAATAATTTTGTATCAACCCAACGAAACGGTGTCGTTGGAGGTTCGAATGGAAAGCGAAACTGTATGGTTGAATCGTAACCAAATTGCTATGTTGTTTGGTCGTGACGTAAAAACCATAGGGAAACACATTAATAATGCCCTACGTGAAGAGTTGCAAAACATGGCAACTGTCGCAAATTTTGCGACAGTTCAAAACGAAGGCGGACGTGTTGTAAAACGAAGTGTGGAATATTACAATCTTGACATGGTTTTGTCTGTAGGTTATCGTGTTAAATCGCCACAGGGTGTATTATTCCGTCAGTGGGCGAACAAAGTTCTAAAAGAATATATGTTGCGCGGATATTCGATAAATCAGCGTTTTGAACGATTGGAACAACGTGTAGCCCAAACAGAAAACAAAATAGATTTTTTCGTTCGTACTTCATTGCCACCAGTTGAAGGACTGTTGCACGAAGGACAGATTTTTGACGCACGTGTTTGTGTGGAAGACCTTATAAAACAGGCAAAGCGAGAAGTTATTATGATTGACGGCTACGTTGACGCCGCAACATTTGAAATTCTTGACGTCCGGCAGAAAGGCGTTTCGGCAACGATTTACACGGAACGGATTGGTGAGTCTTTATTGAGAGTCAAAGAATTGCACGATTCGCAATATCCAGACAAAATAATCCGATTAGAAAAATACGCAGAAAATTTCCACGACCGTTTTCTCATAATTGACGACGTGGTCTATCATTTCGGAGCAAGTTTCAAAGATTTGGGCAATCGCTTGTTTGCATTTAACAAAATGGGATTGGATAAGAATCTGATTCTTTTGGCAGTGAAAGATAAATTTAAGAAACGGTAGGTGTTTCGGTACGGTAATTTTGTAGATGAAAGGTCGTCGCAAGGCGGTCTTTTTTAATGCACAATTCACAATGCATAATGCACAATGGTGAGATTCCTCGCTTCGCTGGGAATGACGGGCGTGGTGGGGCTTTTCTCTTTCTGCCCCAAATGCACGTCTTTTCGAGCGATAGCGAGAAATCTCAAAATATTAAACGAAAGTCCCCCGATTTTTTTCAAAAAAAATACCCTATGCGAAAATTTCGCATACTAAGTATATTTCTTTGCTATAAAGAAATAAAACTTAGTGGTTATGAAAACAACAAAACAATGGATTGTGACGTAAAAACCATAG
>JAFZTG010000087.1 GCA_017618935.1 Bacteroidales bacterium | reverse complement strand
CTGTGATAAAGACGGCAATAGAAACCGTTTCTGCCGAGGTAAGCGTTTATCCGAATCCTTGTGTGTCGGAGATTTTTGTGAAGGGAAATGACGAGATTTCTTACATAGAACTTGTTGATGTCAATGGCGCAAAAACAAAGATTGCGGTAAATCAACCAAATACGACAATTCTTATGAGTGGTTTCCCTACGGGAATGTACACGCTCCGAATTGTTTTTGTTGATGGGAACATAAAAACGACCCAGTTCATTAAAAAGTAAATTTTACGAACGTTTGCGTGTTCTAACAATATATGATAAAGAACGGTTACTACATAGTAACCGTTCTTTATAGCATAAAAACGAGCAAGGAAAAGCCGCAAAACCAATCCATGCTATACTTTCATTTTTGTAAGCGATTCCCTATTTTTCGATTATGCATTTATACGAAATCCACGTAATTTGTATAAAAACTTTAATTTTTTCTTGCGTTTTGCTTTCATTTTGAAATATAATTCGTTTATTTGCATTGAAAATTTAAAGCAAATGCATTAAAACGGTTACAGAAAGACGGATAAATGCTAATTATAATGTAAATCATAAAAACCAAAGGATATGGCAAATTTAAGATTTCAAGTGGTAGGCGAGGCTTTCAAGAAGAAAGCAATGGCCGTAGAAGCTCCTCAAGGTCTGACTTCGGAGTATTTCGGAAAGTATGTTTTTGGTCGTGAACAGATGGCCAAATACTTGTCAAAAGAAACAGTAAAAGTCATTCGTGACGTAATTGATAATGGTGCGACGTTGGACCGCGACATTGCAAACCACGTTGCTGCCGGTATGAAACAGTGGGCTATGGATATGGGCGCAACTCACTACACGCACTGGTTCCAACCATTGACCGACGGAACTGCCGAAAAACACGATTCTTTCATTGAATATGCTGGCGCTCCGGGCGAAGGCGTTATCGAAGAATTTTCAGGAAAATTGCTTGTTCAGCAGGAACCTGACGCATCAAGTTTCCCAAGTGGCGGTTTGCGTAACACATTCGAAGCCCGTGGTTACTCAGCATGGGATCCTTCATCACCAGCATTCATCGTTGATGATACATTGTGTATCCCAACAGTATTCATTTCATACACAGGTGAATCGCTCGACTACAAAGCTCCTCTTTTGAAGGCATTGAACGCAGTTGACAAGGCAGCCGTATCGGTTTGCCAGTATTTCGACAAGAATGTGAAGAAAGTTTATTCATATTTAGGTTGGGAACAGGAATATTTCTTGGTTGACGAAGGTTTGTACGCTACTCGTCCAGACTTGTTGCTGACTGGCCGTACGTTGGTAGGTCACGAATCTGCAAAGAACCAGCAGTTGGAAGACCACTATTTTGGTGCTATTCCTGAACGTGTTCAGGCATTTATGAAAGAAATTGAATTCGAGGCATATAAATATGGTATTCCTTGCAAAACTCGTCACAACGAGGTTGCTCCGAACCAGTTCGAGTTGGCTCCAATTTTTGGTGAAACAAACTTGGCAAGCGACCAGAACTTGTTGATTATGTCGATTATGAAACGTATTGCCCGCAAACACGGATTCCGCGTACTTTTGCACGAAAAACCATTTGCAGGAATCAACGGTTCGGGAAAACACAACAACTGGTCACTCGGAACTAACACAGGCGTGGGCTTGTTCACACCGGGCAAAACAGCAACGGAAAACCTTCAGTTTGTCACATTTATTGTGAACACATTGATGGCCGTTTACAAAAACAACGCATTGCTCAAAGCATCAATTATGACGGCTTCCAACGCTCACCGTCTTGGTGCGAACGAAGCGCCTCCAGCAATCATTTCTATCTTCTTGGGCTCGCAATTGTCGGCAATTCTCGACAAAATTGAGAAAAACAGCGGCGGCGAAGCTCTCAAAGTTGAAGGAAAACGTAAAGTGAGTCTTGGTATCGCAAAATTGCCGGAAGTATTGCTTGACAACACCGACCGTAACCGTACGTCGCCATTCGCATTCACAGGAAACCGTTTTGAGTTCCGTGCTGTTGGTTCTTCGGCAAACTGCGGTTCTGCAATGATTGCATTGAACACTGCCGTTGCTGCTCAGTTAAAAGAATTCAAGATTGCCGTTGATGCTAAGATTGCAAAAGGCATGGGCAAAGAAGAAGCTATCTTCTCAGTTTTGAAAGCATACATAAAAGAATGTAAGGCTATCCGTTTCGACGGTAACGGTTACAGCGACGAATGGAAGAAAGAAGCGAAAAAACGTGGTTTGGACTGCGAAACAAGCGTTCCAAAAATCTACGACGCT
>JAFZTG010000086.1 GCA_017618935.1 Bacteroidales bacterium | reverse complement strand
TGTATGTTACGTTCCCCGAAAAAGAATAGTGAAAAGGGATAATTGATCAATGTTTTTGAAAAAAGTTTAATTCAAACAAAGTATCGGCTTAAAAGGAGTTTTTTGTTAAAGTGATAGTTTTTTTCTTATTTTTGACCAAAGAAAATATATGAAGATATTCAATATCATACTTTTGCTAACTGTAGTTTGGTACACGAATTGTTTTTCACAAGAAGAATTACCCGAGCAAAACACACATCCATGGGACTTGCAAGCATGTATTTCTCACGCTTTGGAAAACAACATCTCCGTTTCGCAGTCGTATTTGAAACAACGTTCTTCGGAACTGCAAGTTAATCAGGCAAAAATGAATCGTCTGCCGTCGGTGAACGGTTCGGCTTCGCAATCGTTGCTCGACCCGATGAACACAAGCGTTGGCGTGAATGCAAACCTTAACTTGTTCAACGGTTTCAACACAGAAAACAGCATAAAAAAATCCAACCTTGAACTTGAACGACAGAAAATTCAGGTGGAACAGGCAAAATACGACATTGAAATCGCCGTTGCCGAAGCATATCTTCAAGTGCTGTATGCCCATGATAATGTGGAACTTGCAGAATTATTACTATCGGTAACCGAAAAAGAACTGAAGATTTCCGAAACGAAATTTAAAGTTGGCTCCATTTCGCAAAGAGACTATAGCGACATGGAAGCGCAATATGCCAACAAACAATATTCGCTCATTCGTGCCCAAAATCAATATGAGCAACAATTATTGACGCTCAAGCAACTTTTGGAATTGGAACCAGGCGTAGCGTTCGATATTGTGATTGACCGTCCGACTGCCGAATTTGAAGTCCCTTCGCCTATTGACGTCTTTAACGAGGCCTGCAAGGTGTATCCCGACATGAGATATGCCGAACAGCAGTTGGCAATTGACAGTTTGTCGGTGAAAATGGCAAAATCCTCGTATTACCCATCCCTGTCGCTCTCGGCTGGCGTAGGAGCAAACATAAACTTTTTCGACAGCGAATCGGAACTGCAAGGAAACAACTCGCTCCGCCTATCGCTTTCGGTGCCTATTTTTAACAAATGGCAGACAAAAACCAATGTGGAAACTGCAAAAATCAATTCCGAATACAATGTTCTGGCTGTTGAGTCAACAAAGAAAAATCTTTATAAACAGATAGAGAACGCTTGCCAAAATGCGAAATCGTACCAAGCCGAGGATAAAGCGCTGAGTGCCTCTTTGGAAGCCCTGAATGTCTCGGTTGACTTGGCACGCAAACAATTTGAAGTCGGTTTGATTGACGCAACGACATTGCTGATAACAGAAACGAACTATGCCCAAACAAAGGTTTCGCAATTCCAAGCCCAATACATGGCGATATTAAACCATTTGGTCATTCAACATTATCAAGGGAAAGCGATAGCATACTAGGTCTTTCCACCTCTTGTTTATAGAAATATACTTTTGAAAAGATATCTATCTTGCTGATTACGAAGAATAAATTATCTTTGCAATATCACTTTTCATTTATTCAAATATGAAAAAATTCAAACTTATACTGATACTTCTACTGCTCGTTGCCGCTGGTGTGGCAGCATATTTCATATTTTTCTCGGAAAACAAGAACAGCATCGTTGTGGTTACGGCGCAACCTGCCCAAATGGGAAGTATAGCGAATGTGGTCACTGCTACGGGAACTATCGAGCCTATCCAGCAAGTGGAAGTGGGTACGCAGGTTTCGGGCG
>JAFZTG010000085.1 GCA_017618935.1 Bacteroidales bacterium | reverse complement strand
CTCTCCGTTTTCTATAGTTTTTTCTGATTTGTTTTCGTCGGGATTTTCAAAGAGCGCCTCAAAATCAATTGTTTCTTCTGAAGAGGTCTCTTCCTTCGCATCTTCAACAACTGTTTCTGAGTCATATTCAATGTCTATCGGCGTAAAATTCAAGGATTGCAGTTCTTCTTGAGCTTTTTCTACAACGTTTTCTGGCTCTTCTGCAATTTCTTCTACATGCTCCGTTTCTTCAACTTGTTCGGTTGTAGTAGAGTCACTAACGGTGGTAGTTTGTTCATCAACGATCGGAGTTTCCTCTTCCTGAACTTCTTCTATGATTTGTTTCGGCTCTTCAACCACTTGTTCTGACTCTTCGACAATTTCTTGAACCTGTTCGGTCGATGCAATTTCTGCAACAATGTCTTTAACGGCGGTAATTTGTTCCTCGATGATTGGAGTTTCTTCTTGGGACTCTTCAACAATTTGTTCAGCTTCCGCAGAGGTCTCTGTTTTTTCTTGTGCAAGTCGTTCTTTACGTTCTCGGTATTTACGAAGAATTCTGTCAGCCAAAGATTCTGTTTTTTCTGCCTCTTCGACAACTTCTTCAACTTGCTCGGTCGTTGCAGTTTCTGTAGTAATGTCTTTAATGTCGGTAGTTTGTTCTTCGATGATTGGGGTTTCCTCTTCTTGAATTTCTTCTATGGCTTGTTCTGCTTCTTCAACGACTTGTTCTGGTTCCTCGACAATTTCTTGAACTTGTTCGGTCGTAGTTTCTGCTGTAAGGTCTTTAACGTCGGTAGTTTGTTCTTCGACGGTTGGAGTTTCTTCTTCTTGTATTTCTTCTATGACTTGTTCAGCTTCTTCAACGACTTGTTCTGGCTCCTCGACAATTTCTTGAACTTGTTCGGTCGTTGTAGTTTCAGTAGTAATGTCTTTAATGTCGGTCGTTTGTTCTGCAACAATAGGGGGTTCCTCTTCCTGAACTTCATCTATGATTTGTTCAGTTTGTTCTACGACTTGTTCTGCTTCTTCAACAATTTCTTGAACTTGTTCGGTTGTTGTAGTTTCAGTAGTAATGTCTTTAATGTCGGTCGTTTGTTCTTCGACGATAGGAGTTTCCTCTTCCTGAACTTCATCTATGATTTGTTCAGTTTGTTCAACGACTTGTTCTACTTGCTCAACAACTTCCTGAACTTGCTCGGTTGTTGCAGCTTCTGAAGAATTTTCTATTTTCTCTTGTGCAAGTCGTTCTTTACGCTCTCGATATTCACGAAGAATCTTGTCAGCCAAAGATTCTGTTTTTACTGCTTGCTCAACAACTTCTTGAACTTGTTCGGTTGTAGTTTCAGTAGTAATGTCTTTAACGTCGGTCGTTTGTTCTTCGACGGTTGGAGTTTCTTCCTCTTGAACTTCTTCTATGACTTGTTCAGTTTCCTCAACGACTTTTTCTGCCTTCTCAACAATTTCTTCAACTTGCTCGGTCGTTTGTTCTTCGATGATAGGAGTTTCCTCCTCTTGAACTTCTTCTACGACTTGTTCAGTTTCCTCAACGACTTCTTCTGCCTTCTCAACAATTTCTTCAACTTGCTCGGTCGTTTGTTCTTCGACGGTAGGAGTTTCCTCTTCTTGAACTTCTTCTATGACTTGTTCAGTTTCCTCAACGACTTTTTCTGGCTCTTCGATAACTTCTTCAACTTGCTCGGTCGTTTGTTCTTCGACGATAGGAGTTTCCTCCTCTTGAACTTCTTCTACGACTTGTTCTGTTTCCTCAACCACTTGTTCTGTTTGCTCAACAACTTCTTCGAGTTGTTCTGCTGTTGTTGTTACAGTTGTGTCGGGAATATGAATGAAAGCGAACAATTTTTTTCTATCGACAGCGTATGTCGCCGTCAGTTCTATGACGGTGTCAAACTTGTCGGATTCGGTGTTTTGCAAACCTTTGGCATAAAGCATGCGCGCTGTCTGGAAATATGGATAATCATCAACCAAATCAGCAAGTTTCTTTGTGTCGCTTGCCGACAAAAGTTCGGGGTTGTCCAAATATTGTTTTAGTTGTTTCTTATTCATAATTTTACCAGTTAGCAACACTTTCCATAAAAATGGCTTCAATAATTTCTTCCGATATTTCCGCAATCAAAGCGTCTTCCACATTTGACAGGCTCTCGGTTGCGTCAAAATCGCGATATGCGGAAAAACGTTTCTCATAGTTTTGTTTTTCGTCGTTTTTGTTGACGAATTTTATTTTCACAGCGATTGTCAGTCGCGTTTGTGCAGCCAACTGACTGGCCGTAACACCTTGATATGAAGTTGTATAGTCGGTTATGTTTCCCGAAAACTGTAGATCGGCACCTGACGAGACGAGCGAAAGACCCGCGTCGGAACGAAACTTGTCTTTGAGTCCTTCGGTGAACACGTCGCTCAACGTGGCTTGTTTATTAGCAGCGTGGTTTGCAATATACGAGACGGAAAACGTCTTCACATCTGGCGAGATAGACGCTCCCGAAAGTGAGTAGTTCACGGAGCACCCCACCGCACATACCAATATAATTATATATAGAAACAGTTTTCTCACTCTATGTTGTATTCTTTAATTTTTCGATATAATGTTCGTTCAGATATGCCAAGTTCTTTTGCCGCCAATTTTCGCTTGCCATTGTATTTCTGCAATGCTTTTTTTATGAAAGCAACTTCATTGTTGGAAAGCGAGAGAGATTCTTCAGTAATTTCTTGTGTATCAATAATGTGTGAATTATCTCTCGGTGATGACTGATGTTGTTGAACAGGCGTAACGATGTTGATGGGAGTATTTCCTTCTGACTCAATATCCATCATAGTATCATTGAAGAATTTGTCGTCATTCGAATGATTTTCAATAACGGTAGTGTATTGTCCGCCATTTTGAATCATGTCGTTTACCAATTTCTTCAAGTCGTTCATATCCTTCTTCATGTCAAACATCAGTTTGAAAAGAATTTCCCTTTCCGAAGCATAGGTTGCTTCCGCAGCCGACGGATTTATGGCAGGAAGACGTGTCTCGCCATAATCGGGAAGATATTTCTTGAGCGTTTCCGCATTGATAATCGGGCCGTTTTCCAGCATTGCGAGTTGTTCGGAAATGTTTTTCAACTGACGAATGTTGCCTGGCCAGCGATAGGTCAAGAGCATTTCTTTGCTTGTGGAATCCAAGTCAATTCGTGGTCTATGGTATTTTTCCGCCGTATCGTTCGCAAATTTTCTAAAGAGAACGTAAATGTCATCTTGTCGCTCTCGCAAAGGCGGGATGGCAATGGGAACGGTATTGAGTCGATAGTATAAATCTTCTCGGAATTTCCCCGATTTGATGGCATCTTGTAGATTGACATTTGTTGCTGCAACAATACGCACGTCGGTTTTTTGCACTTTTGATGAGCCGACGGGAATAAATTCCCCAGATTCGAGAACGCGAAGAAGCCGCGCCTGCGTTGGTTTGGGCAGTTCGCCTACCTCGTCAAGGAAGATTGTTCCTCCGTTGACCGTCTCAAAATATCCTTTGCGGTCACCTGCAGCGCCTGTAAACGACCCTTTTACGTGACCGAATAGTTCAGAATCAATCGTACCTTCAGGAATAGCGCCACAGTTTATTGCAATGTAGGGTTTATCCTTACGAAGACTATTTTTATGAATAATCTGCGAAAAGGCCTCTTTCCCGACGCCACTTTCCCCCTCAATAAGCACAGAAAGATTGGTAGGAGCGATTTGCAGAGCAATTTCCACGGCATTATTCAAGCGTGGAGAATTACCTATAATTCCCAAATTAAGTTTCACCGATTGCACTCTGCTATCCATACCACGAAAATTTAACAAAATTACAAAAAAATCTCGAAGATATGATTGCAATAAGAAAAAAGATTTTTTCTCCTATCAAAAGGCGATAATCCCGTTTATTATTATTTTTGCAAAAAAATAACGAGTGCAGTTCGAAGTTCAACATACATGCTCTAAATGTAATGCACGAGCAGGAAAAATAACCACCGACCATGGCGAAATTCTTACTCCTATTTTTATGCCCGTCGGAACGGCTGGCACGGTTAAGGGCGTGCATATCCCCGAACTTCGCGATGAGGTGAAGGCACAAATTATTTTGGGCAACACCTACCATTTGTATCTTCGTCCGGGATTGGACATTTTACGCAAAGCGGGCGGTCTGCATAAATTCAACGGCTGGGACAAACCGATTTTGACCGACAGTGGCGGCTTTCAAGTGTTCTCGCTGGCCGACAATCGTAAACTGAAAGAGGAAGGCGTGTATTTCAAATCGCATATCGATGGCTCGAAACATTTGTTCACGCCAGAAAATGTGGTTGATACACAACGAATTATAGGTGCCGACATCATTATGGCTCTTGACGAATGTACGCCAGGCACTGCCGATTATCAGTATGCAAAAAAGTCGCTTGACTTGACGCACCAATGGCTGCTCCGTGGCGTGAAACATTTTGACGAGACCGAGCCGTTGTATGG
>JAFZTG010000084.1 GCA_017618935.1 Bacteroidales bacterium | reverse complement strand
GTGTGAAACGGTGCAACATTCAAATTATTCGCAACCCAAAATAGGGACGAAAGTAATTCCTGCTTATTTATCAAAATCAGGGGAACCCGAATTTGTTATCTTATCTGATGGCTTTGGTGGAGATTGTTGTAAAGCCCCATTGTCAATAGATAGTGTCAATTATACTGATATCTACGTGTCCTGTACCTACAATAGCGGTTGTAAATGCTCAGGAATGTTCAAATCCGATACAATTGCTCTTGGAAAATTGCAGGATGGAAAATATACAATTCATTTCACATTAATTGATAAATGTATTCTCCCTGATGATTACCCTTTACCACCTAATTCTGATGAACATTACGAACAATCTTTTGTACACAAAGGACTGTATTAACAGATTTTTATAATAATTCTATTATTAATAATGCCACACAAAGACGATACGAAGGAGTTGAAAGACGAAAGCTGAGAGAAAATGAAGAAAATAATTTTTTTGATGCTATGTTCTTTGTTGCTAACAGGTTGCAACAAAGAAGATTACGATTTCACCGTTTCTCGTGGCGAAGTTTTTACCATTGAATTGATAAGTGCGCCAGGAGCAGGAATGAGTTGGGAGTGGAAAAATAAGAAAGACGTTACGTGTGTGGATACGGTCGGTCTTGAAGAAGTCCCTCTTGTAGAAGAAAGACGAACTGGCGAAGTAATCGAAAAATGGAATTTCAAGGGCGTGAAAAAAGGAAATTGCACGTTGTTGTTTGAATATATCAATGCACGAGATAAGTCAGTCATTGAAAGAAAAGAGTTTTTAATTCGTGTTAAGGAATAAAAAACTCTTTCTTCCTAGTGATTACGCACAATAAATCAGTCTATCTGAATCTCTTGTTTTTTCAGAATTCGTTTTGCCACAACGGCGAAAAATGCAATATACGCATAACAAATAATTGGCAGCACATACGAACTATGAATACCAATAATGTCGGCAAGTTTTCCTTGTATTGGCGGAATAATGCCACCGCCTAAAATCATCATCACAAGGAACGACGAGCCTTGCGAGGTGTATTTCCCAAGTCCGAGCGTTGCCAGCGTGTAAATGTTCGACCACATAATGCTGCAGAACAATCCTCCCGAAAGGAACGCATACACGGCAATCATTCCCGTGGAGCAAAGCCCAACTGTCATTGCCATCATAGCCAACACGGCAAAAACAAACAATGTCCGCACAGGTTTTTCCTTGCACAAAATGAAGGCAACCACTTGCACCAACACGCACACAATAAAATAATACAACATTTTCATATCGTGTCCGGCAACCGTATTTACAGCTATCACAAGCAAAAATGCCATAATCGGGGCGGCAACCAAGGCAATGATTTTCGTGACTTTTTTCAGATTGAACACAAGCACCGCGCCACACCAACGGCCAATCATCAGCGCGCCCCAATACATCGACACAAATGGAGCAATCTGCGCCGCCAAAAACCCACCAAATTCCTCCTCGTTCAACAATCCTCCCAAGTTACTGCCAATGCTGACTTCCACGCCCACGTAGAAAAACAGCGCAATCAGTCCCAACGCCAACTGTGGATATTGCAGCGCACCCCAACCGTTGCTGTCTTTCTTCGCTTTCAAATGGGCAAACACAAGCGCGCCAATAACGGTAACAAACGCGCCAATCAGGCAATACATACGGTTCATTTCAATGTCGCCAAAGTTCAGCAGAATAAAACCCTCCGATTTGTAACTATTGAACACGGGAATCATGCACACAAGCAACAACACGGTGATAACCAAGAACATGCGTAGCGATTTGTGCGATGTTTCCACTTCGGATTCCTGAATGCAATCGGGCATTTTTTTCGAGAAATAGAAAATAGCAGCCGCAAGCAGGAACAAAACGCCCACAACGGAATAAAGCACAACCACATTGTCGAGGTTCAGATTATTAATTTGGTTGTTGGTGATGTCGCCCACCGCGCCGAACAGCGCGAAGCTAAGAATCAGCGGACCGATAGTAGTTCCAAAGGAATTTATGCTTCCTCCCAAATTGATGCGGTCGCTGCCAGTTTTCGGGTCGCCAAGCGCAATGGCAAACGGATTCGCGGCGGTTTGCTGCAACGAATAGCCCAACGCCACGGTAAACAAACCTATGAGCAATCCAACGTACACATCGGTTTTCACGCCAATAATCATTGCCACAGCACCCACAGCCGAAAACAACAATCCGTAGATGATACTTTTTTTGTAACCCCACTTGCCCACAATGTCGGATTTGCGCAACGTACTAATTATAAACAAAATAAGCGCACCAATATAGTATGCCGTGTAAAATGCGAAATCTATCAACTGCGACTGGAATTGGTCGAGCGAAAAATGATGTTTGCAAAACGGAATGAACACACCGTTGCTTGCTGCAATAAATCCCCAAAAGAAAAATACGATAACGAGCGTGTATAACGCTGGATAATTAGTTTTAATCGTTGAATTCGACATACATCCGTTGTTTTTGTTGAAACAAAAGTAGTAAAATTTGCTTGATTTTCTGCACAATGTGAAACGTGTGTCGGGAAAAGTCGTTTGAAAAAGTTGCACAATTCATCAAAAAGTCCCTTGAAAAAGTTGTACAAATCGTTGAAAAGTCCCTTGAAAAAGTTTATATTTGCATCGTAAATAATTAATATTGATGCAGATATGTTTCGGCGAAAAATAGAGTCAATATTTCTTCAGTGGAAATCACAAAAAAACCACAATCCGTTAATTGTAAAAGGATGTCGTCAGTGTGGGAAAACATTTTCTGTTTGCGAGTTTGCCAAGAGAAACTACAAAAATGTAGTGTATTTAAACTTTTTCGAGAATCCCGAATATGCCCAGTTTTTTGCAGAATCGCTCGATGTTGACACTATTGTGATGTACATTTCGGCTGCGTTAGGCGACAAAGCAGTCTTTGAAAGTGGAGAGACCTGCTTGATTTTTGACGAGATACAAGACTGCCCACAAGCAAGAACGGCATTGAAATTTTTTAAGTTGGATGGCCGTTACGATGTGATAGGGACAGGTTCGTTGCTGGGCGTTAACGGCTATAAAAACGATGTACGTTCCATTCCTGTCGGTTACGAAACGATTGTGGATATGTATCCTCTTGATTTTGAAGAATTTCTGTGGGCTAACGGCATAACAAGTCAAATTACAGATGAACTTCGCAAATGTCTGCAAGAATTGAAACCTGTACCTACTCCAATTCACAACAGAATGCATGAATTATTGCTACAATACTGCGTTGTGGGAGGAATGCCGAAGGTTGTTGAAACATTTATGGAAACTCGACAAATGAACAACGTGCTTGCTGTTCAGCGAAATATTGTAAATGGTTATAAGGACGATATGGTGAAATATTCCGAAACGCCTTATAAATCAAATATTAGGGAATGTTTTGAGTCAATTCCAAAGCAACTTGCCAAGGAAAACAAAAAATTCCAATATTCTGTGGTAAAAAAAGGTGCCACATCCTCAAAATACGAAGGAAGCATACAATGGATTGAAGATGCAGGAATCATCAAACGATGCTACAATCTGTCTATCACAGAGTTACCACTGGATGGAAATGCTTTGCAGGATGTTTTCAAAGTGTATATGTGCGATACGGGATTGTTGGTTTCAATGTTGGAAGAAGGAACGCAGTCCGACATTTTGCATGGAAATCTATTGGGATATAAAGGCGCGATATTCGAGAATCTTGTAGCGGATATGTTCATAAAAAAAGGACGAAAACTATATTATTTCCACAAAGATTCTGGTTTGGAAATTGATTTTGTATTCCGTTATAAAGGAGAATGTACACTGTTGGAAGTGAAAGCCCAAACAGGAAATACCAAAAGTTCAAAAACAATCCTGGCTCATCCCGAAAAATACCATGTATATAAATGCATAAAATTGGGTAATTACAACGTAGGAACAACAGGAAGCACAACAACCTTACCTTTGTATATGGGTTGGTTGCTTGACGAAGTATAGTGAAGACAAAGAACTCATTCCAACGATTTTTTCTTTGGAAAAATAAAATACAATCGAAGTAAACTACGTTTTTTTCTCTACTTTTACGGACAGATAAAAACAAGATGAGAAAACTCATTGCCTATATCGGTATTTCTTTTTTGTGTACGTTGGGGTTCGCCCAAGTTCCTGGCACGTGGAATGAATATTTTTCGTTCCGCAATGTGCAGCAACTTGAACGTGCTGACGACAATGTGTTTGCGTTATCAGAAAATGGTATTTTCATTTATAACACCTCAACACAGGAAATTCAAAAAATAACGAAAATTAATGGACTCAGCACGGTTGGACTGACTTGCATGACATTCTGCAACTCAACCTCATCGTTTCTAATTGGTTATAATGATGGAACACTCGATATATTAGAATATCCGTCACTTAAAGTACAATCCATTCCTACCGTTGCGAATAAATCGTTGTATGGCTCAAAAAGAATCAACGCTATTGCGATGAAAAACGACACTGCCGTGATAGCCACCGAGTTTGGCGTGCTTACTTTTTCAATGACAACGAAAAAATTCTTTTCCACAACAATCTTGAGCAACGACGGCAGTTATGTGGCGGCAAAGTCTGTCACAACGGATGGCGAGAACATTTATGCGGCAACGACGAAAGGTATTTTCTCGGCGAACCTTTCAAATGCCAATATTTCCGATTTTTCATCGTGGACGAAACTCAAAAACATTCCATACGAAAACGATACCATCAGTCACATCGCGGCACTCAACGGCACGATTTACTACGCCCACAAAAACATTGCCGACGCAAGTAAAGATTCTGTCTTCAAAATACACGACGGAAAAGCGGAGGCGTTTAAAACGCAGTTCCAAGATATTAAACGGCTGAAAAATCATCAGAATCATTTGGTTATTGTTTCGTCGGCAAAAGCCAATGCGTATGACACAAACGAGCAATTAAAGAATTCTGTTGCCAAAACAGGAGATTTGGGTGATTTCACCGACATAACCTATATGGATTCTTTTATTGACAGTTATGTGTCGAACACAAAATATGGGATTTACGACTTCCAAACGGAGAAAAAAATCTATCCCAAGTGTCCCCAATCCAACGCCATTTCTGACGTTTTATACAATGATGAACGACTTTTCCTAATAGAAGGAAAAATCATCAATTGGGAGGGCGCAATGTTTGACTATATGGATTATCAAGGTGTTTGGTATTCCCACAAAACGTGGGACGCACAAAATGCACGATGCGTTTTTGTCCCCAACAAGTCAAAACAATTTTATTACGGTTCTTTTGGAGGATTAGTTATAGGAACATTCTCTACGTGGTGGCAAGCCGATGCCATCTACAACCACACAAATTCACCTATCCAGCAATATAAGTATTACGCCGCCAATGTTGACGTGGTGAGCAAAATAAAAGGTGACTCAAAAAATAACATTTGGCTTCTTAATGAATATTCTTCCTATCCATTGATGGTTCTCACTCCCGACAACAAATGGTATAAATTTCTCATTCCAACCATTGGAAGAATGTCATTTGAAGATTTATTGATAGATTCCCGAGGAATTAAATGGTTGGCTGGCGAGTCAAAATTAGTGGCATATTATGAAAATAAAACCTTTGACGACGAAAGTGATGATTTGTACGTGCAAATACCGTTAACTGACGGAGAAGGCACTATCGCCTCGCGAACAACCTGCGTGGTTGAGGATTTGGACGGCGAAATCTGGGTAGGAACAAATCAAGGTATTGCGGTGCATTCTTCACCGTCGCGAGTGTTTAAGGATAGAAAAAATATTTCGCGAATCAAAATTGAAATTGACGGTGAAGTTGGCTATTTGCTTAGCTCCGAGAATATTACCTGTATTGCCGTTGACGGAGCAAACAGAAAATGGATTGGAACGGAAAATTCGGGCGTGTTTCTTATTTCAGAAAATGGCACGGAACAACTCTTGAATTTCACCAAAAACAATAGTCCGCTTCCTACAAACACAATTACTGCAATTTCTATAAACCACGCAACAGGAGAAGTTTTCATCGGAACTGACGAAGGTTTAATTTCCTATATAGGGAACGCCACCCAAGGCGACACCGAAATGAAAAACATTTCAATTTATCCAAATCCTGTCCGTGAATCATACGACGGAAACATCTACATAAAAGGACTTGTGGCCGATGCCATCGTAAAAATAACCGATGTTTCGGGCAATCTTGTACGAACACTCACCGCAAACGGTGGCACTGCTGAATGGGACGGACGAAATATTTATGGAAACAGAGTTTCTACAGGTGTGTATCTCGTTTACATTTCCAACGAAACAGGAGAGTCAACCAGCGTTTCGAAGATTTTGTTTATAAATTAAAGTATCTTCGAAAAATGAAACGCGTACTCACATATCTCTTAATACTTTTTACAACTGCAACTTTCGCACAAAACACAATTCAATTCCCTATTACAAACAATCCTCTTCCCAAAGATTCCGACTCACTTCGTGTTTTGATGATTGGTAACAGTTTTACATTTGATTTAACAAGAGTCATTGGAAACATTCTCAGAGCAAGCGGAATAGATAATAACACCTGTTGCGTTTATATTTTATGGGAAAGCGGCGCTTCCCTCACACATTGGGATAAATGGTATATAGAAAAAGACACATTCAAGCTATCAAAAATGGGCGGAAATCTTGACGCAGCAATTACTGAAGGTACGGTGCAGGAACTTTTGTCCCAAAATTGGGATGTTGTCAGTCTTCAGCAAACATCCAACTACTCTACCGACATAGATTCATACTCGCCATATCTTTACGATATGATTCGATACATAAAACAGGATTGTGCCAACAAAAATGTATCCATTTGTTGGCAATTAACATGGTCTTACTGGGATGGCATAGATAAAATTGTTCCAAAAGAAGAAGAAGGATGGAAAGAAATAGTTGCCACGGCTGACAAAATGATTTCCAAATACGGCATAGATATAATTATTCCATCAGGAACGGCAGTTGAGAATGCCAGAAAAACACGGTTAAACACGCCACATTCTCTCACACGGGATGGGCATCACATGGCATACGGAGCAGGGCAATATCTTTTGGCTTGTACCCTTTTTGAAACAATTTTCAAACCTATTTACAACGTTTCCATACTTACGAATTGGGCACGACCAGCAATTCCCCAAGAATATAAAGATGATAGTAAATACGAATACGTTGATGTTACTGACGAAACGGCGTATCTCTGCCAACAGTGCGCAATAGCCGCAGTCGAAGATTGGCATTCTATCACATTGGTAGATACGACTACCATCGAGAAACCATCTTTTTATATCTTTCCAAATCCCGCAACAGATACTATTACAATTCAGAATGCATCGTTTATAGAAAATTTCTCCCATACGATTCAAATAGAATTGTATGACATACTCGGAAATCTTTTACGCAACGAAAAAGGTCTTATCGTCCGCGACTACACGATTGATGTTTCGCAACTTCACTCTGGTCAATATTACCTTGTGATACGAAACAATGGGGCTTCCGGCGCATTCCCGTTTATTAAATTGTAAAAAGGACGCTATAAACTGACTTTCTACAAAAAAAAGGTTACTTTTGCACCGCAAAAAGGATTTTAGTTACCAATATGGTTTTTAGTAGTAACGTCTTTTTATTGTATTTCCTGCCAATATTTCTGGCGCTTTATTTTCTAACTCCGTACAAGTTCCGTAACTATACGCTACTTACTGCATCGGTGTTTTTCTATGCCTATGGAGCTCCAGAATTCATACTTCAATTTGTACTTTCAATCGTTGCAAATTTCTTCCTTGTAAACTGGATGTGCAAAACGGAAAATCCAAAGTTGAAGAAACTTTATTGCGCAATTTCTGTCACCATAAGCTTGGGATTGTTGTTCTATTTCAAATACGGAAATTTTACGATGTACAACATCAATTTCCTATTGAGTTTCACCGAACTCGCACAACTTGAATGGACAAAAATCCTTTTGCCAATTGGTATTTCGTTCTTCTCATTCCAAAGTGTGACCTACACGCTCGATACCTACAGAAACGTGAACCAGCCGATGAAGAACATTGCCGACTACGCACTGTACATCACAATGTTTCCGCAACTCATCGCCGGACCTATCATCCGTTACTGCGATATTGCCGACCAAATCCGTGAGCGTCAATATCTTATGACCGACCGTCTGCAAGGTTTTTATCGTTTTACGCTTGGACTTTGTAAAAAAATTTTGATTGCCGATGTTATCGGCTTCTACGTTGATTCTGTTCTTGGTCCGTCGAACTACGACGTGCTTACCTCGGGGCAACTTGCCGACATTGCGGAACGCATAGCAACCATCGACTGCACAACGGCGTGGGTTGTGATTTTCGCATTCACATTCCAAATATATTTCGATTTTTCTGGCTATTCCGATATGGCTATTGGCTTGGGTAGAATGCTCGGATTCAAATTCCCCGAAAACTTCGACAATCCATACGTGGCAATTTCCATCTCGGAATTTTGGAGGAGATGGCACCAAACATTGAGCGTTTTCATCAAACATTATTTGTACTTCCCATTAGGCGGAAGCCGCGTGCCAGAAGGCAGAAAATATTTCAACCTTTGGTTCTGTTTCCTTTGTTCGGGTTTGTGGCACGGCACATCATGGAACTTTGTGGTATATGGCGCGTTGCAAGGTATTTTTATCTGTGCCGACAAATTATTCTTGGTGAAATTCTGGGAAAAAGTTGGCACGTGGGCGGCACATATCTTCACATTCTTAATCATCGTCCTCACCCGATGCTTCTTCAGAATAGAAAAAATCGACTTGTCGTGGATGTACCTGAAACGATTGTTCTCATTTGATTTCACACCATTCCATTTCAGCGACAACCCACACGTATATGTGACAATGATAGTTGCCGCCATATTCTCATTCATAACATTGACGCCGTGGGGATTGAAACTCCAAAATTGGGTATATTTCACCGACTACAATAAAAAACAACATATTTGCGTGTTTATCGTGGCTGTCCTCGCTTTCGCGATTTGCATTTCCGCCCTAAACACCACAGGTTTTAGTCCGTTTATTTATTTTAGATTCTAATGAAAAAGAAAATTACATATTCCACGATATTGTTCTCCATTCTGATGGTAATTTTCTTTTTACCAATGATACAGGAACATTTTTCTCTCTTTACATTCGCTCCTCTCAATGGAGTAACGCAAGAGAAGAAAATCAAACCATTCACGCTGTCGAATTATCAAAAAGGGACGTGGCAAGGAAGCATAGAAAGCTATATTTCAGCAAATTACGGATTCCGTGAACCTTCAATTCGATTATATAACCAATATTTATGGGACGTTTTCAAAAAGACTCACTCCAAAACTATTGTCAGAAGCGATGACAACTGGCTTTTTGAGAAAATGTTCGTACAAGATTACTACGAAGGTCTGCAATACAAATTCGCCGACAATCCCGAAAAACTGAAAGCAAAGTTTAGGACCGAAGCAAAACGACTCTATTTTGTTCAAGAAATCTTGAAAGAATACGGAAAACATATTTTTGTGATGGTTGAACCAGGCAAGGGGGATATCTATCCTGAACATTTGCCAGCAAACACTACGTATCATCGTCCAAAAAATCTTTCCGCAGTGGATTTCTACCCTCAATTATTTGACAGTCTTCATATTAATTATATCAACATCAATACGTGGTTTAAGAAGATGAAAGACACGGCATCGTTCAATCTTTATCCACAAACAGGCACCCACTGGTCGAACATTGCGGCAGCTTACGCAACAGATTCTTTGATACGATATATGGAGAAACTTGGCAACGTCAATATGAAAAATATTGCGCTTGGTGAACCTCATCCCGACAAAACAAGAAAACCCGATGCCGACCTTGACGAACTGCTTAATTTGGAAAGACCTATAAAACTTGAGAAACCTAACAATTATGTGGAAGTTACGCCTATTCCCGATTCCACGGCAGTAG
>JAFZTG010000083.1 GCA_017618935.1 Bacteroidales bacterium | reverse complement strand
GATAATGGGGAAACATGGGAAGGTGTTCCTTTTCTATCCCCCAATGCTGAATTACTTGCAAAATCGAATAACCCTAATGTTATATATGCTTGCGAAAAAGAACGATATCTTCGAGTGTACAAAGGTATTCACAAAATAAAAACATCTGAATCGTCTTTTGAAAAACAAGAAAACGGCACAATCCAATGCTCCATAAGCAATGCAGAAAATCAAAACTATACCGCAAAGGTTTTAGTAGAACAAGTAAATGGTGCTTCTATCGTGGTAAGTGAGAACATAGAAATAAAATCGGGAGAACCTTTTGTTATAACATTACCTAAAGGCATAGAAGCAAACTATGTCATAAAAGTAATCCCAGAGGATGAAGAGGTCTATGAGATAGTTCAGAGTCAAGAATTTATAGTAAACAACGGTGGTAGTGCTATAGACGCTGTTTCTTCGGATGATATTCAAATCCGTGTACTAAATGGAAAAATAGAATGTAATTGTGATGATTATGCAATATACAACGTAGCAGGGCAAAAAGTGCAAACCAATGCTTCTTTGCCGTCGGGTACGTATTTTGTGCATTGCAATCAACAAGTTAAGAAGGTTATCGTTCAATAACAATGTAGGGACAAATGATTATTTACCCCTACAATAAAAAATAAAAACTATGAGGTATAAAAATAAAATAGGAATAACAATCATCGCACTACTTTTGGCGGTGCTCGGTTCGTATGCCCAAAACCTCGAAATAACAGGTTCGTCGATAGATTGCAGGGAATCTTCCTCGTCGGTTGATTATCTGCCATACGGGATTTTAAGACCTGGTGCTCACTCCACGTATGAGTGGAGCATTGAGGGCGGAGCGGATTTCATTACATCAAATACTGCAACAGGCACTGGCGTAATGGTTCGCTTTACAGAAGGAACAGGCACCGTTACCTTGCGTGTAACAGAACGTATTGGAAATAGGATTGTTGGAACAACTGTAAAAGAAATCTCAAAAAACATACGCCCCACAATGATTTCTGTTGACGGTCCCACAGGTTGGGGTGCAGTATGTTTAGAGCAAAAAGGCGTGGTTTATACGGCAACGGCAAACAATGCACAATCTTTCACGTGGACTGTTCCTGAAGGCAATACGCTTGTATCGCAAAGTGGCAACACAGCTGTCATAGATTTCCACGGAGTCGCAGGAAACATGGTCGTATGCGCCCAAAACGGTGAAGGTTGCGTTTCATACAATTGTCTGCATCCTTACGTCGCCCCTGTTGGCGACTGCCCACAACCGCAACAATGCGAGATGACCATTTCGGCAGAAAACAAATCGGTTTGCCAAAACGATGTATTTGATGTCACACTCTCGATGTCCGAAGAAGAATGTTATTGTATAAATACAATGTTTTTTTCGGTACGCTATAATCCGTCTGTTCTCCAACTTGAAGGAGTAAATTCCCAATCAAACTTTGTTCGTTTCAAAGATTGTGGCAATGGAATGGTAAGTGCTATAATCAGCGTGGAAAATGGAACAGGATTCAGAGGTGGCAATATTGGTACGTTACGTTTCAAGGCATTGGAATCGGGAACGTCGGATATTACTCCCGTAAGTTTTGAATATACGGGTTCAGGCGATGGTGAAGAACCAACCGTTACGTTCGTCAATGGTGTTGTAACGGTTGCACCAAGCACAGAGGTTCAAATTTCACCAACCGTTTCGGAGATTGCAAAAGGTGAAACTGTATCCTTGCAAGCCACACCGACAGGCGGAACGTGGCAAGGCGACGGCATTTCGGGTTCCACGTTCAACTCGGCTACTGTTGGCGTAGGTAAACATACGCTAACATACGTTGTAGCACCCAACGGAGAAACGTGTGGTGGTCGTGACAGCATTGAAATTACCGTCACAAACGACTGCAATTTCAGATTTATACTCCCCGACACGGTACTTTGTGAGCCAGCGGGATTCGTTACCATACCTGTCCGAGTGTCGGATATTTGTGCCTGTATATCGGATGTACATTTTTGTTTGACATACGACACGGCCGTTGTACGTTATGTTGATATTGAAAGCAACAACAAGACGGTTTATGTAAGGGAAAATGGGAACGTATTGAGTGCCATTGTGTCAAATAACGCCCCTGTCACAACAGAATTTTTGGCATTGCAATTTGAGGTTGTCGGACAAGGCGAATCGAATATGACTTTGTTCGTAAATGACATTCTAAAAGATGGGATCCTACAAAATTATACGGCAACAGGTTCAATTACCATAGGACAATCCCCTATTGTACAAATAGATGTGCCACAGACATTCTACGAACAAGACACGGCAATAGCACTCACGGCTATTCCTGCAAATGGTCAATGGATGGGTGACGGAATAACTGACGGGAACTATTTCAATCCGTCATTGGCAGGGATTGGAACCCATACATTGAAATATGTGGTTTCGGCTTCTGGCGATTATTGTGCAGCAGAGGATTCTGTACAAATCGAGGTTAAGTCAAATTGCCGTTGGGAAGTTCTGTCGCAGGATTACAATGCGTTCGTTGGCGATACCGTACAATTTGAATTTGGCTTGAATAACCCTGCCAATTGTGGTTGTGTATCAAGTTTGATAGCGACAATACAATATGACAATGAGAAATTGCAGTTTAACGGAGATACCACATATTCGTATTCACAAAGTGGTTTAACTATTAAGTCTTGTGACGGTGGAATCCGATTGTTGGTTTCTTCGTCAGATATGTTGCCGATTTCGCTTCCGTTTGTCGCAAAAGCGGAAGGAAACGCCATTGTTCAAGCCGAAGTTGTTGATTTTATCGGCAATATACGTGATGTATTATCTGCACAAAGCAATGTACAGATTGAAGAAAAGGTTGTAAGAACAATAGAAATAGCCGGTGCTCGTGTTGTCTGCAAATCTAACCAGTGGGAAGATTACCATTGGTTAACCTACACTATTGCCGAACCTGCCAACAACGCTCAATATAATTGGACGGTTACAGGCAATGCACAGATTGGGACACAAACTGCAAACTCCGTTCAGATTCATTTCCTTTCGGGAATGCAGACTGTTTCGTTGACTGCTCGTGAAATTGTGAATGGAGAGCAAACTGCCGAAACCACGATAGCCATAGAGCAACGCATACGACCAAATGATTTGTACTACCAAAACTTGGGAGATAACAATGTTTGCAACACTGCCGAGAACGTGATATATACCGTTTCGGGCAACGCTTCGGAATATCATTGGGAAGTTCCTGCAAATGCAGAAATCGTTTCTGGTCAAGGAACAAACCAGATAGCGGTCAATTTCAACGGAACGTCGGGTAACATTGTTGTTTACGCCCAGAACGGAGAAGGATGCTTGAGTTATGGCGGTATATACTTTCCTGTGAATCTCAATGGTGATTGTCCTCCGCAGGAATATTCTCTAAAATCCTTGACGTTGAGCGACGAGGAACAAGACGGAAATGAAGGGACGTCACTTGACGTAGCGGAAACATATTTGAATGTATATCCCCTACCTGTAAAGCATATTTTGACAATATCGACAAATGCAACTATTCAACGAGTAATCGTATATGATGTAGTCGGCGGTATTGTTATGCAAAAACAGAACGTAACGCAAATTGATGTGTCCAACTTATTGGCAGGAAACTACTTTGTACAAATAGAG
>JAFZTG010000004.1 GCA_017618935.1 Bacteroidales bacterium | reverse complement strand
TAGTGAATATGTTATTTGTATTTTTGCAATTTACAAGTAACAATACAGCATCAAAAATGCCATTTATTTTTTCTTTGTTGACACTTGGAACTGCGCCACAAAGGTAATGTTTTTCGGATATGCTAAAAAAGAAAAACCACACTTTGTGGAATTAACAACGACAATGTGAGTCGGAGTGTGTGGTTCTTCAGCGCAAAAATAAAAATAATATTTGATATGCAACTGGCGAAAAAAAATATCTGACATCAATATTTCCAAAAATACAATCGAAAATTCCGCAAAAAAGTGTAACCGTAACTAATATGGATAATCTTTTTATTTATAAATAGTTACGAAGTTACAGTTTTGAGTTACACAAATTTTGGAAACCGTAACAGGTTACAGTTTTGGAGTATCAAAAAAAGTGTAACGAAAGTGTAACCAAAAGTGTAATCAAGATAATATTATTGATTTTCAGTATTTTACAATAATAGGTTACAGAGTTACACTTTTTTTCCGAAAAATTGAGATATAAAACATAAACATTATTCAACCGTCACAAAAAAAGAAACGACCGTTAACACCTAACAGCCGTTTCTACCAATCTTCTTTCATAATCTTAATCTACTTTATAAAAATTCCCTTACCTTTTCGCCCTTTGTCTGAATATATATGTACTGCTGACTACACCCATTTACATTTCTAATGATTCGGTCGGGGTTTGACGGTGAGCAAAGTTCTTTGGGATTAAAACATACGATGTAGTCACTGTTGTTCTTGCAGTACGATTTTACCGCCTTTGTAAATTTTGCCGATGACCAGCCTCTAATATTGGTGGCGTTCTCGAAGTCTCGCATCGCAACTTCCTTTAACACGCCCTTGTTTACATTGCTACTGTCTGGAGCAAAATATGCAGAAGCCCATTCGCTGAACTGCGTTCCCATGATAGCAAGGTTCATTCGCTTGTTGATACTTGACATTATAGGTTCTACAACTATGTTTGATGCTGACATTTTCAGATAGAACTGCAAACAGTCAACGAGAAAATTATAGTCTGCGTTCCAGTCGGATTCTGAATATTGCTCATTATAAAGTTCATAGCCGAAATCGTCTGAAATCTGCCGTGTTTCACGGTAATCGTTATCGTCTGTGCGCTTGTGGTAGTAGTCGCTGATGGGGACGAAAAGGATTCTTCGCAAGGTGCTTTCATCGTTGCGGTTCGGTGCAAAGTTCGATGAAATCATAAGTTTGGGGCTGTCCTTAAAGTCTATCTCCTTGCTGTCCTTGTGCTTTGCGTTGATAGACATATTGCCAGTTGCAAGCGTATAGAACGAATCGAAGTCGAAATACTTTGTTGCATCGTCAATATAAAGGATGTCGGTGTATTCGCTTACTCGGTCAAGATAATGCTGATTCTCGGTGAGATGCCGATTCCTGCCGTCAAGGGTAACAGTCGGCTTCAAGGTCTGCAACATAGATACAATGAACGATTTACCGCTTCCGCCCGATGATGTTTCGTCTTCAATTACCTTATTCTCAAGCAACCAGCATATTCTTGCCAGTCGCCTGTCCTTATATGAGTGCAACATATATCCGATTGAGTAAATCCTGTTGAGCAGACAGCGCACTTGTTCCTCTCGTTCTTCGTCCGTCAACCTTGCACCCTGCACACTGAATTTGAAATCCTTTCGGTATGCCTTGTTTTTCGTTTCGTCCTGGTCGCACTGTTCTTCCAGTTCCTTACGCCAATGCAGACGGCAGGAATTGATATTGAAGCGGAAAAAGTGTGAAGAAAGGTCAAGGGGCGTGAATTGAAATGCACCGTTGGAATATTCGGCAATAAATGACTGTTTGGTTCTTCGGAATGTATGACGGCAAATGTCCTTTGCCCACACATGGTTGCCAACTTCGTACTTCTGCCGAATTTCCTTTACCTCGTCCGAACTTACAACGACTGCTGTGTTGTCAAAATATAATGTCTGCGTGTTTATTGTATGGTTTCGGAAATTTACCTTGTCGGTAATGTCGCGGAGGGCATCTATCGAGTGCTTTACATTCCTTGAAGTGGTCAACAACCTCTGAACATCAAGCCCTAACATTTTGTCCTCAACAAACTGTCTTGTGAACGATACAATCTCCTCCTCAACGACCTCGTTAACCACATATCCATCAACTCTGACCAGTACAATTTTCTTGTTCTGTCGGTCTATGATTTTGCCGAAGCCGTTCACTTCAAGAAAGTGGGTGAGGAATACAGGTTGGAGTTCCGCGCAAATGCTTGTCTTGGTTGTGCGATAAGTCCAGAATTTACAGGCTTTTGCCATTGTAAGCAATTTCTTGAAGTCGGAGAATTTTGGGTGTAGGTCGCACCAGTCGCGAAAATCCTTGCAGGGATTGCCCCTGTGGTCTTTACGCAACAACAGTGAAGACGGCAAT
>JAFZTG010000082.1 GCA_017618935.1 Bacteroidales bacterium | reverse complement strand
CCTAAGAAAGAACAGACTGACGACCTAAAACTAAATTGCCAACAAGATTGAAATGAGGAAACGTTGGATAGACAACTTGAGGTAGCCAACAGTAATATAAGTAACATACCATTTGTCAGATGGTGTGTACTTGGAATCAAAAAAAGTAAACGCAAATGAAAAAAGTAAAAATCACAGTCATACGCAAAGCTTCCTATCCGGATCTTTCTGCAAAATACGAAAATCCTATCGAACATGCATGTGATATATGCGAAGGCGAAAGCTGGATTTCCACAGATGGACAAAAACCCGAAGGGCTATGCACTAGTGCATGGGAATCAATGCAATGGTTTGTTGGTGAGCTTGCCAATGGACGTGGAAATTTCTATGATGGTTGGATGAAAAATCCGTTTTCAGCAATGATTTCATGCAACGACGGATTCCGTCCTGTTAGTTTCTTAATCGAAACCGTAGAAGAATAAGTGAGGGGGGATATCTACCCTATCACAAACCTAGCCGTTTTTCTACTTTTTTGCGTCATATAGACTTTGTGACCGGAAATCATTCGGTTAATAGCCTCATCGTTGTAGTATCTGATAGTAATGAGTTGCAGATTGTCGTTATACTTCACAAAATATTCTTTCTGCAGGTCGGCGACAAGAGCATCGAAATTGCGGTTGTTGGCATCGATGGAAGCCGAAAAGTCGATTGCCGAGTTCTGCATCACATTCACCTTTACCTTGTACTTGGCAAACAAACCAAAAATGTTGCTCATGTTTTCCTCGACGATGAAAGAAAAATCCTTTGGCGATATTGAGACAAGCACCTGATTCTGCTTCAGAATATACACAGGAACAAGGTCGAGGTAATAGTCCAACTTGCGAATTACAGTTCCCTTTGCCGAAGGATCCTTGAACGAACGCACATACAGCGGAATATTCTTGTTTTCGATAGGCTTGATGGTCTTTGGATGGATAACTTTTGCACCATAGAATGCAAGTTCTATCGCTTCCTGGAATGAAATCTCATCAAGCTTTTCGGCAAAGTCGCACCAAGCCGGGTCGGCGTTCATTATACCGGGCACATCCTTCCATATCGTAACACTTTCTGCATCAATAATATGTGCAATCGACGAGGCTGAATAGTCCGAACCTTCTCGTCCGAGCGTTGTGGTGTGATGGCTTTTGTCGCTACCGATGAAACCTTGCGTTACGAAAACATTGTAGTTTGCATCCGAAAACGCCTTGCGAACTTTCTTTTCCGATAGTTTCCAGTCGATTTTCGCATCGCGGAAATTTGAGTCGGTGACCATGTAACGGCGGATGTCGATGAATTTGTTTGCCTTGCCTTTGTAGCGAAGGTATTCCGAGAAAATAGTCGTGCTGAGAAGTTCTCCGTATGAAACAATTGAATCATACTCAAAATCATAGTCATCGGTTGGAATGCCGTCGATGCGTTCTGCAATTTCCTCGAAAAGCACATCCAACTTTTTGCATACCGACTCTGTTTTTCCTCCAAAGGCCTCGTTTGCATAGTCGTAATGGAACTTCTTTATGTTCTCGAACTCTACATTTTTCTGCTCGTCGCCATTGAAATAATAGTTGACAAGCTTTTCCAGATGGTTGGTAGTCTTATCGATTGCCGACACTACTATTACGAGTTCGTTTTCACCGCTTACGATATTGTAAACATTCTCTATTGCCTGCGGAGTCTTTACCGATGCACCGCCAAATTTATATACCTTCATAAGTTATGTTGTTTCTAAGTTTAACTTCGTTGAGGGCTACGCCGTTCTATGGGCTAAAGCCCGTTTCTAATTGTTTATAAGTTTCAATGGCTGACGCCGTTTCTATGTTTCAATGGCTAAAGCCGTTTCTATGTTTCTGGTTTCTCCGCCCCCTGAACCTGTCAAAGGGTGGCTACGCCGTTTCTGAGTTTCTATGTTTTGAGACACAAAAATAAGATTGTTTTTTGTCTCTGCAACCATTAAATGTAATATATTATTCACAACCATTTGATAATAAAACACTTTTAGAACGTTGTTTTTATACAACGCACAAAATCATTAAATCTTTACATCACCAACAAATCATGAGATTGGATTTATATTACGAATATTTTCGTAACGAAATCTTTCGTAATAAATTATGAGGCAAAATCCAAAATCCATTTCTTGAAAAAAGGATCCTCTATCTCATAGCGGTTAGAGTAAATTACAAAACCTTGCTTTTGCATTTTTTTTAATGCACTGTAAATGGTACTTGTGCGCAAATAGCTCATTGACAATGACGAGTCTGATGCTAGCCGCTGTAAAATATTCTTGTCGGTGCGGTTAAGGCGTATCCAGATTCGCTCAAAGTCCAAATTGTGCGTTTCAAGTATCTGACGTATAGCAGTTTGAAATACATCTATGCATTTAGGATTTATTACAGCAATTTGCCAAATTTGTGAGGCAAGTTGTTGCGAATAATATGGATGACAGTCGGTGTAATCAAGAATCATCTTGGTCATTTCCATATAGTTGCCACGCAGAACTGGTTTCAATCGCGACGAAATATATTGCTCAAACTCGTTTCTAGGCAACTTTTTCAGGTGCATCAGCTGTCCAAAATGATAGAACGGCGACTTTTTCTTTTCAAAAATATCTTCCATCATTGATTCCTGACTGCCGAGCAAGATGTAATTAATGTTTTTCTGCTCCTGCATAATTGCCCGCAACTGCTTGTCCAAATTAGGAGCAATGTCAAGAATCTCCTGAAACTCATCAAGAACTACAACCAATTTATCATCAAAACTTCCGATATTTTCCAATGCATTGAACACATCCTCCAACAACAGATTTGCGTTTTGTACAGGTTGGAACGAAACCTCAACAGCACCAGTTAAAGCGTTAGTTGCCAAGGTTGGTACAATTCGGAATCGCGAAATTAAACCACGCAATTTTTCTATTGGATTGCGTTTGTAAATCTCGGTCAAAAGTTTTGCTGCAAAATCCTGCACAGAAACAACCTTTTGCAAGTTAAGGAAAATGTATTTTCGTCCCGACAATTTCATAGCACGCATAACCACACTGCTTTTTCCAAACCTACGCGGACTAATGATTATCAAATGATTTTGACTTTCAACAAATTGACGTATATATGCGACTTCCTCTACCCTGTCTGTAAAGAAATCACCTTCCACTATCGTTCCAAACTTAAACGGATTTTCCATACTACGACTTTTTTCGTTACGAAATTTTTCGTAAAGATAAGTG
>JAFZTG010000081.1 GCA_017618935.1 Bacteroidales bacterium | reverse complement strand
TTGCCTGTATCTTGTTTTTGAGTTGGGTAGGTTTGTGGAACTTTACTTTTTCCGACAAAATTCCATTGATTTTCGGCAAAACGCCAAATGCCCGTACTTGCCTGATATTGCAGATTTCCTTGCGAAAAATAGACTTGTTTATCTTCTGCAACCGAAAAAGCAGCTTTAATCGCACCATTTTCTTTTAAAACTAACGGTGTTTCGTCTATAAATGAAAAGGTGACTTCTATATTTTCAGTAATGACGAACCTTTGCACATCGTTTTGTTTTTTGTAATATCCCGTAAATTCAAATTCATCGCCTTCGTCGAAGGTAATGACGTCATCCAGCGATTTTAGTTGCGATGCAAATGGGGGAGTTGCAATAGGAAAAATGCTAATGGGTGAATTTTTCTGCAATGAGATTTTCACCGACGAAGATTGATTTTGTGTCGTTGCCACCAATACATAAACGCCTGCATTCGCACCAATTTGAAATGCGTGCTGACCTATGTTTATTTTTTCGGAGTAATTTATAACCATCTTTCCGTCAGTAGTATACAAAGCGAGATGAAGAAGTGTTGGTTTTGTTTCACTTACCATAACAGCGTCATTGCCAATTTGTTGCAAGAAGTCTGCATTACTAACTGTCGCTACGGATGTTTCTTCATTTCCTTGTTGCTTGTTTTGTTGCAGGGTAATGGTATTATCAGGGTTATACAGCATTATGGATTCTTCCGAAACCATGTTTTTTATTTGAATGCTGTCCATTTCCACGTTGGCTGAAAACGTACACGTGTAGTTGGTTTGGGCAAACAAACCAATTGCTCCCGTCAAAAATAATCCTATAAAGGAAAATAATTTCTTCATGGAAATAGAGTTTTTAGTTTATAAAACGATGGCAAGTTATAGAAAAAACACAAATATCAAAAATGTAATCAGAACATTTGTTGTAAATGTAATCGTCTCTACTTGTGAAAACGTTTCGCACTTTCTGTAAGATATAATGTCTTGCACGTAGGGCAGAGGAAGTAGTATTCGTAGTAGTAGGACGATTTTGGATCTCGTTTTTTGGGTGTTTGTTTTATCACGGGCGTTCCGCATTTTCGGCATAAGTCGCCTTCTTTTGTGATTTTTGCGTTAGGATTGGGAACGAAATCAGTTTCGGGTTTGGTTGAGAATAATTCAGCCTGTATCGTGGTTTCGGGAGTGTAGCCAACGTCTTCATGAAGTTCTTTCCCTTTGGCTCGTGCTCCGCGGGCAAGTTCGTCGCATCGTTCGTTTTCGGGGTGGCCGGCATGACCTTTAATCCAGTGGAATGTGACTTTGTGTTTTTCCAAGAGCGACAGGAGTCGTTGCCATAAGTCGGCATTGATGACGGGCTTTCCGTCTGGTTTCACCCAATTTCGCACCTTCCACGTATATACCCAGCCCTTGGTGATGGAATTTACCACATAACTTGAATCGGTGTAAACGTCAACAATCGAGGGGGCGTTGAGTTTCTCCAGACCGACAATGACGCCCAGTTGTTCCATTCTGTTGTTGGTGGTGCAGAGAAAGCCCTCGGAAAACTCTTTTACATAGTTGTTGTGACGCAAAATCACACCATATCCGCCTTTGCCAGGATTGGGGTCGGCGGAACCGTCGGAATATAATTCAATATGCCAAGTTGGTGTTTCGGGTGTCAACGTATTTTAGTACTCGTCTTCGTTGAAGAAGAAATCTTCTTTACTTGGGTAATCAGGCCAAATTTCTTCGATACTTTCGTACATTTCGCCTTCGTCTTCTATTTCGTTGAGATTTTCTACTACTTCTTGTGGAGCTCCCGAACGGATTGCGTAATCAATCAATTCTTCCTTGGTTGCTGGCCATGGAGCGTCTTCCAATTTTGAGGCTAATTCTAATGTCCAATACATAATTATAGATAATTAGTTCGTTTGTAAAATTTTTGCGAATAAAACGATTTTTATGGAATTTACAAAGATGGATTCCACGTTATTTCGCTTTTGTTGAAATCTTTCAGCGCTTTCCTCGCTAACACAAATAAATAGTCACTTAAGCGGTTGATGTATATTGTTGATAAATTATTTGTTGTTGCGTCTATTTTTAGGTCATATATGCGTCTTTCGGCGCGTCGGCACACGGTTCTGGCGATTTGGCAATACGAAGAAAGGGGATGACCGCCGGGGAGGATAAAAGATTTTTGTGGTGGCAATTCCGCTGAAATTTCGTCGATTTTTTGTTCTAACGTGTCAATGTCGGCTTGGGAAATCGTCGGAACCGACGGATTTTGCTTTTCGTTGGCAAAGGTTGCTCCAATCACAAACAATTTTTGCTGAATGTCTAAGAGCTGTGCTTGGATTTCTTTGTTTTCGTAACTGTCGCGAATGAGACCGATGTATGCGTTGAGTTCGTCGATGGTGCCGTAGCATTCCAATCGGCAGTCGTTTTTTGCTACTCGTGTGCCACCAATCAACGATGTGGTGCCGTTATCACCTGTTTTTGTGTATATTTTCATTGTTTTGTTTTTGTAAAATCTGGAATGTCAACAACAATAATTTCAAATTTTTTCTTTGAAGGCTTCTTTCTTTTGGAAATAGGTTTGTTAAACCTATCGTAAGCTGTACCGTTCTGGTAACTGTAACTCCGATACATCCAATTCTTAATGTTAAATTGTATGATAGTGTCTTTCAGATTCAAACAAGCGGTAGTTCGTATCTCTTGATTTGGTTGTGAAAGTTCATATACTTTGTATGTATGTTTCTCTGATTCAAGATGTTGAATCTTTATAAAAGG
>JAFZTG010000080.1 GCA_017618935.1 Bacteroidales bacterium | reverse complement strand
TTCGGCTGACGAACAGGCAGGAACGGTGAGCGGTAGCGGAAAATATACCGAAGACGACGAGGTTACCGTTACGGCACTGCCGAACGATGGCTATCGTTTCTGGCGCTGGACCAACAATGGCGTTGAGGTGAGCACGTCGGCCGAATATACATTTGTGTGCGAGAAGAAATTGAGCTTGCAGGCAGAGTTCAAAAAAATCTATACCGTCCAAATTGCTGATTTCGAGGGCGGTAGCGTGAAAGGTCTGACGACGGACGTTTTTGATGAGAACGAACAGGTTACTTTGGTCATCTCGCTTGACGAAAACTATACGTTTGTTGCTTGGAAAAATGCCGAAACCGACCAAGTTCTTTCCGAATCGTTAGTATATACGTTTACGGTTACTGCCGACATTCGCTTGGCGGTGGAATTGAAAGAGAAGGGAAAACTTTGTACCGTGTCCGTTCAGACGGGAGGAACGGTTTCTGGCTTGCGTAACGGACAATACGAGGCAGGAGAGACGGTTACCTTGATAGCAACGCCTTCGGAAGGATATTTGTTCGACGGTTGGGTACAAGACGGTCAGGTGGTAAGCACGGAAACGAGGTTGTCGTTCGTGGTGTCCGACAATGTGAACATTTACGCTCGTTTTATCCCAGAACCACAAAAAGTTACGGTGACGGTTGCTACCAACGATGAAACATTTGGCAGCGTGATTGGCGATGGCGAATATACCGAGGGTGATGAAATCACCTTGATAGCAACGCCAGAAAACGGCTACGAGTTCGTTGCGTGGAAAAAAGACGGAAAACTCCTGTCAAACTTGCCAACCTTGTATTACACGATTGTAGATGACTGCACGATAGAGGCTGAGTTCCGTTTTATTGAAAAAACGGCAGTTGCCGAGGTCGGTGAGGAAACGATTCGCGTTTATCCGAATCCGGCGACGACGACCTTGTATGTGAACTCCGAGGCTGAGATAGTTGCTGTTCAGTTGGTTTCGTTGCAAGGACAAGTTGTTTACCAGGAAAATGTGAACGGCGGAGAGATTGCAATCGATGTGCAACAAATTAAGAAAGGTTTGTATGTGCTTGTGATTGAGTACGTTGGAACGGTTTCTCGTCAGCAAGTTGTGATTAAATAGAAAAGATAGGGTGAAAATACGTGATTTGTTCTTTTTTTTATTTTATTTGCATAAAATTATGCTTTTTTATGATTGACAGAAAACGATGAAGAACACGTATTTTGATTTGATAGAACAAAGTTTCTACTTCCCGCAGGAGGGTTTCGACCTTCGCGATGGTTTCCTTACTTTTCAAGGAGTTTCTCTCAAATATTTAATTGACAAATACGGTACGCCGTTCCGGTTTATTTATCTTCCGAAAATTGGCGAACAGATTCGTAAAGCCCGAAATCTTTTCAATAAGGCGATAAAATACTATAATTACAAAGGTAATTACGAGTATTGCTATTGTACGAAGTGCAATCACTTCTATCACGTGATTAACGAGGCGTTGAAGCACGATGTGAATCTTGAGACCTCGTCGTCGTTCGACATCGACCTCATTATAAAATTGTATCAGGCAAAGAAGGTTGACAAACATTTGACTGTGGTCCACAATGGCTACAAAACCGACGAATATCTAAAGAAAATTGTGCTTTTGCGTGACTTGGGATTTCACAATACCATTACCATTCTCGACAGCACCGAGGAATTGGACCGTCTTGAAAAAGTGATGGGTCGCAAAAAGATGAAAGTGGGTATTCGTATGGCAATCAACGAGGAATCGCAGTCGGCATATTATACTTCGCGACTGGGTATTAGTCCGAATGAAATCATTCATTTTTACAAGCGCATAAAAACCAAAAAGAACTTGGAGTTGAAAATGCTTCATTTCTTTGTGGATTCAGGCATAAAAGACAGTCTTTACTATTGGGGCGAGTTCCAGAAGGCATTGAAAGTGTACATAGAACTGAAGAAACAATGCGACACGTTGGATAGTCTTGATTTGGGTGGCGGTTTGCCGATCAGAAACCATTTGGGTTTTGAATATGATTACGATTATATTATTGGCGAAATCATCAAAAACATAAAAGAATCGTGTGCCAAGGAAAAGATTGAGGAACCTAATATTTATACGGAGTTCGGGAAATACACGGTAGGCGAGAGTGGCGCAATTATTTTCCAGGTGCTTGAGCAAAAACAACAAAACGACACCGAGTGTTGGTATATCATTAACAACAGTTTGATGAACACCATTCCCGATGCGTGGGGTATTCACGAGA
>JAFZTG010000079.1 GCA_017618935.1 Bacteroidales bacterium | reverse complement strand
CCCAAAATCCGCCGTTTTTTATTTACTTTTGCCTAAAATTTTGAAATAAAACAATACAACGACCTATGAGTCTCTTTAACAGTATAATACGGACTATATTCGGAGGTACGAAATCCGAAAAAGATATAAAAGAAATTCTTCCGTTGGTTACTAAAATCAACGAGATAGAAGAGAAACTGAACGCAGGTACGACTGACGAACTTCGTGCAGCAACGAAGAAATTGCAGCAAAAGATTGCCGATGCAATCAAACCGCAAGAAGATAAAATTGCAGAACTGAAGGCAAAACTTGAAGAAGAAGACATTACGTCAGTTGACGAACGTGAAGCAATGTATGACACGATTGATGCACTGAAAAAGGAAATTGACGAAATCATCAAAAAAACACTCGATGAAATTCTTCCCGAAGCATTCGCTATCGTAAAAAACACGGCTCGTCGTTTTGCCACTAATGAGAAAGTGGAAGCAACTGCAACACAATACGATAGAGATTTGTCAACCATCTGCCCTCATATTACAATTGAAGGCGACAAGGCAATATGGAGCAACACGTGGATTGCCGGCGGAAACCCCACAACGTGGGATATGATACATTATGACGTGCAACTTATCGGAGGCACGATTCTTCATCAAGGAAAAATTGCCGAAATGGCTACCGGTGAAGGTAAGACCTTGGTGGCAACACTTCCCGTATTCTTGAATGCCCTTGCAGGTCGTGGCGTTCACGTGGTTACCGTCAACGATTACCTGGCAAAACGTGACTCGGAATGGATGGGCCCTATCTATCAATTCCACGGATTGAAAGTTGACTGCATCGACAAACACGAGCCGAACTCCGAAGCTCGTCGTCGCGCTTATCAAGCCGATATTACTTATGGAACTAACAACGAATTCGGTTTCGACTACTTGCGTGACAATATGGCCATTCGTCCCGACGAACTGGTACAAAGAGAACATAACTACGCTATTGTCGACGAGGTCGATTCCGTGTTGATTGACGATGCCCGTACTCCGTTGATTATTTCAGGACCTGTCGCTAAAAAGACGAACGGCGACGAATTGTTCGTGGAATATCGTCCTGCTGTGGAACGTTTGTATAACGCACAAAAGGCTAAATTCACCGAAACATTCTCGAAAGCAAAGACTCTTATCAATTCTCCTAAAAAAGAAGAAGCCGAAGAAGGAGCAAAATTATTGCTTCGTGCATACAAAGCATTGCCAAAGACCAATTCTCTCATCAAATTCTTGAGTGAACAAGGTATGAAGACCTTGTTGAACAAGACAGAGAACACATATATGGCTGAAAATAACAAATATATGCCTATCATCACCGATGAGCTTTATTTCGTTATTGATGAGAAAAACAACATTATTGAACTTACCGAAAAAGGTATCGATTTTCTTTCTGCCGACCGCGAAGACAAGAATTTCTTTGTCTTGCCCGACATTGGCGACAAGATTGCCGAGATTGAAAAATCTGGAAAATCGCCAGAAGAGAAAGCTGCGGCAAAAGACGAACTGATTCAAGATTATGCGATAAAATCCGAACGTGTCCACACGATTAATCAGTTGCTGAAAGCATACGCATTGTTCTCTATCGACCAAGAATACGTGGTTATCGACAATCAGGTGAAGATTGTTGACGAACAAACAGGTCGTATTATGGAAGGTCGTCGTTATTCCGACGGACTTCACCAAGCAATAGAAGCAAAAGAGCGTGTGAAAGTCGAGGCAGCTACGCAAACGCACGCAACCATCACGTTGCAGAACTATTTCCGTATGTACAAGAAACTTGCAGGTATGACTGGTACCGCCGTTACGGAAGCAAAAGAGTTCTGGGACATTTACAAAATGGAGGTTGTGGTTGCACCAACCAACAAACCTATTGCTCGTCTGGATTACGACGATTTAATCTACAAAACTCGTCGCGAAAAATACAATGCCGTTATCGACCATATCGAGGAACTTATCAAGGTTGGTCGTCCTGTTTTGGTTGGTACGACTTCGGTTGAGATTTCGGAATTGCTTTCTCGTATGCTTGACCGTAGAAAATTGCCTCATACGGTGTTGAATGCGAAATTACACCAGAAAGAAGCTGAGATTGTAGCAATGGCAGGTCAACCTGGACATATAACCATTGCGACGAATATGGCTGGTCGTGGTACCGATATCAAGCTTTCGCCAGAAGTCAAGGAAGCTGGCGGTCTTGCTATCATTGGTACTGAACGTCACGACTCTCGTCGTGTTGACCGTCAGTTGCGTGGTCGTGCCGGTCGTCAGGGAGACCCGGGAAGTTCTCAGTTCTTTGTTTCCTTGGAAGACGATTTGATGCGTAAGTTCGGTTCGGAACGAATCGCCGGAATCATGGATAGAATGGGCTTGGAAGAAGGTGAAGTGATTCAACATTCAATGATTTCAAAATCAATTGAACGTGCCCAGAAAAAGGTGGAAGAAAATTTCTTCGGTATTCGTAAACGTTTGTTGGAATACGACGACGTAATGAACTCACAACGTGAGGTGGTTTACACAAAACGTCGCCACGCCCTATTTGGTGACCGTATTGGCATTGACTTCGCAAATATGATGTACGACGTTTGTCTGAGCATTGTTTCAAATGCCCACGGCGTAATTGATTTCGAAGAATTTAAGATGGAATTGCTACGAATCCTTTCTTTGGAATGTCCAATCAACGAACAAGAGTACTTGCGTTTAGGTCAGGAAGAGATTGTAGAAAAAATCTACAACGCATTGCTTGAAATTTACAACAATCGTGTGCAAACCATTGCAAAGCAGGCAAATCCTGTCGTTCAGAAAGTTTTCACGGAACAAAGTGCAACATACAAAAACATTGTCGTTCCTATTTCCGACGGCCGTCGTATCTTTAGTGTTGTGACAAACCTTGAGAAAGCAGCAAAAACCGAAGGTCGCGAACTTGTCCGTTCATTCTTGAAGACAATCATTTTGGTCAGCATTGACGAGGCGTGGAAAGAACATTTGCGTGAACTCGACGATTTGAAACAATCGGTACAAAATGCTTCATACGAGCACAAAGATCCTCTGTTGATTTATAAGTTCGAGTCATTCGACTTGTTCCAGGCAATGCTTGAAAAAGTCAATAAGGAAGTTGTTTCTTGCGTATTGAAGGCACACATTCCTGTTCAAGCCGAAGCACAAGAGGCACAAGAACGTCGTCGTTCTTCGATGAGCAACATGCAAACACGCAAAGACGACATCTCACAAGGACAAACGAACAATATGCAGGATACTCGTGAGAAACAAAAACAAATGCCGGTTCATAACGAGATCAAGATTGGAAGAAACGATCCTTGTCCGTGTGGAAGCGGTAAAAAATACAAAAACTGTCACGGAAGAAGCGGTGCTGAAAGCTTAAATTAGTGGAATCACCCTTTATTTATACAAAAAGGCAAACAAATCGTTTGCCTTTTTTATTTGATTTTCAATCACTTAAAAGAACATATCATTTTTTTTCAAAAAACACGGCAAAATCATTTGCAAGAAAGAAAGAATATGTATATTTGCACGTCGAAAAACTGGTGTGGTAGTTCAGCTGGTTAGAATATCGGCCTGTCACGCCGAGGGTCGCGGGTTCGAGTCCCGTCCACACCGCAAAAGCTCAACAAATAGTTGGGCTTTTTGTTTTTTTACACTTTCTAAATGAATTTGCTATGAAACGACTTGCATTTTGTCTTTTACTAATGATTCCATTCTTTGGATTTGCTCAACATTCCATTTCTATTGAGGAATCAATGCAACTCATAAACAACACGAAGAAATTGCAGATAGTAGATGTGAGAACGCCTCAAGAATTTGATTCTACTGCCATTCAAAAAGCAGTCAATATAGACTACAAGAATCCAAGTTTCAAGGACAATATTCAAGTCTTGGACAAGACAAAACCCGTGCTGGTGTATTGTCGTTCAGGAAAAAGAAGTTTGAATGCCATGAACATTATGGTTGAACTCGGTTTCAGCGAGGTTTATAATATGCAAGGCGGAATCTTGGCATTCAAAAAACAATATCCTACGGCGGTTACCGAAAAGAAATAAGGTTGTTTTTCCTTATTTAGAAATCACCTCACCAAACATTTCCCCGTCTTTATATTGCAATTTAACGGCAATAATTTGATTACGGGCATTATACGGAATTTTTGCTTGTACGCGAATATAATTGTCGGTAAAGCCGACGTAAAAGCCGTCTTTTGTTTTCGTTTCAAACAAAACGGGACGAATTTTCCCGTCAAATCTCTTATAAAAATCCTGGTGCATTCTTTCCGACAAAGTATGCAGCACGGCACTTCTCTCCGTCCGCACCGATTCCTGAACACGAGGCGTGATTTTCAACGCATCGGTGTTTTCACGTTCGGAATAGGTAAAAACGTGTACGAAACTAATTCCCAACGATTCAATAAAATCGTATGATTTCTTAAAGTACTCGTCCGTTTCGCCCATCGAGCCGACCATGACGTCCATTCCAATAAAAACATCGGGAATTTTTGTCTGAATCTCCTCTATTTTCTTTCTAAAAAAGTCGGTATTGTAGCGACGACGCATGAGGCGTAACACCTCGTCACAGCCACATTGCAACGGGATATGAAAATGTGGCATAAATGCCCGTGAACGAGCGACATAGTCAATTATTTCGGACGTTATCAGATTCGGTTCAATTGACGAAATTCTATAGCGTTCAATGCCATGCACCGCATCGAGCGCCTTCACCAAATCGACAAACTTCTCGCCCGTCGTTTGACCGAAATCACCAATATTGATACCGCTCAGTACTATTTCCTTCACTCCCCGTTCCGCAATTTCCTCGGCTTGTCGCACCAACGATGCGATTGATGTATTTCTACTTTTGCCACGAGCCAGTGGAATAGTACAATATGAGCAACGATAATTACATCCGTCCTGGACTTTCAAAAAAGCACGAGTTCGTTCGGAACACGAATACGACGGACTGAAAGAATCCACCTCGCTGATTGTGGAAACACACGACAAAACGGTCTGTTTTTCCTCAAATTCGCGAATACGTTCAACTATATTGAATTTCTCCTTTACTCCAAGGACTAACGCAACACCTTCTATTTCAGAGATTTCTTCTGCTTTCAACTGAGCATAGCAACCTACCACAATGATTCTTGCCTGCGGATTTCGGCGATGTGCGGCACGAATTGCCTGGCGACTTTTCTTGTTGGCCGACTCCGTCACGCTACAAGAATTTACAACATAATAATCTGCAATTCCGTTAAAATTAACTTGTTGGAAACCAGCACCTTTCATCTTGCGAGAAAGCGTCTCGGTTTCGGCGTAATTCATCTTACACCCTAACGTATAAAAGCCGACAGTCTTTGCCATTATCGTACTTCGCCTCCACCCAAGAAGGTTCTCACGACTAAAATCAATTTCTTATTTGGTTCGGCGACGGTAGTTTTCTTTCTTTTGTCAGCAAAACCACCAAAACCGCTCGTGTCAATTTCTATATTCCAATTATCGGGAACGACCAACGAAACGCCGCCCAAATGAGCGTTGATATTAAGAATTGTTTCGCCTTCGGGCAATGTGGTATTACGCAAATCAAGTTCCAAACCACCAAAATTCACGTCAATTTCGCCACCTTTCAATACAGGTTCGTTATACACTTGTCGTTCGCCCGAAAACGAAATACGGCAATTAATTTTTCCGGACTCGTCGAATGTTACATCGGCATCGTGCATATTGTCGCTGTGGTAAGTTTTCTCCTTCGATTCGGGAACAGTAACATTCCGAAACAAAAGCATAATCACGCCGGCATAAATCAGAAGCCCGGGCCACCAGGTTGACACAAAATCTTCATTTACAATATGATACGGTATGTGTGGCAAAATATAAAATGTACCTACACCGACAAATAACAGACCACTAACCCAATGTTTTCCGCTTAAAAGCATAAGGCCGAAAAGAATCAGCAACATTGGGAATGAAAGCACAGCGTCACGCCAAATTCCCAACAAATCAATAGCCAAATTCGCCAAAAGGAAAAATACTCCAATTACAATAAGTACAGTTCCAAAAACGACACGAGAATGCAATGTTTTTTTCTGTTCCATCTT
>JAFZTG010000078.1 GCA_017618935.1 Bacteroidales bacterium | reverse complement strand
AATCCAAGGCATAATTTTGGATGATCAACTCGGAACGACGTGTTTGGAACCACGGGTTTGATATAGTTGATTTTCGTTGCCGTGTCGCGACATCCAAAATCATCTTCCACGATGAGCATCACTGTCTTATAACCTTGCGTCTTGATGGAGTCCGAAACTTCTGTCAAGTTAGTGTTGTCGATAAGTTTGCCATCAATGTACCATTTGCGTTGTTTAATAGCAGTAGGAGTGGCGTTTATTTCGGAGAATGTCGCCAAATAGGGAAGACAGTCCGATGGCACGTCGCACGTGAAGTCAGCCTTGGGAGCGACGATTTGTATGGGTTTCCTTATTGTATCAGTGCACCCATGAATGTCGCTTGTCACAACCGAGATGTGTGTAATGTTGGTTGTATCGATTTTGTAGTACATGCTTGGTGGAGGCCAATGTTCTACGGTATAGATATTTCCACATTCGTCAATTTCGGTCGTAGAATATGGTTGGTCATGTCGTTCAATTCCACCGCCAACTCTGGTTGCAAAAACTGCCGATGCCGTCGAGTCGTTCCAATTGTAAAACCATTTCCATTGGCTAATGTCTTGTCCCATATCGGTATTTAGGACAAAATCAACGGTGGAGTTAAGACAATATGTGTCGTGTTTCATATCAAATTCGCCAATGATTTCGGTTACTTGCAACTGCATACTATCGACCATTTCGCATCCGGCATCGTTGTTTCTGGCATAAACCGCAATGGTATATTTCCCACGGCCGCCATAATCTCTAAAATCAATATGGACAGTGTCTATATTTTCTGCGATTTTTATGGAATCTGTTTTTGTCTTTATGACCCAATCCCACGAAGTCGCTCCCATTTTTTTCCAGAAAAAAGCGTCATAGTTATATGGATTGTCGCAATCGGTTTCTGAAAGTCCCATTGATATAAGAGGTCCGTTTATCATTACTTGATGTCCGTCGTTTACATTGATACGGCAACCGTTGTCAGAGACCATATAGCTTGAAGTATGAATACCAATTGTGTCGTCGAACCGAACTTTAATGGATTCTTCAATAGGACTTCGTTCTACGGTCTTTCTATAATAGAGACTGTTATCAGTAGTAAATGTTATGCTTACAGTGTCGAATTGTGATAAATATCGTTCCGCTTCGTCGTTAAATGAGATTTTTATTTCGAGTTCGTCATCGGCACACATTTCTGTTTTGTCATATGAAATGGTAATGTCGGGTATGTCGCCCACCGTAATTGGGTTTAGAGTTGCTGTAAGTTCATCTATGGCGTCGGAACATCCTTTATAAGTTTGTAGAAATACTCTTGGAGCATATACGCCAGTATCAACATAGGTGAAATTAGCAAAGTTGCGACCATCTTTTATTTTGTGGTCGTAAGTCGTCTCAAATGTTGATTGATTTTTATCATCAAAATACCACGTGATGGATTTTATAGAATCTTGGTCAGTGTGATACCAATAAAAAACATCAAAATCAACTTCAAGTGGTTTGCAGCCGCTTTTGGGTTTTCTGTTATAAAAGTGACCACGAGTATATATGTCGCTGTATGATTGATCAGCCAATTGTGGCCGTGCGACTTCAATATTTTTTGAGGTCACCTGAGAATATTTGCACGAGTTTGGTGAAATAGCATATAGTTTACTTTGATATGAACCTTCTTGGGCGTAGGTTGCCGTGTAGGTGTCACCTAAATAAAGCGTTTTGCTATTTTGGAAATACCAAAGGAAATTAGTCCCTGGAATGTTGCTGGTGGCGGAATATTCCACTTTTGCTGGATTGTCGCAATAGAAGCCAGTTTCTGGTTTTACGGTGATGTCAAGAGGTTCTTCAACAGTGAACGTTCTGGTCTTTTCTCCCGTACATACACCATTGCTTGTCTTCATTGTCACAACGTATGTTCCACTTTCGGTAATATCTTCTGTGAATGATTTGCTCTTTGATGTCGCAATTTCGGTAAGTTGCTGTGTTACAGGATCTTTTTTCTTTAATGTCCATTCCCACGAAATGTTGTCGTTGCTCAGTGTGGAGTCGGTGAACGTGATGGGACCTATGCACGCTTTGTTTGCGTCGGTAATTACCTTGTAATCAATTTGTTTCGGACCATGATTCTTGCACGGACACGTGCTGAGCGAGTCTTGTTCCATATATGTGTTGTAATTTGCCACGTCGAAGGTTACTTCGGGCGATTTGTCGGTGATGGAGATTGCCGGTTTGTAGTCAATAAGTTGAATACGTCGTGCCGATGTTGAGGTACATTCTGACTTTGCCGTTGCTGTGAGCATTGGAGTATAATTGCCAAATCCGTTGTAAGTGTGGCTTGGCGGTGTTTTTCCGTCATATTCGCTTCCATCGCCAAAATTCCAATGGTATGAGGTAATGTTTTCATCGTTTTCGGTTTGGTTAGTAAACGTTACCGTGAGTTGTGGATCGCACGAACGCGTCTTGCTTGCCATGAACGAAACTGCTGGATAGTCGTTGAACGTGGTCACCGTGATGGATTTTCGTTCGCGGTTGGAGCAACCGTTAGCATTGGTGATGGAAAGAAAAACATTGAAATCGCCCGCAAAACCGAATATGTGGGGTGGAATAGTGTCAATCAGATAACTTGAACCATCTGACATAATCCACGTGTAGGAAACAATCTCAGCGTCTGAATCAATAGATTCGATAGAAAATTGAAATGGCTTGTTTTCGCAAGTCGAAGGCTTGTCGCTTGCGATGACTACGTCGGGGTCGCGAAATACGGTGATGTAATTTTCTTTAGTGACGGTTTCAACAAGTTTCTTGCTTTTGTCGTACACTTTCATTGTCACCGTGTATGTCCCGGGATTGATATAGGTATTTTGAACGCTGTCGGGTTGTGTGGAATATTTTCCTTGTTCCACGGTCCATTCATACGTGTAGTCGTTGATAATCGATTCCTGTGTCAAGTTCTTGAAGATAACTTTCAAAGGAGAACAGCCACTTACTTCACTTGCTGAAAAATCGTAGTCTTGTGCAAAAATGTAATTAGGACACAAAGCGAAGAATACCAAGAATATAAAGCATATTCTACTAAAAATTTGTATAGAAAAACTACTTTTCAATTTCTTCTTCAGTTTTTTACAAAGATAGTATTTTTCTCAAATGAATTAAGTACAAATAAAAAAAATGAGGTGTTGTATTCTTTTGAATACAACACCTCTATGAAAATTATAAAAATAGTATGTGTATTAGTTCTTTAAGATTTCAAATCGTTTTACCAATTTTCCATCTTTTTTTACCTCGACAAAGTAAACACCAGCAAGGTATTGGGAGAATTGAAGAGTTGATTCTGCTCCCAATATTGTGCCTGTTTCTTGCAAACGACCTTTCACATCGCTGATTGAATAACTCAATTTATCAATGGCAGCATCTTTTACCGAAAGGTGTAACACATCGGACGTAGGGTTTGGATACGCTACAAGTTCAATGTTTACAAGGCTCTTTATGGCGTCGGGCGTTATATCTTTTATGGTATAAGCTTGTTGTACTCCTTCGGAGATTGTATATTGGTTATCTTCCGTAGATGTATATACCACTTGTCCGACAGAGAAACTTGCCGTACCTCCTTCACCTGTTGCCTCGCCGCCAACCGTTACGAACGCACTTTGTGCACTCGTCTGAAAAAACAGCAACAACAATGCTATAATAGAAAAATAATGTTTCATAACGCGCTATATTTAGCACAAATGTATCAATTAAATTGAAAAACGAAAATTTTCAATCAATAATTATTTATCCTTTCTCCAAACCATTTTATTTACAACGCCTACATAGCTTTGAATTATCTTCACAACCTTGGTACTGACGTTTTCATCGACATAATCTTGTACAGGTTGCCCTAAATCACCATTTTTCAGCATTTCAACAGCAAGGTCAACCGACTGTAATAATCCTGTTTCGTCGATTCCGCTCAAAATGAAACATGCCTTATCCAGCGCTTCTGGACGTTCGGTGGAGGTTCTTATACACACGGCAGCAATGGGATGACCAACCGACAAGAAGAACGACGATTCTTCGGGTAGCGTACCTGAGTCAGAAACAACACAAAAAGCGTGCATTTGCAGACAGTTATAATCGTGAAAGCCCAACGGCTCGTGCATAATCACACGTTTGTCAAGCTTGAAACCACTCTGTTCCAGACGTTTGCGGGAACGAGGATGACAACTATATAAAATTGGCATATCATATTTCTCTGCCATTTTGTTGATGGCGGAAAACAATGACAAGAAATTCTTCTCCGTATCGATATTTTCTTCTCTATGAGCCGACAAATGAATATAGCCACGCGGCTTTAATTGCAACGTTTGCAAAATATTTGAGGCCTCAATTTCTTTCAAATTTTGGTGAAGCACCTCCGCCATCGGAGAACCTGTCACGTATGTGCGTTCCTTAGGAATACCGCAATCAGCCAAGTACCGACGGGCGTGTTCGCTATATGCCAAATTCACATCGCTGATAATATCAACTATTCGACGATTGGTTTCTTCGGGAAGACATTCGTCCTTGCAGCGATTTCCCGCTTCCATGTGAAAAATAGGTATATGAAGTCGTTTTGCTCCAATCACACTCAAACATGAATTTGTGTCGCCAAGCACTAAAACAGCATCGGGCTTGGTTTGTGCAAACAATTTATATGCACAGTTTATGATATTTCCACAGGTGGCACCAAGGTCGTCACCAACCGCATCCATATATACTTCGGGGGCGGCAAGCTTCAAATCCTTGAAAAAAATGCCATTTAGGTTGTAGTCGTAATTCTGACCCGTATGTGCAAGAATGACGTCAAAATACTCACGACACTTGTTGATGACGGCAGCAAGGCGAATAATTTCAGGACGCGTACCTACTACAATCACAAGCTTCAATTTGCCATTTTCTTTCCAAGCAATGTCGGAATAATCGAATTTAGGTTGTTTCATTTCCATAACTTACTTTTTTACAGGTTCAAAATAGGTGTCAGGTCTCGTGGAATCAAAAATCTCGTTGCAGTACATAACTGTCACTAAATTTTCTGTTTCCGAAAGATTAATGATATTATGAGTGTATCCAGGCAACATGTGAATGCACTGAATATCATCGCCATTCACCTCAAATTCAATCACTTCGTCGCTTCCTATCTCGCGTTCTTGAATAAGACCATGCCCCGAAACGACAATAAAAAATTCCCACTTTGTATTGTGCCAATGCTGTCCTTTGGTTATTCCGGGTTTTGAGATATTGATACTCACCTGACCACAATTCAACGTATGCACAAGTTCCGTAAAGGAACCTCTGTCATCTTTATTCATCTTGAGCGGGAACGCAATTTTTTCCTTGGGAAGATATGATAAATAAGTGCTATATAATTTCTTCGCAAAACTATTTGCAGGTATTTCTGGTATCAACAACGTTTTGGGTTGCTCCGCAAATTGATGAAGCAGATCTACAATTTCTCCAAGCGTAATTTTATGTGTAATAGGGCAATAACAGTATTTACCCTCGCATGGAATCACCTCCAATCCTTCAAATTCACAATGATGTTCGTTACCTTGCAAAGCATCTATCATTTCTGTCACAAGATCATCAATGTAAAGAAGTTCAAGCTCCACGCTCGCATCATTGACTTGAATAGGTAAATCGTTGGCTATATTGTTACAAAACGTGGCAACCGCGCTATTGTAATTTGGTCTGCACCATTTTCCAAACAAATTCGGGAAACGATATACAAGCACTTTTGCTCCAGTTTCTTTGCTATAATCCAAAAATAAATCTTCGCCAGCTTTCTTGCTACGACCATACTCCGAATTACCGAAACGACCGGTAAGTGAAGCCTGTTGCGAACTAGACAGCATTACAGGGCATGTATTTCTATGCTTTTTCAACGTGTCAAGAAGCGTGCTTGCAAAACCAAAATTTCCTTTCATAAATTCATCTTGATTTTGCGGACGATTCACTCCTGCAAGGTTGAATACAAAATCTGCCTTTGCGCACCAAGAATCAAGTTGTTCCTGTGTAGAATCCAAGTCATATTCATACACTTCGTCTATTGTAAGACCTTGATGCGTACGATCCTTGCCCTCTTTGATATTATTGAGAACACAACATAAGTTTTTCCCTACAAATCCTTTTGCGCCTGTAACAAGAATATGCATACAAAAAATTATTTAGCAATATTCACAACACCTTTGAGTTCATTTTGTATATACTCAAGGGCGGCAATCTTTGCCTTTGTTTCTTCCAAATTCAATCGACGAGTATTATCAGAATTAAACTCTGTAAGCGTTACTCGTTTTTCATCTCCTTCGGTAAAATATTTGTCGTAATTCAACGTACGGTTGTCGGCCGGAACTCGATAGAAATTTCCCATATCCTCGGCTTTTGCACATTCCTCGTTGGTCAAAAGCGTTTCGTACATTTTTTCACCATGACGAATACCGATCACCCTAATATCATTTTTATTTCCACCAAATAATTCACACACTGCTTCGGCTTGCGTCTGAATAGTACATGCAGGAGCTTTCTGCACAAGAATATCACCATTTTGACCGTGTTCAAAGGCAAAAAGCACCAAATCAACTGCTTCTTCAAGCGACATGATAAAACGAGTCATTTTAGGTTCCGTCAACGTGATAGGATTTCCATTTCGGATTTGGTCTATCCACAAAGGAATCACTGAACCGCGACTGCACATAACATTACCATAGCGAGTGCAACAAATTTTGGTATTTCCCGAATAACGACTTTTGGCAACCGCAATTTTTTCTTCTATAGCCTTCGTTATTCCCATAGCATTGATGGGATATGCAGCTTTATCGGTCGAAAGGCAGATGACACACTTCACGCCTGCGTCAATAGCCGCATCCAACACGTTGTCTGTTCCAATCACATTCGTTTTAACTGCTTCCATAGGGAAAAACTCACACGATGGAACCTGTTTCAACGCTGCCGCATGGAAAATATAATCGACACCTTGCGTGGCGTATTTCAACGTTGACTTATTACGAACGTCGCCAATGTAAAATTTGATTTTGCTTGCTACATCGGGATATTTCGCTTGATATTCGTGACGCATATCGTCTTGTTTCTTTTCGTCACGAGAAAATATTCTGATTTCACCTATATCAGTACGTAAAAAACGGTTGAGAACTGCGTTACCGAAACTCCCCGTTCCGCCAGTAATCATTAAAATTTTGTCCTTGAAAATTGACATAGTTTTTTCTTAAAATTAAACACAAGCAGTTACAAGTTTGCATTCTGCTACGAATACAAAAATATAAATTCTTGAGGAAATAAAACTAATTGAGATTTAAAACTTCTTTTCTAAAAGTATATACATTATAATATGTACTCTTGATTTTACATTTTCTTTAAAAAATATTGTATTTTTGATTGATTTATTACAAGATATATTGATTAGTAGTAAATAATCGTCAGTTAATTTATTATGGTCTTCTCGAACTTAGTAAAAGTAGCATGGAAAGCAGTGATTCTCAATAAATTGAGAACATTCCTCACAATGCTGGGTATCATCATCGGTGTAGGTTCGGTAATTACAATGCTTGCCATTGGAGAAGGTTCAAAGCAGAGCATCACGGCACAAATCTCACAGATGGGATCTAATATGATTACCATCCGTCCCGGCTCTGAACGTGTCGGTGGTGTTAGAATTGACGACGGTTCGCAACGAAGCATGACGTTGAAAGACGTGGAAGCAATCCAAAAAGAAGTGGAATTTGTTGATCACGTTTCGCCTATAGTACAAAGCGGAGGACAAACAATCCACGAAGCAAACAACTGGCCATCAACTATTTATGGAGTATATCCCGATTATCTTGAAATCAAGAAAATGGAACTCAGCAAAGGAAGCATGTTCACCGAACGACATATCGCACAATCGTCGAAAGTGGTTGTCATAGGTCAGACGGTGGTTACAAACCTTTTCGGCAACGGGAATCCCATCGGAAAAACCATCCGTTTCAAAAATACGCCGTTCCAAGTCATTGGCGTACTGGAATCCAAAGGCGAAAACACGTGGGGACAAGATCAGGACAATGTGATTCTTGCTCCGTTTACGACTGTACAAAAGCGAATTATGGCAATCACCTATGTCAATTCGATTGTTGCCTCGGCAAAAAGTGAAAGCGTCGCTCAACAAGCCGTTGACGAAGTAACCGAAATATTGAGGAGAGTCCACAAAAGCGATGGCACAAACGATCCGTTCCGTATCATGTCGATGGAAGAACTTCTCTCCACCGCAAATTCTACAACCAGCATCCTCACGACGTTGTTGGTCGCTATCGCAGGAATATCGCTGCTTATTGGTGGTATAGGCATTATGAACATTATGTATGTGTCGGTGAAGGAACGTACACGCGAAATAGGTCTGCGTATGGCTGTGGGAGCACGAAGCAGAGATATTCTGCTCCAATTTCTTACCGAAGCAATATTTATCAGCGTCACAGGAGGTATCATCGGAGTGATTTTCGGCATTACCGCAGCAAAAGTGACGACCATATTCACGCAATGGCCGACAATCATTACGGGGTCGTCGTTACTTATTTCATTCTTGGTATGTGCAGTAACGGGAATATTCTTTGGGTGGTATCCTGCAAAAAAAGCTGCAAATTTAGACCCGATTGTGGCACTTCGCTACGAATAACAAAAACGGAACATGAAGACAATCACAATTAACTCAATAGACGAGATAGCCCAAGCGGCGCGAGAATTCAAGAATGCCATCCAAGGGCACAAAGTAATAGCGTTCCATGGTGAAATGGGCGCTGGCAAGACCACGTTCATCAAAGCATTATGTTCCGAATTTGGTGTTACCGACAACGTTGCAAGTCCAACGTTTGCCATCATCAACGAATATCTCACCCCATCGAATGAAACGATTTATCATTTCGACCTCTATCGGTTGGAGACAATCGCCGACCTACAAAATATAGGCGCCGAAGATTATTTTTATAGTGGAAACCTTTGTCTAATTGAATGGCCAGACATTGCAGAGCCTTTATTGCCAGGCGACACGCTCCACGTTACAATTGCCGTTTTACCCGATAAGACAAGGGAAATCAATTTTTAGCGAACTCTATAATTGTACAACAATTTTTGTTCGCCTTCCACAATCACATTGAAACATTGTTCTTTTCCTCGAGCGTAGAAATTATTCTTGCCCGTTACCGGAAAACCTTTATACAACGAACCGTCGCTATTTATGACATATAATTTCTCGTTTTTCTCGTCTAACGCGGCAATTTTCGTATCGCCATCATATTGGAAAATGAACGGTTTCGACAATACGTCATTCGCCGAATAGGTAAAGATTTTCTTCCCTGCGCTGAAAACACCTACCTTGTTTTCGTCAACAAACACATAGTCACCGTTACCGTCATTGGTAACATCGGCAAATAAGAAATAGTGATTTGCCGAAACACTTGTCAATGTTGTGGATTGAACTGTTCCATCCAAGAATATTTCCTTCACTACGCCATCCACGTCGGTCGTGATAAAGCGAGATAATTGGGGTTGGGCTCCCGACTCAAAAGCAATCGTGGAGTTTGGCGCTTTTTCTATCAATTCGGAAATGTCAATTCTGGTTTCCCCCCTTCTGTTCACCACATACACGTGGTATTTGTCAGCAAAAACAATATAATCTTTCCCTGCATCAACAAAGTGACGTGGAGTTGTAACGATAGGACTTTCCACAGGAACGCTCCAGTCGTTGATTTTTGACCACAAACCACCTTCCAAAGCGAACATTTCCAATGTGTTGTCATCATTTGGAATCAACATTCTGTATTTTTTGTTTTTATCATAGTCAAACACGGCTATGCCTACCGATGCATTTTTTTGCAATGTCAGAGGAAAATTACCCACATTTTCGCCATTTCTATCAAGCAAATACACCGTTTTTGCCGTGTTGAACAAGTATTGCTGCTTGTTGTTTGCCAACGCATCGACAAAATTGACAGTACCCATTATCGGACCATCTAACTGTTTGTTCCATAGGTTTTTACCCGTTGATTCCTCAACAAGGTGCAATACGTTGTAGCCATCTTGAAACAACAACAGCGACTCGCCTCTATGAGAGACGAAACTCACAGGTTGAGAAATGAGCGATGTGTCTAATGCCATTTTCCAATCACATTCGGGTTTTCCCGATTTTTGTGTCGATAAGGAGATTACGACGTCATTGTACAGTTTATTTCCCTCGTCGGCAATAATCTGGTACGAGATTGCGTCCATTGTTTTGAGTTGAGGTGCAAACTGGTCAAAAAATCCGGCACGGTTCGCATCAAAAAATCCTTTGAACACCTCCAACGATTGAGGGATAGAATAATATGCATATAACGAATATGCCGATTTCACGTTGTCATCAAATCTTCCATAATTTGAATCCGAAGCAAGCGTCATACCTCTGTCGTATTCATTGATAAATGCCACGCACGACTGTTCGGAATTGGCGAAAATCACATACGAATCAACTATGGTTACATATTTTGCCCCGACGTGCGAAAACAAATTGCCCCAAATCGTCTGCGGCATTTTTGTTATAGGCAGTTGATACAGCGTAAATTCCTCTCCCGATGGTGCGACGTAAATTTTCGACGAAGCGACAAATCCCTGATTTTTCTTCTCGTAATTGCTTTGCAACTTCTCTAAATCGGAAACAACCGTTTTGATACTTTTAATTTTCAGGATAGCAAACGTGTTGTCATATAAATTGTCGGTAAACGACGGCATCATTGCAAATGCAAGTTCATCGTCAATCCACGAATACATCATTTCTGCGACATTCACCTTTGTATCAGCCGAAAAGGCGCTATTCAAGGCGCTCAATCCTTTTTCGTATGAATTGAAGTAACTGTTTTTTCTTAAATAATTTTTATAGTTCTCCTTGTATTTATCCTTGTTACTCAAGCCTATGGCAATAAAATGAGAGGTTGAGACAGGTAAAATTGAGCATACATTGCCACGAACTAATTTTTGACCTTCAAACAAGTTAAAGTATTCTCCGTCAAAATGAATGGAATCTGTCGTCACAAAACCATTCAAACGCACAATGTCGTTTTTCTTCGATAAGTCTAATTCCGTCCAACTACCAATTTGCGGAAAATCCTTCAAACGGGAAATATATTCCTCCGATGCAGACAGTTTAAATATCTCAGCCATTCGGTCGTAGTGGAAATAAATTTTTGCGGGAACTTTCGTGTCGTTCGGTTTTACTTTCGTAAAATCCGCATTGCTCATAATGTTCTTATTCTCCCAAAGTCCCTTCAACGCTGTTTCAACCAGAACTTTCGACTCACTCAGTAACAATGTGTTCTTGCTTATGGCATAGGCGTAACTTGTGTGCGTTTGCTCATCAATAGAAGTAAAAATCTCTTCTTTCTTGTCAAACGAATAAGTTGACTCGTTTTTCAGATTCAGCACATTTTCAATAAACAACTGAATATCTTGATTGTTATCCTTTTTTACAGGTATAATATAAAGGTAATCCAACTTGTTCTTTCCAATTTGTTTCACAACCATCAACAATTCATTGTGGGCGAAATCTTCAAAAATGGTGTTCGCCTTGATTGTAGAGTCGATTCGCAACAAAAATTCATTACCTTTTTCAATAAACGGGAACTGAGCAAATCCGTTCCACACAACATTTTCCTGATTTGCAACAATTGGCATTACCTTGCTCATATCGGGAATATCGACAATCAAAGCCGCATCTTCCGGAATTGCATTATATGCCTGATTTTCAACAACTTGATTCTTCCTTAAAAAGATGACAACGAGGACAATTATGCCCACAACGCACAAAAGAATAATCAAAAAGAGCAGTTTCCGTTTCATAGAATTTGTTTGCTACAAAGATAGAAAATCAAAGAAATCTATGAGATGTTATTATTGAAATTTTATAAAAACTATTGTAATACTGAATTTTTCAACGAAATTTGCCGCCGTTAAAATTAATCAGATGCAAGACATTAGAAACATTGCGATTATCGCACACGTTGACCACGGAAAGACTACGTTGGTTGACAGAATTCTTCACCAAGTAAAGACATTTCGCGAAAACGAAGAAACGGGAGATTTAATACTCGATAACAACGACCTTGAACGTGAACGTGGTATCACGATTCTTTCAAAAAACGTTTCTGTTCGTTATAAAGGAGTGAAAATCAACATTATTGATACTCCGGGACACTCCGATTTCGGTGGTGAGGTAGAACGTGTGTTGAATATGGCTGACGGCTGTCTGCTCCTTGTTGACGCATTCGAAGGCCCCATGCCACAAACTCGTTTCGTGCTTGAAAAGCCATTGAAATGAATTTGAAACCTATCGTTGTCGTAAATAAGGTTGACAAGCCGAACTGCGACCCCGAAGGTGCAAACGAAGCAGTGTTTGACTTGATGTGCAACCTTAACGCAACCGAAGACCAACTTGATTTCCGTACCGTATATGGATCCTCAAAAATTGGTTGGATGGGTCCAGATTGGAGAAAACCGACCTCGGATTTCACATATTTGCTCGACACTATCTTGGAAGTGATTCCCGCGCCAAAACAAGTGGAAGGAACAACACAGATGAGAATCACATCGCTTGACTATTCTTCATATATAGGTAGAATCGCTGTCGGAAGAATTGCCCGCGGAACGTTGATTGGCGGACAAAACGTGTCGTTGGTGAAACGCGACGGAACTATCGTGAAATCAAAAATCAAGGAATTATATACGTTCGAAGGTTTAGGAAAGGAAAAAATCAAAACTGAGGTACAATGTGGCGAAATCTGCGCAATTGTCGGTTTAGAGGGATTTGATATTGGTGACACGGTTGCCGATTTCGAAAATCCCGAAGCTCTTCCTGCAATCACGATTGACGAACCAACTATGTCGATGGTATTTACCAACAATGACTCGCCATTCTTCGGAAAAGAAGGAAAATTTGTAACATCTCGCCACTTGCGTGAACGTTTGTACAAAGAATTGGAGAAAAATCTTGCACTTCGCATAGAAGAAACTGGTGCAGCCGACTCATTCAATGTTTTCGGTCGTGGAATCATGCACTTGTCAGTATTGATTGAAACTATGCGTCGTGAAGGTTACGAAATGCAAATTGGTCAGCCACAAGTAATCATAAAAGAAATTGATGGTCAGAAATGTGAACCAATGGAACAAGTTACCGTTCACGTTCCCGAACGTCTTTCAGGAAAAGTAATTGAATTGATTACGCAGCGTAAGGGCGAGATGAAAAATATGATTTCGAAAAACGATCGTGTTCATCTTGAATTTACAATTCCGTCGCGTGGTTTGATTGGACTTACCAGCAGCATGCTTACCGCTACCGAAGGAGAGGCCGTCATTTCGCACATTTTCACGGGCTTTGAACCATGGAAAGGCGAAATGCCGAACAAAAACAACGGAGCGCTGATTGCAATGGAAACGGGACAAACATTTGCTTACGCAATTGACAAATTGCAAGACAGAGGAACATTCTTTATTGAACCAGGCGAAGAAGTGTATGCTGGTCAAGTGATTGGCGAACACGTTCGTGAAAACGACTTGGTTATCAACGTTTGCAAGAGCAAGAAACTTACGAATATGCGTGCTTCAGGCTCCGACGAAAAAGTTGCCATTGCTCCGGCAAAGAAAATGTCGCTCGAAGAATGTATGGAATATATCCGTAAAGACGAGTATTTGGAAGTAACACCGAAATCACTCCGCTTGCGAAAAATTATTCTTGACGAAAACGAACGCAAACGCGAAAAGAAGAGTGCAGAGAATAACTAAACTGCATTTCCTTTGTTGGATTCGTAAAAATATTCGTTTTTGTTATAATTGACGAAACAGCAGTATTCGACATTTCAAAGAATCAAACATATAGTGTTCTGGGTAAAACATTGTATGTGTATTTCCCTTATGCAAAATTATACACTGTTTTAGGTACTGAAATTCCGTTGGTTAATGGTTCTGTAGAACTAAAAGCATCCGTATATATACTTGTAAATGGAAATGAAACACAGAAAATAATAATCAATAAGAAAGATTAACTAAAAAGTAAGAGCAATGAATACATCACATCAATTAGTCTTTGCGAGAAACTGAAATATTCCTATCTTTGTGACAAACAAAAAAATCAATACTATGCCACGAGCAAGAAACAAGGAAGATTTATTGAAATTCGCAGCGGAAAATTATGCGAAGTTGATGGAATTGATTTCAAACATGACTGAAGATCAAATGAATTCACCATTTGATTTTTCGGGCGATGCAAGTAAAAAAGAAGCACACTGGGGACGTGACAAAAACGTTCGCGACGTGCTAATCCACTTGTATGAATGGCATCAACTGATGATACAATTCGTTCAAAACAACACAAACAGCAAAATCATCCGTCCGTTTTTGCCGGCAGAATATTCGTGGAAAACCTACGGGGCAATGAACGTGATGTTTTGGAACCGCCATCAAAACACAAGTCTTGATGATGCTAAAAAAATGCTTGCCGAAAGCCATAAAAAAGTGCTCGCACTTGCCGAAAAATACAGCAATGAGGAATTGTTCACCAAAAAACATTTTTCGTGGACGGGAACAAGCGACTTGGGCTCCTACTTTGTAAGCACCACGGCAAGCCACTACGATTGGGCAATCAAAAAGATTAAATTGCATTGTAAAAAAGTGATATAGAGAAAAATTGTATAATCCATTCTTTGTATATTTTTTTTTCTTACTTTAGCACACGAAAATAAAAAACCGAAAGGTTGATAGATTTGTTTAACAATTTTAACGTATAAAAAATGATTAGTTACAAAGATCTTGGCTTGGTGAACACAAAAGAAATGTTTGCTAAAGCAATCAACGGAGGTTATGCAATTCCTGCATTCAACTTCAACAACATGGAGCAACTT